>NZ_JALPSX010000002.1:0-317434 GCF_023217995.1 Agromyces sp. C10 | reverse complement strand
GCGCCGAGCCCGACGCCCCGCGATCGCAGGTCGTCGGCGAACGCCCGGCGCAGCTCGTCGTCGACCGTGAGCTCGGCCGCGGCGATGGAGTCGAGCACCGACTCGACGCGGGTCGAGCCGATGACGGGCCACGCGCCCGGCATGGCGTCGAGCATCGCGGCGAGCGCGGATCGGTGCACCGAGACGCCCCGGCTCCGGGCGATCGCGGCGACGCGGGGCACGTGCGTCGCGAGCGGGTCCGCGCGGGGGCCGCCGAACGGCGCGTACGCGAGGAAGGGGATGCCGGCGTCGACGCAGTAGCGGTACTCGGTCGCGCGGTCGATCCCGAGGGCGAAGCGGTTCTCCACGGCGTCGAGGGTCGTGATCGAGCGGGCGCGATCGAGCTGCTCGATGGACGCGTTCGACAGGCCGATCGCCTCGACGACTCCCTCGTCGCGCAGGGCCGCGAGCTCGCGGACGGACGCCTCGAGGTCCTCCACGCGGTCGGCGCGATGCAGCAGCAGGAGCGAGGGCGGCGCGCCCAGCACCTCACGACTGCGCAGGGCGTCGGCGCGCACGCGTTCGGCGCTGCCGTCGGAGTCCCAGGCGGCCCTGCCCAGCCGGAAGTGACCGGCCTTGGTGATGATCGGGAGGCTCGGCGACTGCTCGCGCGCGACCTGGGCGATCCGCTCGCCCGCGGCGTCGTCGTCGACCGTCGCGTACGCCCGCGCGGTGTCGATCGCGACCACGCCGGCGTCGACCGCGGCGCGCACGACCTCCAGGGCGCCCTCGATGGTCGCCCCCTCTTTCAGCACGAGCGAGGCCACGCCCAGCACGACGCCGCGGCGGGGCAGCGTGAAGCTCATCGGCGGACCCCCTCGACGCCGACCCCCGGCGACGGACGCGATGTCGTCATGGTCCGAGAGTAGGGGGCGCCGGACGCCGCGACCAGCGTCGCGGCCGCAGCCGCCCCGGCTGAGCGGGCCGCCTCCCGGTCGTAGCAGTCCCGCCTCAACCGCCGCCCGCGACCCGCATCGTCTCCCCCGCCCGCCCCGCGAACGCCGTCGCCGTCTCCGCGATGGTGCGCTGCATGACGTCGACCGCGGCGGTCGGCGCGACATCCGCTGGCCTGGCCAGGCTGATCGTGCGCTCGAGCGTGGACGCCTCGAGTCGCACGGCACGCAGTCCGGGCCGGTCGATAAGCACCATCGCGGGCACGATCGCCACCCCGAGGCCGCGCTCGGCGAAGCGCAGCACGGCGTCCATCTCCGCGCCCTCGAGCACGACCTCGGGGGTGAGCCCGGCGGCGCGGAACGCGGCATCCGTCGTCGACCGCAGGTCGTAGGTCGAGCTGAAGACGATCTGCGGCAGGCGCGCGACCTCGGCGAGCGAGATGCTGGGGTCGTCCGTCACGGGCGCGGCGGCGGCGGATGACACGACGACGAGCTCTTCGACGAGCAGCGGCGTCACGGTGAAGCGCTCGGCGGTCGTGGCATCCGAGGTGACGATGAGCGCGAGGTCGAGTTCGCCGCTGCCGAGCTCGTCGAGCAACCCCCGCGACCCCTGCTCGGACAGGTGCAGCTCGATGCCCGGGTGCTCGGCGTGGAACGCGCTGAGCACCTCGGCGACGAGGCTGATGCAGAGCGTCGGCGTCGCGCCGAGCCGCACTCGGCCGCGCTCGAGGCCCGCGAGTTCGGCGAGCTCCCGCCGCACCGACTCGGCGTCGGCGAGCATGCGGCGCGCGAGCGGCAGCAGCGCCTCGCCCGCGACGGTCAGCGTCGAGCCGCCGCGGGCACGCTGGAACAGCTCGGCGCCGAGGCTCTGCTCGAGCGCGGCGATCTGCCGACTCAGTGACGGCTGGGCGAGGTAGAGCTCTTCGGCCGCGCGCGTGAAGTTGCCGAACCGCGCGACCTCGACGAACGACCGGAGCTGCTCGAGGTTCATGACGATAGCGTACGCGCATGGTTTCGACGCACAAGATGCATTGGACGCATTCGAGGCCCGTCCCTACCGTGGAACGCATGACCACTGCAGAGCGCCAGATCTCCACGACCGTCCTCGTGATCGGCACGGGCGGCTCCGGCCTGCGCGCCGCGATCGAGCTCGCCGAGGCGGGCGTCGACGTGCTCGCCCTCGGCAAGCGCGCGAAGTCCGACGCGCACACCGCCCTCGCCGCGGGCGGCATCAACGCCGCCCTCGCGACCATGGACCCCGACGACAGCTGGCAGCAGCACGCGGCCGACACGCTGAAGGAGAGCTACCTCCTCGCTAACCCGCACACCGTCGAGATCGTCACGAAGAACGCGGGCCGCGGCATCCAGGACCTCGAGCGCTACGGCATGCCGTTCGCCCGCGAGGAGGACGGTCGCATCTCGCAGCGCTTCTTCGGCGCGCACACGTACCGCCGCACGGCGTTCGCGGGCGACTACACAGGCCTCGAGATCCAGCGCACGCTCGTCAACCGGGCCGCACAGCTCGGAGTGCCGATCCTGGACACCGTCTACGTGACGCGCATCCTCGTGAACGACGACGGCGCGGTGTTCGGCGCCTACGGCTTCGACCTCGAGGACGGCACGCGCTACCTCATCCACGCCGACGCGGTCATCCTCGCGGCCGGCGGCCACAACCGGATCTGGCGTCGCACGTCGTCGCGCCGCGACGAGAACACGGGCGACTCGTGGCGCCTCGCCGTCGAGGCGGGCGGCCGGGTGCGCGACCCCGAGCTGGTGCAGTTCCACCCGTCGGGAATCCTCGAGCCCGAGAACGCGGCCGGCACCCTCATCAGCGAGGCGGCGCGCGGCGAGGGCGGCATCCTCACCAACGGACTCGGCGAGCGCTTCATGTCGAAGTACGACCCCGAGCGCATGGAGCTCTCGACGCGCGACCGCGTCGCCCTCGCGGCCTACACCGAGATCAAGGAGGGTCGCGGCACCCCCAATGGCGGTGTCTGGCTGGATGTCTCGCACCTGCCGCGCGAGACGATCATGCAGCGCCTCCCCCGCGTGTACCAGACCATGCTCGAGCTGCAGATGCGCGACATCACGAAGGAGCCGATCGAGATCGCGCCCACCGCGCACTACTCGATGGGCGGCGTGTGGGTGCGCCCCGACGACCACGGCACCGACGTGCCGGGGCTGTACGCGATCGGCGAGGCCTCCTCGGGACTGCACGGCGCGAACCGGCTGGGCGGCAACTCCCTCATCGAGCTGCTCGTGTTCGGCCGCATCGTGGGCCAGGCCGCGGCCGAGTACTCGCGCGGGCTCGCCGCGCAGCGCCGCTCGGCGGCCGCGGTCGCCGCGGCCCGCGCCGAGATCGACGACCTGCTCGCCGCGGATGGCGCGGAGAACGTGCGCGCCCTGCAGCGCGCCATCCGGAACACCATGACCGAGCACGCCGGCGTCGTGCGCGACGAGCAGGGTCTGCTCACCGGCCTCGCGGAGCTCGACGCGATCGAGGACCGCATGCGGAACATCGGCGTACACCCCGACCTCGCCGGCTATCAGGACCTCGCCCACGCGTTCGACCTCAAGTCGGCCGCGCTCGCCGCCCGCGCGACCCTCGAGGCCGCCCTCGAACGACGCGAGACCCGGGGATGCCACAACCGCAGCGACTTCCCCGAGACGGATGCCGCGCTGCAGGTCAACCTCGTCTGGTCGCCCACGACCGGCGTGACCCGCGAGGAGATCCCGTCGATCCCCGCGGAGATCGCGGCGCTCATGGACCGCGAGGTGTCGGTCGCGGGCAAGCTGCTCGAGTAGGTCAGCCGGCCGGAACCCGCTCGATGTCCGCCCTGATCAGCGGCGTGAGCACGAGCGCACCGCCGGCGACGGTGAGCAGTGAGGGGATGACGTACATCGGCCACGGTGCGACGTAGTCCACCAATTGTCCGTCGACGACGAGGTTGTGTCCCGAGAGCATCGACACTTCCTGGAAACCGGCGGTCATGTAGAAGAGCACCAACCCCAACAGGAGGCATACGGTTCCGACGGCGATGGCGAAGAGAGCACGTGTCTGCACGGGATCAGCCTCACATCAAGGCGCGGCGCGCACCAGCACCGCGAGAGGGCTCCTACTCCTCGAGTCCGTCGTCGGTGGGGCGGGTCCGCGCCCGAGTGGATCTCCTCGACTGCGTCAGCCGACGGCTCCGGCGTCGCCTCCCCGATCGACGGCAACGGTTCGACCGGCTCGTACTGGGGCGCGCACCCGGCGAGGGCGAGGAGGGCGAGCAGCGCGACGGCGGGCGCGACGGGACGGAGCTTCACGTGGCATCCGTCGTGGTTCGGTAGGGCGAGTCCGTGCAGCAGTATGCCCTCGGCGACTCATCGGCCACACCGGTGCGTGAGCGTGAGCCGCGGCCTAGGCTGTCGCCGTGACCCAGCCAGTGGATGACGGGCCGTTCTACCACGGCACGAAGGCCGACCTGCAGGTCGGTGACCTGCTCACGCCAGGGTTCCAGTCGAACTACCGGCCCGAGATCGTGATGAACCACATCTACTTCACCGCCACGCGCGACGGCGCCGGCCTCGCGGCGGAACTCGCGGCCGGAGACGCCCCGCCGCGCGTCTACCTCGTCGAGCCGACCGGGCCGTTCGAAGACGACCCGAACGTGACCGACAAGAAGTTCCCCGGCAACCCCACCCGCTCCTACCGCAGCACCGCGCCACTGAGGGTCGTGGGCGAGGTCGAGGACTGGGTGCGGCTGACCCCAGAGCAACTGCAGGCGTGGCGGGACCGGATCGCCGCGATCAACGCCGAGCGGGGCGAGATCATCAACTGACCTGACGCCGACCGAGTCGGTTTCGTCGACAGGGCGAGCGCGCTCGCGAGGCGGAGGCCACCGCCGCTCGAAGCCCCGGAGGCCGGCGTTCGCCTAGGACTCGACCGCCTTCGCGATCCGGTCCCCGCCCTCGTCGATGGCCTTCTGCAGCGCCTCGAAGTCGTCACGGTCGATGGCCTTCTGCACCTTGCGGATCGACGTGTCGAGCGCGGCATCGACCCGGTCGAGGTAGCGGTCGTCGATGATCGCGAGGATCGCCGAGGAGTCCGGCGGCAGCGCCTCCTCGAGGTCGACGCCGATCTTCTTCTCCTCGTGGCGTTCCGCGATCTTGCCCGCGACCGCGCCGATGCCGGCGCCGACCGCGGTCGCGGCGAGCAATGGCGGAGCGAACAGCCCCACGACGAGGCCGGCGGCGCCGCCGATGAGCGCGCCCTTCGGCACCTGACCGGTTCCATGCTCGTCCACGCTGATCTTCCCGTCGGCATCGCGATGGATGACCACCGAGGAGACCAGTTCGAGGTCCTCCTCCTTCATGGCCTGGAGCTGCCGGTAGTCCTCCGCCGCGGAGGCGGCGTCCGAGTACGTCGCGATGTAGAGCATCAGGTTGTCCATCGACATGTCCATTCCCCTTCCGGATCGACCGCGGACCGGCCTCGATGGAGGCCAACGTACGACTCGGCCTGTCGGCACCTCGGGCCCTTCGTCCCGGCGCCGCGACGAGGCATCCGTTGCAGACTGGAATGGGCCAGGAGGACCAGCTCACGGGGGGAACGGATGAGCGCCTCAGACAGGGAGCGAGTTCGCGAGGACGCCCATGAGTGGCGCGGACTCATCGTCACAGGTATGTGGGCGGCCCTCGCGAGCGTCGCGTTCATCGTGGTGCAGGTCGGCATCTTCCTCGCTTGGCCGCCGCCGCGTGACAGCCGCGGCTTCTTCGAATTGCTCCTCGACAACCCCGTGCTCGGGGTCGTCGCGCTGGACGGCCTCTACATCCTGAGCAACCTGTTGGCGTTCCTGCTGTACCTGGCGCTCGCAGTCGCACTCTGGCGGGTCAGCCGTTCCGCCGTGGTCATCGCCCTCGCGTTCGGCGTGCTCGGAATGGCCGCCTACATGGCCTCTCCACGTCCGGTCGAGATGCTCAGCCTGGCCACCGCCTACGGCCAGGCGAGCGATGCCGAGCGCGTCGCGCTCATCGCGGTCGGGGACGGGATGCTCGCGACCTGGACGGGCACCGCGTTCGACGTCTACTACTTCTTCAACTTGGCGACGCTCCTCATATTCGCCATCCTGATGTTCCGGACGCCCGTGTTCCGACGATCGACCGCGATCTTCGGCCTCATCGCCGCCGCACTCATGGCCGTGCCCTCGAACTTCGGCATGGCCGGCGTCGTGTTCGCGCTGTTGTCGCTCGTGCCGTGGGCGGTGTTCGCCGTCTTGGTGGCGCGGGATCTTCGCCGCCTCGTCGCGCCGTCGGAGCGTGGTGCGGTGAACGCACCCGGCCGAGGTGGCTGATAGGTGCCGGAATGCCCCGCCGCGCCCGGCTTGGAACCCTGTATGAAGCGCATCGGTTTCCTCTCGTTCGGCCACTGGTCGAACTCGCCCGGCTCGCAGACGCGATCGGCGTCGGACGTGCTGCTGCAGTCGATCGACCTGGCGGTCGCAGCCGAGGAGGTCGGTGCCGACGGCGCCTACTTCCGGGTGCATCACTACGCGAACCAGCTCGCCAGCCCGTTCCCGCTCCTCGCAGCGGCGGGCGCCAAGACGAGTCGCATCGAGCTCGGCACGGGCGTGATCGACATGCGCTACGAGAACCCGCTGTACATGGCCGAGGATGCCGGTGCCGCCGACCTCATCGCGGGCGGGCGCCTGCAGCTCGGCGTCTCGCGCGGGTCACCCGAGCAGGTGATCGACGGCTACCGCTACTTCGGCTACGAGGCGCCCGAGGGCAGGACGATGGCGGATGTCGCCCGCGACAACACGCTGGTGTTCCTGCAGGTCATCGACGGGGCGCGGTTCGCCGAGCCGAACCCGCGCCCCATGTTCCCGCACCCGCACCCGGGGCCGCTCGGCATCCAGCCGCAATCGCCGGGCCTGCGCGACCGCATCTGGTGGGGTGCCGGTTCGGACTCGACCGCCGTGTGGGCGGCCGAGCAGGGCATGAACCTCATGAGCTCGACGCTCAAGGAGGACGAGTCGGGCGAGCCCTTCCACGTGCAGCAGCGCAAGCAGATCGAGGCGTTCCGGGCCGCCTGGGCCGAGGCGGGGCACGAGCGCGAACCGCGCGTCTCGGTGAGCCGGTCGATCTTCGCGATCACGAACGACCTGGACCGGAAGTACTTCATCGGTGGTGGCGACCGCTCCGACCAGTTCGGCGTGATCGACGACTACCGCGCCGTCTTCGGCCGCAGCTACGCCGCCGAACCGGACGTCCTCATCGAGCAGTTGCGCGAAGACGAGGCGATCGCCGCCGCCGACACCCTCCTGCTCACCGTGCCGAACCAGCTGGGCGTCGACTACAACGCGCACGTGCTCGAATCGATCCTGACGCACGTCGCGCCGGCGCTCGGCTGGCGCTAGCGCGGGCTGGACCGCTCGAGGTGGTGCGCGCCGCCGCCTACTGGCGGACGTGCACCAGCTGCACTCCCCCGTCCGCGATGGCCGAGCGGATGGCGCTGCCGAGCTCTGCACGGTCGGAAACCGGTCGGCCCGTGGCACCGAAGGCGTCGGCGAGCGCCGCCCAGTCGGGCTGCACCAGCTCGACCCCGATCGGCCGGATGCCGCGGTCCACCTCGTTCTGCCGGATCTCGGCGTACCCGCCGTTGTCGACGCAGACGATCGTCACGTCCAGGCGCTGCTCCACGGCGGTGGCGAGCTCGTTGATGGCGAACATCAGCGCTCCGTCGCCGAGCACGGCCACCACGGGCCGATCGGGCTGCGCGACCTTCGCTCCGATCGCCGCCGGAAGTCCGTAGCCGAGCGTCGCGTACGTCGGCGTGTAGAGCAGCGAATGCGGGCTCGAGCATTCGAGCACGTTCGCCAGCGCCAGGTAGATGATCTGCGACGAGTCGCCGGCCACGATGACGTCGTCGGGCAGGGCCTCCGCGATCTGCTCGGCGAGTGCGACGGTGTCGGGCGCGGTCGAGCGGATCTCGTCCGCGATCGCCCGACGGGCCGTCGAGAGGTCCGGCGACGGCCGCTCCGAGACCGGCAGCGCGGCGACGAGATCGGCGGTCACGGCAGCGCAGTCACCCACGATCCCGACGGTCGCCTCCAGGTTCTTGTCGAGTTGCGCCACCGAGCGGTCGATCCGGATGACCCGGCCGCCGGCTCGAAGCGACGGCGCCCACAACTCGGCTTCCCCGAGCTTCGAACCGAGCACGAGGACCACGTCGGCGGACTCAGCGACGGCGCGAGCCGCCGCGAGCCGCAGGTTCGACCCCAGCGACAGCGGATGGCGCTCATCGACGGTTCCCTTGCCGTTGAGCGTGGTCAGGACCGGCGCGCCGAGCCGTTCGGCAAGCGCGGTGACCTCGGCGGTCGCGCGGGTCGCGCCACCACCGGCGATGATCACCGGGGACGCCGCGGAGGCGAGCAGCTCGGCAGCCTCCCGAATCAGCCCCGCCTCGCCGCGGTCCGACGGCGGCGCGGGACGTGCCATCCGTGCTGCCGCCGGCACCTCGGCCGGCGACTCCAGCACGTCGAGCGGGATCTCGATGTGCACGGGGCGCGGCCGGCCGGTGCGGAACAGCTCGAATGCGTCGTGGACCGCGTCGACGGCCTCGGCGGCCGACGTCACCCGACGCGACCACTCCGCGATGGCCGCGACCATGGCGGAGGCGTCCTTCGTCTCGTGCAGCGTCCCGACGTCGCGGAACTCCTCGCCGAGCGCGACGCCCGGCGAGAGCACGATCAGGGGACGCGATTCGCAGAACGCGGTGCCGATGGCGCTCATCGCGTTCTGCAGTCCGGGCCCCGACGTCGTGATGACGACGCCCGGCAGCCCCGTCTGCTGCGCCCAGCCGTCGGCGCCGTAACCGGCTCCCTGTTCATGCCGGCTGGTCACCGCGCGGATGCCGAGGTCGGCGAGCGGACGGTACAGCTCGAGGTTGTGGGTGCCCGGGATGCCGAAGATCGTCGTCACCCCGTAGGCGCGGATGGTCTCGAGCACGGCCCGGCCGGCGGTGTCGGCATAGGGGGCGGCGAGGTCGACCGGCGTCTGCGTCATCGTCATGATCATCCCCTTCGTCAGGCCGCGCGGTGGCGCGGCTCCCCGCCGACCCAGGTCTCGAGCACGCTGATCCCGGCGATCCGCTCGGGCTCGACGGCGAGCGGGTCGTCGGCGAGCACGGCGAAGTCCGCGTACTTGCCGACCTCGAGCGAACCGAGGTCGTCCTCGCGGCCGAGCGACACCGCACCCTCATAGGTATGCGCGCGCAGCGCCGCCTGCGCCGAGATCCGCAGGTCGTCGGATCCGAGCTGATGCCCCCGGCGCGTGACCCGGGTGACCGCGGTCTGGATCGCCTCGAGCGGGATCGGGTCGGCGACCGGCGCGTCCGACGAGATGGTGATCGGCACGCCCGCCGCGGCGAACTCCCCGAGCGGGTTGAACCGCTCGCCCGGGGTACCGATGGCATCCTCGACGCCCTCGCCCCAGTTGTAGTAGTGCTGCGGCTGGTTCACCGGTCGGATGCCGGCCGTCGCCATCCGCTCGATCTGCTCCGGGGTCGGCAGCCCGCAGTGCTCGATGCGATGCCGCGCGTCGTCGTCGGGCCGCTCGGCCAGCGCGGCCTCGATCGCCGAGACGACCATCTCGATCGCGGTCGGCGACTGGGCGTGCGTCGCGGTCTGCAGGCCGGCGACGTGCGCCTTGCGGATCAGCTCGGCGTACGCGGCCGGCTCGTGGTACAGCTGCCCCGTCCGACACGGATCGCCGACGTAGCCGTCCGGGAAGTACGCGGTCCAGCCACCCAGGGTGCCGTCGGCGTAGAGCTTGATGCCCGCGAAGCTCAGGTGGGCGTTGCCGAACTGGCCGACGAGCCCCATGTCGAGCGCGTCGTCGAGCAGGTGCGAGAGCAGGTACATCGAGACGCGCAGCTCGAGCCGCCCGGCTTCGGCGAGCCGCAGGTACATGTCGAACTCGCGCCGGGACACCTGCGCATCGCCGATGGTCGTGACCCCGCCGGCGAGGAAGCGCCGGGTCGCGACATCCAGCTGCCGCAGGTGCTCGTCGGGCTCGTCGGCGAGGTGGAAGTTCGGCCCGTGGTGGCCGACCTTGACGCCGTGCACCCCGGTGAGGATGTTGCACGCGGCATCCGACAACTCGCCCGTGAGCTCGCCGTCGGCGTCGCGGAAGAACTCGCCGCCGTCGGGGTTCGGGGTGTCGCGGTCGACGCCGTTGATCTCGAGCGTGTACGAGTTCACGACGCCGCCGTGCCCCGACGCGTTCATGAGGTAGACCTCGCGGTCGGTCGCCACCTCGTCGAGTTCGAAGCGGGTCGGATGGCGCTGCTCGACGAGGTTGCGGTGCTCGTAGCCGTAGCCGCGCACCGGCCGCCCCTCGGGCAGCTCGGCCGCCGCGGCCTTCAGCAGCGCGATGATCTCGGGGATGCTCGCCGCCTTCGCCGGCCCGCAGTCGACCCACGTCATCATCTGCCCGTACATCAGCGGATGCGCGTGCGGGTCGATGAATCCGGGGACGACGACCGCGTCGCCGAGGTCGGTGCGCTCGGGCGCCAGCCCGGCGGCCTCGGCCGCGGCCTCGCAGTCGGCCGTGGAGCCGATCGCGAGGATGCGGCCGCGGTCGAGGAGCATCGCCGTCGCCGTGGTGGACGCCCGGTCGACGGTGTGGATGGCGCGGGCGGTCACGATGCGTGGCGCGGTCTGGGCCGGCCGGTCGAAGGCGGTGAGCTTCCTCATGCCGTGCGGTTCGCCGTCGTGTCGGTGCGGGCCTCGAACGATGCCGTGACCGGAGCCTCGTCGGAGTGCTGCGGGGCGAGCTTCGTGCAGATGCCGGCGAGGACGGCCATGCCGGCGAACATGGCGATGACCGACCAGATGCTGCCCGTCCAGGCGATGAGCATCGTGGCGAACCAGGGCGAGAAGCCGGCCCAGATCGCGGCGCCGACGCCGTACGACAGGGCGATGGAGGTGTAGCGCGCCTGCGGGCGGAACATCTGCGCGAGGATCGCGGCGATCGGGGCGTAGGTCGCACTCATCGCGATGCGCACGAGCGAGGCGAGCAGGAAGATGAGCGGCTCGATCCGGCCCGGCAGCACCAGCATGAACGGGATGAACGTCAACACCGAGGTGACGAGTCCGATGTACATGATGTTCTTGCGGCCCCACTTGTCGCCGAGCCACGCGATCGGGAGCGTCACCACGAACTCGACGAACGAGGCGATCGTCATCGCGTCGAGGATGACCTGCTCGCTGATCGAGATGGGCTCGCCCGTCGCGTAGGCGGTGGCGAACGTGGTGGCGAGGTAGTAGCCGCCGGTCGAGATCGGCAGCAGGCCGATGCCGAGCAGGATCGGCTTCCAGTTGTTCCGCAGCGCGAACGCGAGCGGCATCGACTGCTTGCGGCCGCCGACCTTCTGCTCGAAGACCGGCGTCTCCTCGACGCGGTAGCGGACCCAGAGGCCCACGCCGATGAGCACGATCGAAAGCAGGAACGGGATGCGCCATCCGCCGTTGATGATGAAGTCGTCGCCGAAGCGGGTCATGATCGCGAACACGCCCGACGCGAGCAGGGCACCCGCCGGGTTGCCGAGCTGGGTGAAGCCGCCGTAGAAGGTCTTCGACTTCTCGGGCGCGTGCTCGACGCTCATGAGCACCGCGCCGCCCCACTCGCCGCCGACCGCGAGGCCCTGCAGCGCGCGGAGGAAGATCAGGAGGATGGGTGCGGCGAGGCCGATCGTCTCGTACGTCGGCAGCAGGCCGACCAGCACGGTGGCGATGCCCATGAGCAGGAGCGTGAGCACCAGCGAGAGCCGGCGGCCGAGCTTGTCGCCGATGTGGCCGAAGAGGATGCCACCGAACGGCCGCACGACGAAGGCGACGGCGAACGTCGCGAACGCGGCTGCGGTCTCGGCGAGCGGGTCGCCGCTCGGGAAGAACAGGGGGCCGAAGACGAGCGCCGCCGCGGTGGCGTAGACGTAGAAGTCGTACCACTCGATGGTGGTGCCGACGAATGCCGCGAACCCGGCACGCCTGGCCGATCTGTGCGATGTGGTCATGACCGCTCCTTTGCGGATGGATGCTCCTGGGCCCAGCGAGACGTGGGCGCCGTTCGGGGATGCGCCGCCGAAGAGCCGGCGACGCGTGAAGGTTATGGCTCCGGCCGGAGGGCGGCAACCACGGAACTCCAGCGGAGAGCAGCATCCGCTGGATTTCTGCACGGGCGCTCGTGCATTTCTGCACTTGGTGCTGACTTTCAGCCCGCGTACGCTGGTGATATGTCACGGGGCTTGCGCGTTCGAAGGAATCTCGGTGAATCGGGCGGACGGCGATGAACTTCGACGCCGACCTCATCCGCGCGCTGCAGGACGACGGCCGCGCGAGCATCCACGATCTGGCCCTGCGGCTGGGCCACTCGCGGGCCGCCGTCTCGTCGCGCCTTCGGGCGATGGTGCGGGATGGCACGGTTCGCGTCATGGCGGCGGTCGATCCCGCGTTCCTCGGCCAGAACGTGCTCGCCCACGTGTCCATCCGAACGGATGGCGCGACCGAGCCCGTCGCCGAGCACCTTCGCGGCGTCACCGAGACGGTGCTCGTCTCCGCGGTTGGCGGGGTCCACGACCTCGTCACCGAGATCCGGCTCGGCACCATGCCGGCGCTCCACGCCCTGCTCGCCGAGATCCGCGCGCTGCCCGGCGTCGTCGACATCAACACGCTGATCTACTCGAAGGTGATCAAGGGCTTCTTCGTCTCCGAGTACCGCGGCGGCGTCAGGATCGACGGGATCGACGCCGAGCTCATCGAGCACCTGCAGCGCGACGGTCGCGCGAGCTTCCGCGCACTGGGCGAGGCGGTGCGGCTCTCGCCGTCCGCGGTCGCGACGCGCGTCGAGCGGCTCATCTCGGGCGGCGTCATCAAGATCAGCGCCGTCGAGGCGCGCGGGCTCGCGCAGCGCCAGCTCTCGCTCGGCGTCGGGCTCAACCTGTCCGGCAACGACGACGCGGTCATCGAGGCGATCCGCGGATGGCGCGGCATCGACTTCGCGGCCCGCACGCTCGGCCGGTTCGACCTCGTGATGACGCTCGTCGAGCCCTCCCCCGGCGCCCTGTACGAGGCGCTCGAGCGCATCCGCGCCCTACCGGGGGTGAGCCACACCGAGTCGTGGTTCCACCTCGCGGTGCTGAAGGAGGACTACACCCGGACGCTGCGCGCGGCGGAGGTGATCACGGCGGGGCAGGCGTGAGCCGGGCGGCCTAGGCTGTCGGCGTGACCCAGCCGCTGGATGACGGGCCGTTCTACCACGGCACGAAAGCCGACCTGCAGGTCGGCGACCTGCTCACGGCGGGGTTCCAGTCGAACTACCGGCCGGAGATCGTGATGAACCACATCTACTTCACGGCGACCCGCGACGGCGCGGGCCTCGCGGCGGAGCTCGCGGCCGGAGACGCCCCGCCGCGCGTCTACCTCGTCGAGCCGACCGGACCGTTCGAGGACGACCCGAACGTCACCGACAAGAAGTTCCCCGGCAACCCCACCCGCTCGTACCGCAGCAGCGCGCCGCTCCGGGTCGTGGGCGAGGTCGACGACTGGGTGCGCCTGACCCCCGAGCAACTGCAGGCGTGGCGGGACCGGATCGCCGCGATCAACGCCGAGCGGGGCGAGATCATCAACTGACGTCGTCCGCTTCCCGCCCCCTGGACCGGGCGCCGGCCGGCACGGCACGGCATGGCCGGATGGCAGCACCTCGCCTCTCCGTCGACTCCCCTGTCGAGCTTGAACGCCTCCACGTGATCGCCACGGCAAGCCGGCGTCACGCCTCCCGAGGTGATCAGGTGTGATCAGAGGTGGACGACCTCGATATCGCCCCAAGCGGCCGCCATGTACTCGGCGGCCAGTCTGCGGTGGCAGTGCTCCGGCGTGGGCTCCGAGCAGAGCAGAACCGCGTTATCGAAGTCTTCGGGGCGGAGCGAGGTTTCGACGTGACGCTCGCGGATGACCTCGAGGTACGCGCCCGCGTACGTCTCCCAGGACAGCTTGCCCTTCTTGTACGCGGCCAAGAGCTCGTCACTCGGCGCCAAGCGCAGCTCGTGCCGGTAGGACATGTCGCACAACTCCCGCGCGAAGAACTGCAGGTCGTCGCGCTTCGTGAAGCCGGCGAGTTGCGAGACGTTGTTCAGGCGGGTGTCGACGAGCGTCGTCGCGCCACTGTGGCGAAGCAGTCCGAAGAACTGAGCCGCGGACTTCTTCGTGAACCCGATCGTGAACAGCTTCACTGGGCGTCACTTTCGGGCGTGGCTGCGGCGATCTGCTGTCCCTGAAGGCGCCGAGCAAGGCCGAACGGGTCGATCGGCAACGGAGAGGCTTCGAGCGTGAGAACGTTCGGCACGGTCAGCGACCTCCTTCAGCCGCGAGATCCTTCATGACCAGACCCGCGGATCAAGCTCAAACTACTCGCAATGCTCGACCGGGTGCGCCCGCTTGCGCCGCCGCGGGTGACCTGCACGAGCCGATTCGAGGCCGCGGGGCAACGTCACGCCACCGACGGTTCAACTGCCGCGAACCGCAGGGGCGGGAGCCGGCTGCCGGCGCGTGACGCGAGCCCGCGATGCACCGCGATTCGGAATCCGGCTATGCGATCCCCCCGCCGTCCACGACGAGTGCCGAGCCCGTGACGTAGCTCGATTCGTCGCTCGCGAGCCAGACCACCGCCGCGGCGATCTCCCGCGGCTCGCCCATGCGTCGCAGCGGTCGGTCGGCGGCCTCCGCGAGGAACGCCGCCGTGTCCTCGCCGAGCTGCTGCGCCTCATCCCGGAGCATGCCCGTGTTCACGTCACCGGGGTTCACGGAGTTCACGCGGATGCCCTGCGGACCGTGGTCGATGGCGAGCGCGCGGGTCATGTTGACGACCGCGCCCTTGGAGGCGCAGTACGAGATGGCTCGGCCGCCGCCCTTCAGGCCCCATCCCGAGCCGGTGTTGATGATGGAGCCGCCGCCCGCGGCCGCCATGATCGGCACGACGTGCTTGCACATGAGGAAGATCGACCGGACGTTGACGCCGAAGACGCGGTCCCACTCCTCGGCGCTCGTCTCGACGGCGGTCGTGCGTCGGATGATGCCCGCGTTGTTGAAGACGACATCCACCCCGCCGAACTCGGCCACCGTGGTGGCCACGACGCGTTCGATGTCGGCCTCGCTCGAGACATCCGCCTGGAGGCCGATCGCCCGGAAGCCCGCGTCGCGGATCTCGGCAGCGACCGCGTCGGCGGCCTCGCCGTTCACGTCGACGACCGCGACCGCGGCGCCCTCGGCGGCGAGGGCCATGGCGGTGGCGCGGCCGATGCCGCCCGCCCCTCCGGTGACGATCGCCTTCTTCTGCTCAAGCCGCATGGTCTGCTGCTCCTTCGTTCTCTGTTGCATGGACTGGGTAGATGCTGGTGGTGGATGGGCCCGTGACGACCCGCACGAACCCGGCGAGCCGGGCGTCCACGCGGGTGTCGCCGGTGTCGACGAGGAGCGGACGCCCCCCGAGGTCGATGAGCTTCTGCTCGGGCGCGACCGCGAGCACGGGGTCGTCGCCCATCGCGTCGAGCACGCGCGCCGAGAGCTGCTGGTTGCCGCGGCCGAGCAGGAAGCCCTGCCCGCCGATGATCGAGACGATCGCCTGGGCGGGCCCGCCGGCGACCTGGTCGAGCAGGTCCCGCTCGGAGGCGCCTGCGGCGATGACCCGGCCGTCGAGCACGACGTCGACGCCGAGCGGGGTCTTCTCGACACCCAGTTCGCGCGCGACCTCGGCCATGGTGCCGCCCGGGCCGAGCAGGTACCGCACCCCGGGGCGCATCCGGGCGACCGCCCCCCGTGCGGCGAGGCGCACCGCCGCCCGCTCATCGGCCGGGGTCGCCGCCTTGCGCGCCTGGGTGCGCCCGGGCCGGAACGGCACCCGGACCGTGGCGTAGAGTCGCGGCTCGACGCGCGCGCGGCGCAATTGCGCCTCGTCGACGTCGAGCACCTCGCGCTCCACGGTCGGGAGCCCGCGTTGCTCGACCCAGGCGGCGGCGAGCGCTCCGGCGGCGCTCGGGCCGACCGCGAAGACCGGCGAGTACATCTTGACGCCGGCGGGGATGCCGAGCGCGACCGCCCCGGAGGGGAGGCCTGCCGCGACATCCCGTGCGGTGCCGTCGCCGCCCGCGAAGAGCACCAGTTCGACGCCCACGTCGGCGAGCGCGCGAGCGGCCGCCGTCGTGTCCGACGGAGACGTCGGCGAGCGCGGATGCCAGACCACGATGGGTTCGAGCCCGGCGGCGCGGACCGCGTCCGCTCCCATCGAGCCGGCCGCCGTCACGATCCGCTCATCGGGTCGCGCGGATGCCACGACGGCGAGCGCCGCACTGGCACGCTCGGCGGCCCGCGGGCGTGCGCCCCGCTCGCCGGCCCGGCGCTGCACCTCGGTGCCGTCGCTGCCGGCGAGCCCGGCGGGCCCGCCGACGCCCGCGACGGGGTTCACGATGAGACCGATCACGTCATGCCCCGGCGGCCTGCGGGTACTTCCGGCGGTACGCCCGCCAGGTGATGGCCCACCGCTCGGGGTCGTCGAGGTCGTCGTGGTGCGTGTGGTGCACCGTCTGCCGGTGCGGCGCCGTGCGCACGATCTCCGGGGTCTCGCGGGCTTCGCGGGCCACCTCGGCGAGCACGTCGGCGTATTCGTCGAGCTCGGCCTTCGAGTACGACTCGGTGGGCTCGAGCGTGAACGGCTGCGGCACGACGTAGGGGTGGTGGCTC
Organism: Agromyces sp. C10; assembly: GCF_023217995.1. Taxonomy (NCBI): domain Bacteria; kingdom Bacillati; phylum Actinomycetota; class Actinomycetes; order Micrococcales; family Microbacteriaceae; genus Agromyces; species Agromyces sp. C10. The sequence goes on along the minus strand of NZ_JALPSX010000002.1, from coordinate 300,726 downwards.
GTCCAGTAGTGCATGCCGAAGTCGCTGGCGCGGACGCCGATCTCCTCCGAGCTGATGCCGGTCTCCTCGAACAGCTCCTGCCACGAGTAGCGCACCTGCTCGATGCGGCGGCGCCCGGTCGCGTACGGCGCCGACGCTCCGGGGATCTCGAGGATCCGCTTCATCAGGTAGTTGTTGTTCAACACGGCCGTCTCGGCGACGGCGCGCAGCCCCTCGGCACCGAGCGCCATCATCCACGCGTACGCGCGGACGATGTTCGGCACGACGCCGTGGAACGGCCCGATGGAGCCGATCGACAGCGGCCCGGCCTCGCGGACGCCATACGTGTCGCCCTCGCGCACGACGCGCGGACCGGGGAGGAAGGGCGCCAGCGCGGCACTCACTCCGTTCGCGCCCGTGCCGGGCCCGCCGGAACCGTGCGGGGTTCCGAAGGTCTTGTGCACGTTGAAGTGGCACACGTCGAAGCCGGCGTCGCGAGCCCTGGTGATGCCGAGGATGCCGTTGGCGTTGGCCTGGTCATAGGAGGCGAGTGCGCCGACGGCGTGGGCGGCGTCGACCCATTCCTTGATCGCCGGGTTGTAGATGCCCGTGTCCTCGGGGTTGGTGACCATGATCGCGGCGGTCCGCGGCGAGAGCGCCCGCTTGAGGGCCTCGAGGTCCGGGTAGCCGTCGGGGTCCGGGTGGAGGGTGATCACCTCGTATCCGGCCGCCTTGGCGGCGGCGGCGTTGGAGGGGTGGCTGAACATGGTCGTGATGACCTCGCGACGCTGCTCGCCCTCGCCGTTCGCCTCGTGGTACGCGCGGATCATCGCGATGTTCGCCCAGATCGCGGCCGAGCCGCCCTGGGTGTGCAGCGAGACCTCGTCCATGCCGGAGATCTCGGCGAGCATCCGCTCGGTCCGCCAGATGACCTCGAGCGCGCCCTGGGCGTCGGCCGGGTCCTGCAGCGGATGCATCGCCGAGAGCTTCGGGGTCGCGATCAGCTGCTCGTTCACCTTCGGCGCGTACTTCATCGTGCACGTGCCCTGCCCCACGTCGACGTTGAAGTCCGCGCCGAGGTTCTCCTGGGACAGGCGCAGGTAGTGCTTGAGCACGCGCATCTGACCCATCTCGGGGAGGGCCGGCGGCGCCGTCCGGGTGAGGCCGTCGGGAAGGGCGTCGGCGACGTCGCCGACGGTGTCGCGGACACCCGGTTCGAGCGGCGTGACGACCACTCCGCGCTCGCCGGGCGTGGAGAGTTCGAAGATGAGCGGTTCGTCCCAGCGCGCCTGGTGGAAACGGCGGTGGGCGGGCTTGGCGGCGATGGGCAGGCTCATGCGCGGTGCTCCTCGGATTCTGCGATGGGGTCGATCGTGGATGCGGCCTCGGCGGCCGACGCCGCGACGAGACCGGTGACGGCGGCGGCCAGGCGGTCGATGTCGCGCTGCGAGGTCATCTCGGTGACGCACACGACGAGCTCGTTCTCACCGGCCGGGACGCCCGGCTCGATGCCCTCCGCACGAAGCGCGTCGACGACTCCCGCGGCGGTGAGCCCCGCACCCGACACGTCGACCGCGAACTCGCGCAGATGCACGGCGTGGTCGGTGAGACGGATGCCGGGAATCGCGCCGAGCGTCCGCTGGGCGTAGGCGGTGCGGGCGAGGAGGACCTCGCCGAGGTCGCGCATGCCCTGCGGGCCCATCAGGGCGAGGTGCACGCCAGCGGCGATGCCCCAGAGCGCGGCGGCGGTCCCGACCCACTCCTTCCCCTCCTCGCGGAGGGCGAACGAGGTTCGGTCGTAGGCAACGTCACCGAACCCGATCTCGCCCGGCACGTCGGTCGTTGCGAGCCCGAACAGGCGCGAGGGCATCTCCATGACGAAGCGCGGGTCGTCGTGCACGGCGATGAAGCCGCCGTGCGCGCCGCCGTACCACTGGTGGAGTCCGAGCGACTGGATGTCGCCGCAGACGATGTCGGCGCCCTGCTCGGCGGGCGGCGTGAGGACCCCGTAGCCGACGGGGTCGGTGCCGACGACCAGAATGGCCCCGACGGCGTGCGCGGCGTCGGCGAGCGCCCGGATCCGGTGTTCGACGGCCCCGGTGCGGCTCGGCGTCTCGACCCAGACCGCCGCGACGTCGTCGCCGAGCCGCTCGGCGACGGCCGAGACGTCCGCCGTGCCGTCGACCGGGGGGACGAACTCGAGGTCGAGGTGGACCCGCACGTAGTCGAGCACCTTCGAGAGCTTCGCAGGGAGGACGTCGCTCGCCACGAGCACCCGGCGGCGGGCGGTGATGCGCCCGGCCATCGACAGTCCGGTCGCCGTGGCCTGGAAGCCGTCGTAGGTGGGCACGTTCACGACGTCCATCGCGAGCAGCTCGCCCATCAGCGACTGGTACTGCCACAACGCCTGGAACCGACCGTGGTCCTCGTACGGCTCGCCCGCGTACGCGGTGAGGAACTCGCTGCGGCCGATGACCTCGTCGACGACGGCGGGCACGTGGTGGTGGTACGTGCCCTGCCCCAGGAAGCTCAGCCGCTCGGTCGTCGGCACGTTCTTCCCGAGCAGCTCCGAGACGTGGCGGACGAGGTCCTGCTCGGCGACGAGCGGCTCCGGCAGGTCGAGCGGGCGGCCGAGCCGGAGCTCCACGGGCACGTCGGCGTAGAAGTCTTCGACAGATGCCGCGCCGACGGCGGCGAGCATCTCGGCCCGCACGTCGGGTGCGGTGTTGGGGATGTAGGGATGCACGAAGGGTTCGCTCATTGGTGGTGCCTCACTCGGTGGTGTCGGACAGGGTGATGAAGGGGGGTTCGGCGCCGCGCGGTGTCGCGAGAACGGCGACGCCGAGCGGCGGGACGACGAGCTGCGCTCGGACGGGCCCGTCACCCAGCAGGTCGGTCGCGCCGTCCGGTACGTCGACCGTGACCGCGCGGGCGCCGTGGTTCAGCACGAAGGTGTAGTCGGTGTGCTCGTCGGCCCGCGTGACGGTCTCGAGGTCGGGGTCGGTGCGCTCCCGGGCCGGCAGGCCGGCGTCGGCCAAGACCCGCCGCATGAGGGCGACGAGCCCGTCCGGCGCCGTCACTGCGCCGAGGTACCAGGCTCTGCCGGACCCGTGCTCGCGGCGCGTGATCGCCGGCCGCCCGTCGAGCACTCCGGTCGTGAATGCGGCGACGACGGACGCGTCGTCCCGCGCCTCGATCCACTCGGTCCAGACGGGCGCGTCGTATCGCCCTCCCCCGAGCTCGATCTGCTCGGCCGACCCGTCGGGGACGGGCCAGGGCTCGTCGACCTCGACTCCGAGCAGGTCGCGGAGGGGGCCCGGCGCGCCACCGGGGTGGACCTTCTCGGTCCGGTCGACGACGCCGGAGAACGGACCGACGGCCAGCGTTCCGCCCGCCGCGACGTAGGCCTCGAGCGCGGCGGCCTGCGCGTCATCCGTCACGTAGAGGTTCGGCACGACGACGAGGTCGTATCGATCGAACGGACCGGTCGCCCGCACGGTGTCGACGGCGTGGCCGAGCGCGTGCAGGGCGGCGTGCCAGTCGCGGGCCTGCTGCAGCCAGCCGAGGCGCTGGGACGGGAGCGATTCGGTCGCGCTGGTGGCCCACCAGGAGTCCCAGTCGACGACGAGCGCCACACGGCTGCGGACGCGCGCGCCGCGGACCGCCGCGAGCCGTTTGAGCTCGCGGCCCAGCGCAGCCGTCTCGCGGAAGGTGCGGGAGGACTCACCGCGGTGCCCGAGCATCGCCGAGTGGAACTTCTCCTGGCCGTACCGGGCCTGCCGCCACTGGAAGAACATGGCGCCGTCGGAACCGTGCGCGACGGCCTGCAGGCTGTCGATGCGCATCCGACCGGGCGCCTTGGGCACGTTGACGTCACGCCAGCTCACGGCGCTGGCCGCCTGCTCGAGCAGCAGCCACGGCTGTCCGCCCTTCAGCGAGCGCATCAGGCCGTAGTTCAGGGCGGCGGGCACGTGGGCGCGCGGGTCGGCGGGGTCGGGGTAGGCGTCGTCGGTGACGAGGTCCTCGTGCTCGGCGAAGCGCCAGTAGTCGAGCTCGCGGAACAGGCTCATGAAATTCGTCGTGACCGGCAGCTCGGGCGTGACCTCGCGGAGCACGTCGACCTCGATGCGGAACAGCTCGAGCAGGGCATCGGAGCCGAAGCGCTCGAAGTCGAGCAGCTGGGTCGGGTTGACCGGCCCGGTCGCGCGGCGAGGCGGTTCGACCTGCTCCCAGGCGGTGTACCGCTGGCCCCAGACGTTCACGCCCCACGCCTCGTTGAGGCCGTCGAGGTCGCCGTACCGGTCCTGGAGCCAGCGTCGGAAGTGCGCGGCCGATTCGGGGCACCAGCATCGCGCGACGTGGTCGCCGTACTCGTTCGAGACGTGCCAGAGCACCACCGCGGGGTGCTGCCCGTACCGCTCCGCCATCGCGCGCGCCATGCGCGCCACGTGCTCGCGCCAGACGGGCGAGCTCGGGCAGTACGCCTGACGCGAGCCGAACTCGAGGCGGCGGCCATCGGCATCCCACGGCAGCATCTCGGGGTGGGCGCGCACGAGCCATGCAGGCGGCGTGGCCGTCGCGGTCGCGAGGTCGATGCGGATGCCGCCGGCCCAGAGGACGTCGATGACGCGGTCGAGCCACGCCCATTCGTAGACGCCCGGCGCGGTCTCGAGCTGCGGCCATGAGAACACGGGCAGGCTCACGAGGTTCACGCCGGCCTCCCGCATGAGGCGCACGTCCTCGTGCCAGACCGCTTCGGGCCACTGGTCCGGGTTGTAGTCGCCGCCGAAGGCGAGGGCATCGAGGCGGATGCGGCGCGGCGTCGCGTCGGTCACGCGGCTCCTCTCGGTGGGATGTCTGTACAGGTCGTTGTGCGCACTGTATTCTGTATACAGACACGCTATGGTGCAAGCCGCCGAGGGTCAAGCCCTAGGCTTACGGCGTCGGCCACGACCGGCTGGAGGATGGATGGCGATCGAACGCAAGAACCTGCGTTCCCAGGTCCGCGACGAGCTGCTCGCCCGTATGCGGGCCGGGCAGGTCCGCCCGGGCGAGGGCATCAACGAGGTGCAGCTCGCCGCAGAGCTCGGCGTCAGTCGGACCCCACTCCGCGAGGCACTGATCGCGCTCGAGAGCGAGGGGCAGATCACCAGCGAGAACGGCAAGGGCTTCCGCTTCGTCCCGCTCTCCGCGACGGAATTCGAGGAGCTCGCCCCGGTCATGGCCGCGCTCGAGAGTCTCGCGCTCGAGTTGACGCCCCGCGACGAACTCCAGGCGATCGGCCGCCGGCTGGAAGAGCTGAGTGCGGAGTTCCAGCAGGAGGTGGTCGAGCACGCGCTCGTCGTCACGAAGGACGACGAATGGCACTCCGTCATGCTCTCCGCCTGCCCGAACCGACGGCTGCTCGAGGTCATCGAGAGCACGCGCGGCGCATTCCACCGGTACGAGTCGCTCCTCGTGCCCAACGACGTGATGATCGAACGCGTCGCGGCCGAGCACGCCGAGATCGCCCGGCACCTCGCCAAGGGCGATGTCGCCGCGGCGTCCGTGGCCCTGAAGGCGAACTGGATGAACGGCATGCGGCGCATCGTCGAGAACGCCTCGAGCGCGTACTTCAGCGCCTGACGAGGCGCGGGCCGGCCGGCCGGCCCCGCGACCTGGTCGGGGCGCACGAGGTCACCCCTTGACGGCGCCGCCGAGCAGTCCGGCGACGAACTGGCGCTGGAAGACCAGGAACAGCAGCATCAGCGGGAGCGTCGCAAGCAACGATCCGAGCATGAGACCCGAGTAGTCGACGCGCGAGAGCCCGATCATCGTGTTGAGTGCGACGGGCACCGTGTAATTCGACTCCGTGTTGAGCATCAGCAACGGCCAGATGAAGGCGTTCCACTGGCTGATGAACGTGTAGATGATCAACGCCGCGAGCTGCGGGCGGGCGACGGGCAGCACGATCCGGTAGAAGGTCCGCAGCTCGTTCGCACCGTCGATCCGGGCGGCCTCGATGAGCGAGACGGGGAAGTCCAGGAACGCCTGGCGCATGAGGAAGATGCCGAATGCGTTCGCGAGGAACGGCAGGATCACGGCCTGGTACGTGTCGATCCATCCGGCGCTCGCCATCATCTGGAACAGCGGCACGAGCAGCACCTGCATCGGGATCATCATCGTCACGAGCACGACGACGAGCAGCACCGCGCGACCACGGAACCGGTAGGTCGCGAGGCCGTATCCGCACATGGCACTCACGATCGAGCTGAACACCGTGTAGACCACCGCGATGAACGCGCTGTTGAGCATCACGCGCCCGAACTGCACCGACTCCTCGAGGCGGGCGAGGTTGGTCCAGAGCTCGCCGCCCGGCAGCACCGGCAGGGGCGTCGCGAAGAGCTCCGCCGTCGTGTGCGTCGAGGCGACGACCATCCACGCGAACGGCAGCACCGAGACGACGGCGGCCACGGCGAGCAGGAGGTAGACGGGCGAGCGGAGCAGCGCGCGACGCACATGGGATCGCGGCGCGGCGGACGACGGCGGCGGAGGCGGCACTGGCGGGGCGCCCTCCGCTCGCACGGCCGGCGGGTTGGAGACGACGGTCATGGCTTCTCCCTCATGACTCGGAACTGGACGATCGCGATGACCGCGGTGATCGCCACGAGCAGCCACGCGATCGCGGACGCGTAGCCGAAGTCGAACTGGCGGAAGCCGACCTTGTAGAGGTACAGCACCGGCGTGAGCGTGGCGTCGTTCGGGCCGCCTTCGGTGAGGATCCAGTTCTCGTCGAAGAGCTGGAGCGCGCCGATCGTCGAGGTCACGGTCGTGAAGATGAGGACGGGACGCAGCTGCGGCAGCACCACCCGGGTGAAGGTCTGCCAGCGTCCGGCGCCGTCGATCCGCGCCGCCTCGTAGAGCTCGGCCGGGATGGACTGCAGCCCGGCGAGGATGATCACCATGTTGTAGCCCGTCCACCGCCACGTGATCGCCGCGATGAGCGCGACCCGCGACCACCACTCGTTGTTCAGCCAGTCGACCGGCGGGACGCCGACGAGGCCGATGAGCTGGTTGATCGCACCGCCGTCGGTTGCGAGCATGACCCGGAACACGACGGCGTACGCGACCAGCGTGGTGACCGCCGGAAGGAACACCAGCAGGCGGAACCCCGCCCGGAACCGCAGCCACGCCTGGTTCAGGAGGTAGGCCAGCCCCACCGCGAGCGCGATCATGAGCGGCACCTGCACGACGAGGATCAGGCCCGCGTTCATGAGGCTCTTGCCCACGAGCGGGTCCTGGAAGAGCCGCGCGTACTGGTCGAGCCCGACCCAGGTCGTGACGCCGCCGGAGGTCGCGTGCAGGCTCTGCCACAGCGAGGTCGCGAGCGGGTAGGCGAAGAAGACGGCGAGCAGCAGCGCGGCCGGGAGCGAGAACCACGCCCCCGGGCGCTGGAGCGTGCGCCCCAGCGCCCGGCGGCTTGTCGTTCCGGCCCCGCCCCGCCCGCGGACCGCGAGGGAGGTGGAGGCCACGGCTACTCGGCGATCTCGCGGCCGGTCGCGGTGGCGATCTGTTCCGCGGCATCCTGCAGCACGGTCGCCGGGTCGGCGCCGTTCAGCACCGCGGCGACGACCGCGTTGCCGACGATGTCGGTCGCCTCGGCGTTGTCGGTCGTGAACGTGATGCTCGGGATCTGCGCGGTCTGCTCGGCGAACAGCTCGTAGACCGGCTGGCCGCTGAAGTAGTCCTGCGGTGCCGAGAAGTAGTCGTCCTCGAGGGCGGGGAGGTAGGAGGGGAACAGGCCCTCCTCGGCCATCATCGAGACCTGGTGCTCGGCGTCGGCCAGCACGAACTCGGTGAAGGCGGCCGCGAGGTCGGGGTTCTCCGCCTGCGCGGGGATCGCCAGCCCGGATCCGCCGGAGTTCGATGTGCGCGCACCGCCCTCCTCGAAGACCGGCAGCGCGGTGACGCCGTAGGTTCCGGCCAGCTCCGGCGCGTCGCCGAGCAGCGTTCCGATCCACCAGACCGCCTCGGGCGTGACGGCGGAGTCGCCGTTCTTCGCGGAGGTGACGCGGCCGTCCCAGCCCTTGACGTTCTTCAGCAGGCCGCGCTCGTTCATCGTCTGCAGGAGGGTCAGCGCTTCGACGGCCTCGGGCGAGGCGACGGTGATGTCGCCGTCCTCGTCGAAGAGACCCTGGCCCTGCTGCTGCAGCAGCATCTGGAACCCGCCGCCGGTGGCGACGTCGAGGGAGAGCAGGGTGCGGCCGGTCTCGGCCTTGATCCGCTCCCCCGCCTTGACGAGGTCGTCCCAGGTCTCGACGTCGGCCGGGTCGACGCCCGCCGCCTCGAAGTAGTCCGTTCGGTAGAACAGCCCGACGGTGCCCGAGTCCCACGGGACGATCTTCAGGGCGCCGTCCTCGTCGGAATGGGCCGACCACTTGAACGGGTCGAAGTCCGCCTCGTGCTCGGCGAAGACCGGCGTGAGGTCGACGAGCCCGTTGGGGAACTCGGCGATGTAGCCGGGCGCCCGGTCGGTCTCGATGGTGACGAGGTCGGGCAGGCCGCTTCCCGCCTGCAGGCCGACGGACAGCTTGTCGTAGGCGTTGTCGTAGCCGACGTCGACGACCTCGACCGACGTGCCCGGGTGCTCGGCCTCGAACTCGTCGGCGAGGCGCGAGAGCGCGGTCGCGGCGACATCCCACGACCACACGGTGATCTCGCCGGCCGGCGTCGCATCGGGGTCGAGCTCGACGGGTGCGGGTGCGCCCGTTCCGCCCATCGCGCAGCCGGAGAGCAGGGCGAGCGCGGCGACGGGGACGAGCAGGGTGAGGCGTTTCATGTGACTCCTTTGTCGGAAGGGGATGCGTCGGCGGGCGCCGGCGCGGGTTCGGACCGCTCAGTCGTCGTGCGACAGCGCGACCGCGAGGTCGATGAACAGGGCGGCCGACCACCCGAACGCGGTCGTGGCGGAGGCCGCGCGGCGGCCGGTGCCGGGGTCGAAGTGCTCATGCGGCCCGCCCGCGTGGACGACGAGCTCGACGGTGCGCTGGGCGAGCCGGCGTGCGCGGTCCCGATGGCCGGATCGCTCGAGGCCCTCCACGATCAGCGCGTTGGTGTTCACCCAGACCGGGCCGCGCCACATGCGTTGGGGGGCGTGGTCGGGATCGCCGACCGCCACGGTCGGTATCGGCCACGTCGTGGCGAACCGGCGCGGGTCGTCGAGCGCCGCGACGAGGGCGTCCGCGATCTCGACCGGCAGTTCGCCGGTCAGCAGCGGCATGAGCCCGACGATCGTGTCGCTCGCGACCGGGCAGCCGGCGGCGAGTGAGCGGAATCGTCCGCTCGGCGCGTCCCAGAGCGTGAGCAGGCGCTCGAGCGTCCGACTCGCACGCTCACGATGAGCGGACACCGCGGCCGCGCGGCTCGCGTCGGGAACCGGCTCCAAGTCCCACTGCTCGACGAGCGCGGCGAGTTCGAGGTCCTGTCGCACCAGGTACGCGGCGAGGTCGGGCGTCGTCGTCGGCAGGGGACCGTCGAACACCGGACTGTCATCCAGCCCGGACGAGTACGGGTGGCCGTACTCGGGCAGGCCATCCCCGTCGAGGTCCGAGTGGGTGAACCACCAGTCCTGCGAGCGGCGGATGGTGCCGACCATGCGTCGCACCCAGTCGGGCGGTGCATCGTCGTCGGCCTCGAGCACCTTCCGCAACGCCCACGCCGCCAGCGGCGGTTTTGTGAGCGGGACCGGCGCGGACGGGTCAGCGACGGCGGAGCCCGCTCGACGGAGGGTCTCCCGATCGGAGGCCGGGAGGTCGTCGCTGCTCGCGAGGACCCCGTGCTCATGCACCACGTCGGGCAGTTGCCCCTCGGCGGTGGGAAACCGCAACGCGAGGTCGAGTTGCTCGCGCGCGAGTTCCGGGTCGCCGTGGCGGAGGCCCACGGCGATGAAGTACGCGTCCCACTGCCAGAGGCCGACGTACCCGATCTTCGACGGGACGACGGCCCGCGCGTCGCCGAGGTGCGGGAGTTCGACGATGTTCGCGCCGAGCACCCACCAGCAGAACGCGGCCATCCCTTGCAGGTCGGCGCGCACCACGGGACACCTCGCGAACCAGTCGAGCCACACCTGACGTGAGGCCTCGAGCTGCTCGGCATGGTCGACCGAGCGCGACACCGCGACGTCGCGTCGCGGGCCCACGGCGAACGTGACGGATGCAGGGTCCGCGTCGCCGATGCGAAGCTCCTCGGTGCGCGCGCCCGCCGGAGCGCTCCACAGGATCGAGGCACGCCCGCCGCTCCGGACGCCCAACGACAGGGCGGAGGTTCCCGCGAACGTGAGGGTGACGTCGTCGCCGAACTCGATCGTGTGCGGCAGCACCCGAGTGATCGGCATGGGCATGCCGTCGGCGTCCCGCACCTCCAGTGCGTCGATCGCGACGCACGCGGCCAGCGACCGCTCGTACTCCGACGTGTGCACGCGCAGCCGGTCGCCGTCGCGCAGCACGAGGATCCGCGATCGGGGCAGCGTGAACGGCGCCTGCACCAGGTCGAGGCGCTCCGCGGCGCGCAGGGCGGCGGATGCGGCATCCGCTCGCCCCATGACACGCCGGGTCGAGACCGGCGGGGCGCTCATCGCCCGCCCAGCCCGGACGCGGCCATGCTGTTCAGGATGCGGCGCTGTCCGATCACGAAGGCCACGAGCATGGGGATGGTGGCGACGGCGGACGCGGCCATGACGAGTCCGTAGTCGACCGAGCCGAACTGGCCGCGGAAGCTCGCGAGCAGCAGGGGCACGGTGAACAGGTCGGGCGAGTTCAGCAGCACCAGCGGGAACAGGAAGCTGTTCCACACGTCGAGCGCGACGATGATGCCGAGCGCGCCGAGGCCGGGCTTGAGGTTCGGCAGGATGATCGTCCAGAACGTGCGCCAGCGACCGGCGCCGTCGACGAGCGCGGCCTCCTCGAGCTCCTTGGGCAGGCTGAGCACGAACTGGCGCATGAGGAACACCGCGAAGGGGTTCACGAGCATCGCCGGCACGATGAGCGAGAGGTGGGAGTCGACCCAGCCGAGTTCGGCCATGAGCAGGTAGAACGGGATCAGCGTGACCTGCTTGGGGATCATCTGCGTCGCGAGGAACACGATGAAGAGCACGCGGCTGCCGCGGAAGCGGATCCGCGCGAACGCGTACCCGGCCATCGATGCCGTGACCAGGGTGCCGACGACCGCGAGCACGCAGATGTAGATGCTGTTCAGGTAGGCCTGCGCGAAGGGGGCGGCGTTCCACGCGTCGATGTACTTTTCGATGGTCCACGGATCGGGCCAGAAGGCGAGCGGGTCCTGGAGGAGCTGCGGCAGCGTCTTGAAGGAGGTCAGCAGCATCCACAGGAACGGGAACACCATCGCGAGGCCCGCGACGATCAGCGCGACGTGGATGAGGACGCGGCCCACGGTGCGGCGGGTGCGGTCCCGTCCGGGGCGACCGGCGGGATGGTCGGTGCGCTCGAGGTCGGGGTCGCCGACGAGCGGCTGGGTCAGGTCTGCGGCGGTCATGCGGCGTCGTCCTCGTAGTGCACGAACTTCTTCTGCGCGCCGAACTGGATCGCGGTGATCACGAGGGTGAGCAGCAGCAGGATCACGGAGGCGGCACTGGAAGGCCCGAACTCGAAGCGCCCGAAGCCTAGGTCGTAGATGTGGTACACGATCGTGCGGGTCGCGTTGTCGGGTCCCGCGTTCGCGGTGAGGACGAAGACCGTGTCGAAGGTCTGAAGCGATGAGATGAAGGCGACGATCGACGAGAAGAACACGATCGGCGACAGCAGTGGCAGTCGGATGGCGCTGAAGAGCCGCCATGCGCCGGCGCCGTCGATGCGCGCCGCCTCGATCACCGACGGCGAGATGTTCTGCAGTCCCGCGAGGAAGATGATCACGTTGAGGCCGAGGGACGACCAGATCGACACGATGCACACCGCGAGGAGCGCGAGGCGCGGGTCGTTGAGCCAGTCGGGGGGCGCGATCCCGAACACGCTCGCGATCGCCGTGCTCAAAACGCCGTCGGCGCGGAAGAGCTGCTGCCAGATCATGGCGACGGCGACGGTGCTCGTGACCACGGGGGCGAAGAACAGGATCAGGTAGAGCGTGCGTGTGCGCAGCCGCTCGAGCGCCACGGCGGTGACGACGGCGATGCCGAGGCCCACGGGCACCGTGACGACCGCGATGAGCAGCGTGTTCACGATCGATCGCAGGAGCAGTTCGTCCTGGAGCTGCGCGGCGAAGTTGTCGAAGCCGACCCATTCGAGCTCGGTGAGCCCATTCCACGACGCGAACGCCAGCACGAGGCTCGCCACGAACGGCAGGAGCACGAAGACGGCCATGCCCACGAGCTGCGGGCCCACGAAGATGTAGCCCCAGCGGCGGTCGCGGCGGCGCCAGGCGGCCTCGCGGCGCGGGCGCGGTGCGCCGGGTCGCGCCTCGCGCGTCCCGGCCGCCGAGGGCCCGGCGGGCGGTGTTGCGGTCGCGGGCGGCGCGACCGGGGTCCCGGTCGCGCCGCCCGTCGTGATCGCCATGGGTCGACTCACTCCCCCGACTTCTCGGCGACGAGGTCGGCGACGGCGTCGAGGGTCGTCTGGGCCTCGGACTTGCCCTGGTAGAGCTCGAGGAACAGCGCGCTGATGTCGCTCGACAGGCCGGGCACTCGCGCCTCGGCGGGGTGGTTGGCGAAGCCGATGTCGCGCATGTCGAGGAAGGTCTGCGCGTGCGCCGGGTAGCCGTCCTGGAGCACGACGTCGTCGGCTCCGGTGATGGAGGGCACCGCGTTGCCGCCGCCCTGGAGGCGGAAGGTCTGCCCCTCAGCGGAGAGGAATTCGGTCCAGAAGGTGAACGCGGCGTCCGTCGCCTCGGTGCGACCGTTGATCGCGAGGTACGACGCGGCAACGCCGGTCGGGGCCTCGGCGCCGTCGGGCGTGGGCCAGCGGACGATGTCGTAGTCGCCCTCGACGCCCGCGCTCTCGAGCGTGCCGATCGTGTAGCGCCCCTGCACGAAGAACCCTGCGCCGTGGGTGACGAACTCGCTGTCGGCTCCGGCCCCCTCGGGCATCGTGTCGGCGACGACGAAGGTGCCGTCCTGGAAGTACTCGCCGAGCGTCTCCACGGCGTCGACGGTGGCGGGGTCGGCGTTGCCGACGAACTCGCCGGAGTCGTCGTAGGCGGTGCCTCCCTGCGCGGAGATCCAGCTGTAGTGGGTCGCCCAGTAATTCCAGAACATGGAGCCGATCAGCCCGGCTTCGGCGAGCTTGTCGTTCATCTCGAGGTACTTCTCGGTGGTCCACTCGCCGTTCGCGGCGAGTTCAGCCGGGTCCTCGGTGATGCCTGCGGCCTCGAGCGCTCGCTTGTCATACCAGAGCACGTCCGGGTTGGAGTCGTTGGGGGCGGCGTAGTACTCGCCATCGCGCTCGGCAACACCGAAGAGGCCCGGGAAGAAGTCGTCGGGCTGCGTCCGGCTCTCGTCCGACTCCATCAGGTCACGCAGCGGGAGGAGCACGTCGGCGTCGACGAACTGGCCGAGCATGTCGTCGCCGATGTAGAAGACGTCGGGCGCCGTGCCGCTCGTGAGCTGAGCGAGGAGCTTCGAGTGGTAGTCGCTGTAGCTGGCGACCGGCTGGAGCTCGACCGTGATGTCGGGGTGGCGCTCCATGAAGTCCTCGTTGAACTCCTCGAAGCGCGTGAGCTCTTCTGGGGTACCCCACGTCGACCAGACCACGGTGTTCTCATCGGATGCACCGGTTCCTCCGCCGCCACTGCATGCCGCCAGCCCGATCGTCATCAGGCTGACGGCGCCAGCCGCGAGCAGACGCCTCGTCATTGAGTTCGCACGGCGCATCGCGCCCCACCTCTTCCCTCGTTGGTCGTTCGCCGGCGTGCCCGGCACTCAGTATTTTGTATACAGAACGCAGGAAGGTCAAGCAGGGAATTTCGAACTCGGACGCCGGCAGCCCTCCCGGCGCCCGCTGCGATCCGTCCTCCGGGACACCGGGCCCTTCGTCCCGGTGCCCCACCGATGCACCCGTTGCACACTTGAATTGCCGCCAGAACGGACGAGTCCGGGAGGGGGAATCGGATGATCACCGCGCACGATGGTCGAGCACGTGAGGACGCCCGCCAGTGGACGGGCCTGATCAACACCGGCAGGTGGGCGGCCTTGGCCAGCGTCGCCCTCATCGTTGTGCAGGTCGGGATCTACCTCGCATGGCCCCCACCGCGTGACAGCCGGGGCTTCTTCGACCTGCTCCTGGAGAACCCGATCCTCGGCGTCGTCGCCCTGGATGGCCTCTACGTCGTGAGCAACCTGCTCGCCTTCCTGCTCTACCTGGCACTCGCCGTCGCCCTGTGGCGCGTGAGCCGGTCGGCAGTGGTCATCGCGCTCGCCTTCGGCGTGCTCGGGATGGCGGCCTACATGGTCTCGCCGCGCCCGGTCGAGATGTTCAGTCTGGCGCACGCCTACGGCCAGGCGGGCGATGCCGAACGGGTCGCCCTCATCGCGGTGGGCGACGGGATGCTCGCAACCTGGACGGGCACCGCCTTCGACGTCTATTACTTCTTCAACCTCGCGACGCTGCTCATCTTCGCCATCCTGATGTTCCGAACGCCCGTGTTCAGGCGATCAACGGCGATCGCGGGCGTCATCGCCGCAGTGCTGATGGCCGTGCCCTCGAACTTCGGCATGGTCGGCACGGTGTTCGCGCTGTTGTCCCTGGTGCCATGGGCCGCGTTCGCCGTCCTAGTGGCTGTCGATCTGGCGCGCCTCGTCACTCCGAAGGAGGCTGTGGCGGCAACCGCATCCGGACGGGACGGCTGACGCGCGCTGCGCGAGCCAGCTTCGGCCCTGCCGGGCTATCCCGCCCGCTCGATCAGCTTTCGCACCTGCGGCACGAGTTCCTCGACCGGTCCCTCCGCCGGCACCCCCGGCGCGACCGCCGTGATCGGCAAGACCGCGACAGCGGATGTCGCGGCGCCGAGCTCCGCGCGCCATCCGCTGATCTGCTCGGCCGACGCGACGTACACGATCCGCCCGAGCCCGACCCACGC
Source organism: Agromyces sp. C10 (assembly GCF_023217995.1). Classification (NCBI taxonomy): domain Bacteria; kingdom Bacillati; phylum Actinomycetota; class Actinomycetes; order Micrococcales; family Microbacteriaceae; genus Agromyces; species Agromyces sp. C10. The sequence goes on along the minus strand of NZ_JALPSX010000002.1, from coordinate 285,687 downwards.
GTGCGCCGCCGAGCACATCGGGCAGTGCTCCCCCGACGTGTACACCGTCGCCGCCGCCCGCTCGTCGGCGGTCAGGTTCGCCCCCGCCCAGCGCGCGATCTCGAACTCCGGATGCCGCGTGGCATCCCCCATCGTCACCTCACGGTTGCGGTCCTCGAACCGCACCGTGCCGGACGCGTCGACGAGCACCGACCCGAACGGACCGTCGCCGGCATCGAGCGCTTCACGCGCGAGCTCGACCGCCCGGCGCAGGTGGACGAGGTCGACCTCGGTGATCGTCATGCGTACACGCTAGGCGGGTGCCCGCGCAGATGGCACACCCGTCCATAGGATGTCTCGGTGCGCCTCTTCGACCACATCGGCATCACCGTCGACGACCTCCCCCGCGCGATCGCCCAGTTCGACCCGGTGATGCAGGCGCTCGGCTGCACCCGGCAGGACGCCGACAACAGCGTCGCCTGGTCCCTCGGCGAGGACGAGCTGATCCTCTTCCCCGCGCGCGAGCCGGGCACCGGCCCGCACCGGCACGGCCAGGTCGGATGGCAACACCTTGCCTTCCCCGTCGACTCGCGCGCCGAGGTCGACCGCCTGCACCAGATCGCGACGGATGCCGGGTGGACGGCCGTGAGCGGACCGAAGCTGTTCCCGCGCTTCAACGACCGCTACTACGCCGCCTTCGTCGAGGACCACAACGGCATCCGCCTCGAGTTCATGCACAACCCGCCGCGAGTCTCGGCGTCGGACTGAGCGAACGCGTGACGACGGGATGCCGCGCCTCCCGTGCGTTTGCGTGGCAGTCGACATCGAGCCGCTCCCGGCTCGACCTCGGCTCGGGCAGCCTGGCCTGTTCGCCCATTTGCTGTACGCGGGAGAGGGTGTCCGAAGGCCATATGCTGAGCGCGACGCGAGATGCTTACAGGTAGGTGCAAGTGACGAACATGCGGATACTCCCACATGGAGGCTTCGTTGCTCACGACGGGGGCCCGAAGCGCGATGCGCCGCGGGAATGGATGGTATGGCACTTCACGCGGCTCGAGTATCTGCGCGAGATCGCGTCCGCCGGCCGACTCCTTTGCGACGAAGATGTCTCCCCGCGCGCCGGAAGTGTTGCCAACAGTGATGTGAAGGCTCGGCGGCGGACGAGGATCGTCAACGCGCCCGATTACCCCTCGGGCCGCAGTGTCGCAAGTCATGTGCCGTGGTACATCGCAGCCAAGTCGCCGATGCTCTATGTGGTCACGCGCAACCATCCGGATGCTGTACTGGACAGGCTGGTCTTCCTCGGGATGCGTCTAGGGGACCTCGAAGCAAGCGGACTGGACTGGGTCGCAAGCGACAGCAACGCTGCGACGGCTCTCGCTCAGTTCTCAAATGAACTGGATAGACTAGGCGACTTCGTGGACTTCGACCTGCTGTCCGCGCAGTTCTGGAACAACACCACGGACGATCCGGACCGCATGTCACGCCGCGCGGCCGAAGTTCTCGTGTACGGCCATGTCCCCTTGGACCTCGTGTCAGTGGTCGTTGCTAGGAACGAAGCAACACTCGAGGATGCGCGGAAGCTGCTCGCGGACGCTGGCTACTCTCACCTACGGTTCAAGCAGTCCGAAGCATTCTCCTACTGAAGGAAAAAGGCGATGATCAATTCAGCAACCGGAGATATCCTCAAAGCGGATGTCGAAGCTGTGGTCAACACCGTAAATACTGTAGGCGTAATGGGAAAGGGCCTTGCGCTCCAGTTTAAGCGCAGGTATCCGGAAAACTTCAAGGCTTACAAGCGAGCTTGTGACGCGGGTGAAGTCCAGATCGGGCGCATGTTCGTAACGGAGACCCACGAACTTTCCGGTCCTCGGCTCATAATCAACTTCCCCACCAAGAAGCATTGGCGAGCTGATTCACGAATGGAGTACGTCCGCGAGGGCCTAAAGGATCTGGTCCGAGTGATTCAGGAACATCGGATCAGTTCCATCGCGATCCCACCATTGGGTTCCGGCAATGGCGGTCTTGATTGGGGCAAGGTTCGGCCGCTAGTGGAAGCCGCACTTGGTCCGATCCCTGCCCTTCGCGTTGAAATCTTCGATCCAGTCAACGCTCATTTCGGCGTCGCGAAGCCGGAGTCAGTGCGCATGACGAACTCAGTGGCATTACTGCTATCCCTCATGCTGGCGTACTCGAAGCAGCGCAGTTCGGCTGAACCGTGGGAAGACGATCAGGGCGTCTCGCATCTTGAGGTGCAGAAGCTGATGTACTTCGCATCAAGGTTCGTGCCCGAGATGAAACTGCGCTTTGCACAGGGCACCTATGGTCCATACAGCGACGCCGTCCGCGCAATGCTGGCGCATATCGAGGGCGCCTACGTCGAAGGATTCGGCGACGGCAATGACAGAGTGCTGAATCTGGTTCCTATCCGCGTCACCGACGAAGGCAGAGCGGCGCTCCGGGCATTCCGGCCGCAAGAATACGCGCCGGAGCGATTCAGGGAAGCTGTCGAAGGTGTGCTTCGAATCGTTGAGGGATTCGAAGGGGCGTATCCGCTGGAGTTGCTCTCGAGTGTGGACTGGGCACGCTCATCTATAGCATCCGATGATGATGGCGAGATCGTGCGCTTCGTTCAAGGGTGGACTAAACGGAAGGGGCGGATGTTCACAGGAGCCCACATCACGACAGCTTTGGAACATCTCGCCGCTTAGTTTCGGCCGGGCGACGCACCGTTCGGCCACGGCCGGGGCCTCAGGGACTGCTGCAAGATTCCATGACGGTGGATAGGCGGCCAGGGCGGATCGCTGTGTGGCGTTGTCCGCGGCTCCGCCGGCTCGATCGCCTTGGATGATCGAACGTCGAGCGACCAGCGGCGCTTCCCCTATCTGCCGTTTTTCTTGGCAGCCCGCTGGGCGATCACTCGCGGACCCTTCATCTGCATTTGGGCGAACTGCTCGCTCACACCGAACGCAAGCGCCACCTGCGCGTTGGTCCATTTTGCGAACGCCGCGTTCATCGCAGCGGCGTCCGGGACAAGCAGCTCACCGGCCATGAATGTCGCCTGCTTCTCACGGGTAGGGTCGAAGACGCGCTCGTGGCTCGCCCCGATGAGAGCCGCATCAAACTCGTGCTCAAGCAGGTGGTGCCCGAGTTCGTGCGCGATGCTCGCCCGGCGCCGGACGACTGCGTGGGCATCGTTCTCTACGATGACACGACTGACTCCGAACGGTACCAACGCGGCAGACCACCTTCCCATATTGCTGTTGAAGAAATGCTGGTGAGCCTCATCGCTAAGGTCCCAAGTCTTGAGTTCGGACAGCGTATAGACAGCGATGCCGTGCTCCTCAGCGAGCGCATACGGGTCGAACTTGTCCGTGGGTCCAAGCCCGAGCATCTCGCGTTCTTCCTTGGCCACTTCGCGCATCATCTTCTGGGTCCATCTCACTGCTACTTGCTCCGAGATTCGCTCTCGGCGCGGAATCGCCGTGCGGCGGCGCCAATGACTTCTTCCAGGTACTCCACATCCTGGCCGGTCAGGTCCTTCCGTGCGCGCAGCAGCGGAACAAGCTGTGCGACCAAATCGGGTTCATCTTCGTTGGCTACCGGGCCTCCGACGTAGAAGCTCTCTGCAGGCATCTTGAGCCACGTGGTCATGGCCGCGAATGCGGTTACGTCGGGCTTTAGATTGTTTGCCATGCGAGAGATCGTGGACGCGCTCACCCCTATCTCTTTCGCCAGCTGCCTCCAGGACAACCCTCGGCTCTCCCGAGCCTTGTCTAGAGCCGAGTGAAGGAGTCTGACGTCAACGGTCAGCTCGTCACTCATAGTTGCCTCGCTTCTCGGGCAGTGCTCGACATCTCGATCATGTCTGCTATCCTACTACTGCTCGACTTTTCGAGCACCGCACCACTTTCGGCGCGTCTGGTGCGGCTGCAACAGCGCTGACGGAGGATCCGATGATCACGATGCCTGACCACGCGGGGGGGGCGCGGCAAGTCGCCCGCGACCATCTTCGTCAACACCCGCGAGTTCGATTGGGTCGAGAAGGAGATCTCGTACGAGCAGGTCTACGCGCTGGCGTACCCTAGCGAACCGCTCAACGAAGGAGACGTCGTTCGAGTCGAGTACTCGCGCGGCCACAACGGCAACAGCGCGGGGGCGCTACAGCCCGGCGAGTCGGTCAAGGTCAAGAAGGACATGGTCTTCGATGTCTACGTCACCGTTCGCAGCTGATCCTTCCATCCGGAGGCTTCTCGCTGAGGACTACTGCCTCTCCTTCGAGGGCAACCATCTAGTCGTCGAGCACGTCCCGTATGTCACGCCTTCAGGAGACCTGGCATACGGGAGGCTCGCTCTCCCCGTGACGTTTAGCGGCGATGCGGTGCAGGACGGTACTGGCAACCACACCATCTGGTTCGTGGGTGAACAGCCGTGCGACGAGCAGGGCAAGCCACTTCCCGGGCCGGCGGCGAGCCCGCACGCGATCACTCCGGAGTTGACCGCGAACTTCATGATCTCCAGCAAGCCAAAGGATGGCGGAGTCTTCTTGAACACGTATGACAAGGTGACCTCCTATGTCCGGGTGCTGAGTCACCCCGCGAGGGCGCTGGATCCGACCGTGACGGCTACACCTGGAGCGGACTGGATCGAGATCCCGGATGACCTGCCGTTCGTCTACCGCGACACTGGAACAGCCCGTGCTGGACTGGCCGACCTGAATGCCGTGTTCCGCGGGCATCGCGTAGGAATCATCGGGCTCGGAGGCACGGGAAGCTACATCCTTGATCAGGTGGCCAAGACCTGGGTGGACGCTATCGAGTTGTTCGATGGCGATGTCTTCGACAACCACAACGCGTTCCGGGCACCAGGTGCGGCCGACCTTGATGACCTGCGGCTCCGACCTAACAAGGCTGAGTACTTCGCGCGCCAGTACTCGAGGATGCATACCGGGATCACGGCGCACCCCGTGTTCATCACGGCCGAGAACGTCGATCAACTTGCCACATGCACGTTCGTGTTCATGGCCGCCGCAGATGCCAGAGAGAAGCCTGAGATCTTGACCTGGCTACGCGACCGCAGCATCCCGGCCATCGAAGTTGGTATGGGAATTCAGGACGAAGGTGGACGCCTGTCGGGGCTGTTGGCTGTCGTGAACCACTTTCCAGACGCAGGTCAGACTCCGACGGCTGTCGCAGGAGGCCGCGCCGACGAGTACGACCGGAATATCCAGGTTGCGGACCTCAACTGCCTCAACGCGATGCTTGCTGTCGGCAGCTGGAAGCGCTACTTGGGCTACTACGCATCCTCGGATCAAGTGGGCGAGACGATTTACAAGGTCTTCACCGGCGACATCCGCAACCGAGAACGAGAAACTGTCGAGGACCTGGGCGAGGAGGCGGCAGCATGAAACTCTCTCAGATGACCGCCCAGTTCGTGGATTCGTTCCCGCGCCAGCTCGAACCGGGCACCCTCTACGTCTCCGCGCGCTTCTCTACTGCGTCGCATTCCTGCGCTTGTGGATGCGGGCGAGAGGTCGTAACGCCGCTCTCGCCTTCACAATGGATGCTCGTGCTCGACGGAGAGGTCTCGCTCAGACCGTCGATTGGCAACTGGGCGTTGCCGTGCCAGTCGCACTATGTCATCGACCGCGGCAGGATCCGTTGGGCCCGTGCGTTCTCCTCGGACGAGATCCGAAGCAATCGACAATCCGACGAGCGCGCACGTACGCAATCGCTCCAGTCTCGTCGCCCCCCGTGGTGGCTCCGTTTCACTAGCCGCTCCTAACGTGCCAGCGGCAGCTCAGCATGGTGATTGTGTACGCGGAGGCAGGCACCGCCAGCCCGGCCCCTGCTCACTGCAGGGGTGCACAGCCATCCACGGGGGCCGTCCGACTTTTCAGGCTGATTCGCGAGCGCGTGTGCGGCTCGGATCCCAACATCGCGTTCGCGTTGGCCGGCCTGCGCAGCGCGACCGAGAAGCTGTGACGCCTCGTCCTCGCTGAGACTCTCGACACCCGCCCAAGGTAGACAGGCTTCAGAAGTCCCAGTCCTCGTCCTCCGTGACGACGGCCTTGCCGATCACGTACGACGAGCCCGACCCCGAGAAGAAGTCGTGGTTCTCGTCGGCGTTCGGCGAGAGGGCCGCGAGGATCGCGGGGTTCACGTCGGTGACCGACTTCGGGAACATCGGCTCGTAGCCGAGGTTCATGAGGGCCTTGTTGGCGTTGTAGTGGAGGAACTTCTTGACGTCCTCGGTGAGGCCGAGGCTGTCGTAGAGGCTCTGCGTGTACTGCGTCTCGTTGTCGTAGAGCTCGTAGAGCAGGGAGAACGTGTAGTCCTTGATCTCGTCGCGCGTGGCCTGGTCGACGAGCTCGAGTCCGCGCTGGAACTTGTAGCCGATGTAGTAGCCGTGCACCGCTTCGTCCCGGATGATGAGGCGGATCAGGTCGGCCGTGTTGGTGAGCTTCGCGCGCGACGACCAGTGCATCGGCAGGTAGAAGCCCGAGTAGAAGAGGAAGCTCTCGAGCAGCGTCGACGCGACCTTGCGCTTGAGGGGCTCGTCGCCGCGGTAGTACTCCATGACGATCGCGGCCTTCTTCTGCAGGTGCTCGTTCTCGACCGACCAGCGGAAGGCGTCGTCGATGTCCTTCGTCGAGCACAGCGTCGAGAAGATCGACGAGTAGCTCTTCGCGTGCACCGACTCCATGAACGCGATGTTCGTGTACACCGCCTCCTCGTGCGGGGTCAGTGCATCGGGGATGAGCGAGACCGCACCGACCGTGCCCTGGATCGTGTCGAGCAGCGTCAGACCCGTGAACACGCGCATCGTGGTCTGCTGCTCGTCGGGCGTCAGCGTGTTCCACGACTGGATGTCGTTCGACAGCGGCACCTTCTCGGGCAGCCAGAAGTTGCCGACCAGGCGGTTCCAGACCTCGAGGTCCTTGTCGTCCTGGATGCGGTTCCAGTTGATCGCGTTGACATGGTCGACGAGCTTGACCTTGCCGCCGTGGGCGGGGTCGTTCGTGGCCGCGTTGACCGGGTCGGTGAGCGTCATGAGCTGCTGCCTCTTTCGTTGGTTCGATCGTCGATGCAGTGTCGGCACGTCTCCTTGAAGACGCCCTTGTTCGTGTGGTGGCGGGTGTGAGCGCTTCGCACGCTCGAGGGCTTGGGCTGGCCCTTCTGGGCGGCGGACATCTTGGCGCGGGTCTCCGCGCTCAGCGTCTTGCCGAAGTTCGGATTCTTCTCGCCTCGCTTCTGCTCCGACAGCCGCTGGAGTGTCTCGGCCGAGAACACGCGACCATAGGACGGATGCTCCGGTCCGAACTTTCCAAAGTTGGGATTGTCGGCGCCACTATAAGTGCCCTTCCGCATCGCCGACCATTTGGCCTTCTGTTCGTCGGAATGGCGGCTACCCCAGCGAGGATTATCAGGGCCGTAGAGATGGACTCCAGTCGGGCGCCCACGTGCGCGGTCGCCAGCGGCCTTCCGCTGCTCCTCCGTCCACACCACGCCGGTCGGACCTAAGCCGCCTTCGGAGAGATTCAGCAGGCGGTCGCCGGTCGCTCGGAACAACGTGATCCAGCTGACCTCAGCTTCGCCGAGATCCTCACGATTCGTCACGACTCGCTCGAGCACGACGACCTCGTAGTCGGTATCCGGGGTCTTCCGAAGCCAGTCATAGAACGGGGTCTTGCGACCCCGGCGGGCTACGCCGCGGTGTTCGGAGATTCGACGCGCGAGTTTCTTCGTCGTCTGTCCGACATACCGATACTCGCCGGTCTTCCGCACGCGAAAGCCGTAGACGACTCCGAGAATCGGAGCGCCCACGCCCAATTCGGGCGTCCACTCGACCGTCTCGATCATGGGATCAGAGTGTGCAGCTGACGCAGAGATCCAGCTCCGTGCCCTCGAGGGCCTGCTGGCGCAGCCGGATGTAGTAGATCGTCTTGATGCCCTTCTTCCACGCGTAGATCTGGGCCTTGTTGATGTCGCGGGTCGTCGCGGTGTCCTTGAAGAACAGCGTGAGGGACAGGCCCTGATCGACGTGCTGCGTCGCCGCGGCGTACGTGTCGATGACCTTCTCGTAACCGATCTCGTACGCGTCCTCGTAGTACTCGAGGTTGTCGTTCGTCATGAACGGCGCCGGGTAGTAGACGCGACCGAGCTTGCCTTCCTTGCGGATCTCGATCTTCGCCGCGATCGGGTGGATCGACGACGTCGAGTTGTTGATGTACGAGATCGAGCCGGTCGGCGGCACCGCCTGCAGGTTCTGGTTGTAGATGCCGTGCTCCTGGATGGAGGCCTTCAGCTCCTGCCAGTCGTGCTGGGTCGGGATGTGCACGCCGGCGTCGGCGAACAGCTGCGCCACCTTCGGGGTCGAGGGCACCCACGCGGCATCCGTGTACTTGTCGAAGAACTCGCCCGACGCGTACTTCGAGTCACGGAAGCCCTCGAAGGTCTCGCCGCGCTCGATCGCGATCCGGTTCGACGCCCGCAGCGCGTGGAACAGCACCGTGTAGAAGTAGATGTTCGTGAAGTCGATGCCCTCCTCCGAACCGTAGAAGATGCGCTCGCGGGCGAGGTAGCCGTGCAGGTTCATCTGGCCGAGGCCGATGGCGTGCGACTTGTCGTTGCCGTCCTCCACCGAGCGCACCGACGAGATGTGCGACATGTTCGACACCGCGGTGAGGCCACGGATGGCGGTCTCGACCGTCTTGCCGAAGTCCGGCGAGTCCATCGCCAGGGCGATGTTCATCGATCCCAGGTTGCAGGAGATGTCCTTGCCGATCTGCGCGTACGAGAGGTCTTCGTTGTACGTCGTCGGGGTGTTGACCTGCAGGATCTCCGAGCACAGGTTCGACATGTTGATCCGGCCCTTGATCGGGTTGGCCTTGTTCACCGTGTCCTCGAACACGATGTACGGGTAGCCCGACTCGAACTGGATCTCGGCGATCGTCTGGAAGAACTCGCGCGCGTTGATCTTCGTCTTCTTGATGCGCGGGTCGTCGACCATCGCGCGGTAGTTCTCGCTGAGCGGCACGTCGGCGAACGGCTTGCCGTACACGCGCTCGACGTCGTAGGGCGAGAACAGGTACATGTCCTCGTTGTTCTTCGCGAGCTCGAACGTGATGTCGGGGATCACGACGCCGAGCGACAGCGTCTTGATTCGGATCTTCTCGTCGGCGTTCTCGCGCTTGGTGTCGAGGAACCGCATGATGTCGGGGTGGTGCGCCGACAGGTACACCGCGCCGGCGCCCTGGCGCGCGCCGAGCTGGTTGGCGTAGCTGAAGGAGTCCTCCAGCAGCTTCATGACGGGGATGATGCCGCTGGACTGGTTCTCGATCTGCTTGATCGGGGCGCCCGCCTCGCGGATGTTCGACAGCAGCAGCGCCACGCCGCCGCCGCGCTTCGACAGCTGCAGCGACGAGTTGATGCCGCGCGCGATCGACTCCATGTTGTCTTCGATGCGGAGCAGGAAGCACGAGACGAGCTCGCCGCGCTGCGCCTTGCCCGTGTTGAGGAACGTCGGCGTCGCCGGCTGGAACCGGCCCGAGATGATCTCCTCGACGAGCTCGATCGCGAGCTGCTCGTCACCCTGCGCGAGGCCGAGCGCCGTCATCACGACGCGGTCCTCGAAGCGCTCGAGGTACCGCTTGCCGTCGAACGTCTTCAGCGTGTAGCTCGTGTAGTACTTGAACGCGCCGAGGAAGGTCTCGAAGCGGAACTTCTTCGAGTACGCCAGGTCGTTGAGCTTCTGGATGAACTCGAACGAGTACATCTCGAGCACCTCGGGCTCGTAGTACTCCTTCTCGACGAGGTAGTCGAGGCGCTCCTTGAGGGAGTGGAAGAAGACCGTGTTCTGGTTGACGTGCTGGAGGAAGTACTCCCGCGCCGCCTCCCGGTCCTTCTCGAACTGGATCTTCCCGTCGGGGCCGTACAGGTTCAGCATCGCGTTCAGGGCGTGGTAGTCCATCCCCGCGTTGCTGATCCGCGGTGCGTCGATGACGCTCACGCCACTGTCGTTGCCGGATGCTGCTGCGTTGACCAAAATGCGTCCAATCCCTCGTCGACGGCGCGAACGTCGTCGGGTGTTCCGAATACTTCGAAGCGATACAGGTGGGGCACGTGGCACTTCGCGGCGATGATGTCGCCGGCGAGGCCGTAGGCCGCACCGAAGTTGGTGTTTCCGGCGGCGATGACGCCGCGGATGAGCGCGCGATTGCGCGGGTCGTTCAGGAACCTGATGACCTGCTTCGGCACGGCGCCCTTGCCGTCGCCTCCGCCGTAGGTCGGCACGACGAGCACGAAGGGCTCGTCGGCGACGAGCGGCGCATCGCTCGCGTGGAGCGGGATGCGCGCCGCCGGCCGCCCGAGCTTCTCGATGAATCGGGCGGTGTTGCCCGAGACGCTCGAGAAGTAGATCAGGTTCGTCATGTCACACACCCCCTGTGCAGACCGGTGGTCGAGTCCGTTGGTCGAGTAGCACGCGAAGCGCGCGTATCGAGACCAGGCGTACCGAGACCCAGGGGAGCGTTACGCGAGCCGGCTCGCCAGCTCGTCGATCTTGTCGGGGCGGAAGCCCGACCAGTGGTCCTCGTCGGTGATGACGACCGGGGCCTGCAGGTAGCCGAGCTCCTTGACCGCGGCGAGTGCGGTCTCGTCCTGCGAGAGGTCGAGCACCTCGTACTCGATGCCCTTGCTGTCGAGGGCGCGGTACGTGGCATTGCACTGGACGCAGGAAGGCTTGGTGTAGACCGTGACCGTCATCTCTGTGACCCCTCTTCTCTGGCTCCGACGAGCCGTTTCCCCCGGTGGTGCTTTGGTGTCTTCGATACTACATCTAGTGCCTGAGTAAATGCACGACCACAAGATGCAGTAGTTACATTCGTGTAGTTTTCCACCGCGTTCTCCCCAGCCTGTGCACAGCTCGCCGTGCCCCTGACCGGCGGATTTCCGCGGTTGCCCGACACGTTCTCCACAGCCCTGCTCGTTCGAGCGGATTCGACCTGTGGAGGGATGTCGGGCGTGTCGTCGGCGTGTCGTGCGGCCCCGACATCTGGGCCCCCTCGCCCCGACGACCCCAACATGTGGTGTTGTGTGAGCCATGCTTCCACCACCCACCGACATTCCGGCGACGGATGCCACGGCGCGTCGCGCCGCCGACCCGCGCGACCTCCCCCAGTTCACGGGTCGGCCCCGCCCTACCGTTCCCGCGACCGACAGGTGAGACTGGAGGGGATGCCCCTCACACCGCCTCGGACCCGCCGCGCCCGCCTGCTCACCGCCGGCGCGGCCGTCGTCGTGCTCGTCGGCGGACTCGGCATCGGGGCGCAGGCCGCCACGGCCGCGGCATCCACTCGCCTCGACGCCGCCGCGACCTCGGCCGCCGCCACCGTCGCCGACGCGCGCGACCGCTACGACGCCCTGCACGCCGAGCAGGAGGCCGCGACCGAACGCCTCGAGCTGAGCGCGATGCTGACCGACCAGTCGACGCGTGAGACCCTCGCGGCCGCGCTCGACGAGACGCAGTCGCGCGACGTCGCCGCGCGCGCCGAGATCGAGTCGGCCGAGTCGCTGCTCGACCAGGCGAACGGCGTCGACGACTCGCTCCTCACCTTCGGCGCGCCGCAGCGCGACGCGGCCGACGCGCTCGAGGCCATCGAGTTCGACGACCTCGCCCGGCTGGAAGAGGCCGTCGCCGCACTCGGCGAACCCGTCGACGCCCTCGCGGCCGCCGTCGCCGCGTGGCACCAGGAGCAGGCGCGCATCGAACGCGAACGCTACGTCAACCACGTGTGGGCGGCGGGCTGGTACCCCGAACTCGACGCGTGCAAGGGCTCCGTCGACCTCACTGCGCGCTACGACGACGTGCCGACCATCGCCGAGCACTGGTCGTGCGGCGGCAAGGACTTCCCCGACGAGCCCGGCACCGTCATCCGCTTGAAGGGCCTGCACGAGGGCCTCTACCGGGTCGAGGGCGTCGTGAAGATGCTGAACCAGAACACCGCGACGAGCAACGACCTTCCGCGCGGCTACGACCTGCTCTACCAGACCTGCCAGAACGGCCAGTCGTCGACGATGTCGATCACCGCGCTGACCAAGGTCGGCTGAGGTGTCGCGCTCCTCGACCGTCGGGCAGTCCGTGCGACCCCTATCGCGCAGCGGCGACCGCGGCTAGCCTGACGACGAGCCCGATTCCCGCAGACCCGAGCCTGCGAAGGAGGCCCCATGTCCCACGGCCACACCGCCATCTCGCACGACGGCGCCGCGATCGCCTACGACCGAGAGGGCAGCGGTCCCCCGGTCGTCCTCGTCGGCGGCGCGTTCCAGTTCCGCGCGTTCGACCCGGCGACCAAGCGGATGGCGACGCTGCTCGCCGAACGCGGGTACACGGTCATCAACTACGACCGGCGCGGCCGCGGCGAGAGCGCGCACGACGCCGCCATGGACCTGCACCACAACCTCGCCGACCTCCGCGCCATCGTCTCCGAGCTGGACCGCACCCACGACCTCGGCGAGGGCGTCGCCCTCTTCGGCAACTCATCCGGCGGGGCGATCGCGCTCGCGGCCGCGGCATCCGGCCTGCCCGTCACCGCGATGGTCGTGTTCGAGGTGCCGATGGGCGCCGAGCAGGGGCCCGACGGGGCCGAGTTCCTCGCCGGCATCCGTGAGCGCGTCGCGGGCGACGACCCCGACGCCGTCGTCGAGTACTTCATGAAGGACATGCCCACCGAGTGGCTCGAGCAGGCCAAGACCAGCCCGTCGTGGCCGCTCATGGTGCGCATCGGTCCCAGCCTCGAAGCGGATGCCGAGTCCCTCGCCTGGACGCAGTCCGCGCCGCACGCCGAGCTGTTCGGAGCGATCGAGGCGCCGACACTGGTGCTCGTCGGCGAGGAGACCCTCGACGAGATGACCCCCGCCGCCGAGGCGCTCGCCGCGGCGCTGCCGAACGCGGAGCGCCGGTCGATCCGCGCCGTGCAGCACTCCTGGCAGCCCGAGGACATGGCCGCCACGATCGCGGACTTCCTCGACGCGCACGTCCCGCGCTGACGGCGGCCCGCACCGCACGGATGCCGCGAGCGCGCGGTTGCGCGCGGCGCCACACGGATGCCGCGAGCGCGCGGTTCCGCGACGAGCGCGCGCCGCCCTGCCCGCGCACTCGTCGCGCAGCCGCGCACTCGGCGGAGGGCCGGCGGCGGCGCCGGCGGGCGGCGCCGTCGGGCGGCGGCGGGCGCTACGCCTTGGCGGCCTTCGCCGCGGCCTTCGCGGCCTGCTTCGTCGCGCGCACCTTCTGCAGCGACTCCGGGTCGCGGATGTCGGCGACCGACGCGAACGAACCCTCCTCGCCGTAATGGCCGGCGGCCTCGCGCCATCCGCTCGCCTGGAGCCCGCACTGCTTGCCGAGCAGGGCCAGGAAGATCTTCGCCTTCTGCTCGCCGAAGCCCGGCAGCGCCTTCAGTCGGCGCAGCACCTCGGGGCCGTCGGGGTCGCCCTGCGTCCAGATCGCCTCGGCGTCGCTGCCCCAGTCGTCGCGGACCGCGTTGGCGAGCGCCTGCACGCGACCGGCCATCGACCCCGGGTAGCGGTGCACGGCCGGCGGCTGCTTGAACACGTCGACGAGGTGGTCGGGGTCGACGGCCGCGATCGTCTCGGGCTTGATCGAGCCCACCCGCTCCCGGATCTTCGCGGGCCCCGCGAAGGCGGTCTCCATCGCGACCTGCTGGTCGAGCAGCATCCCGACGAGGAGGGCGAACGCGTCCTCGCTCAGCAGCTGGTCGGCGGCGGCATCCCCGGTGATGTTCAGCGTGGTCATGCGCTCCATCCTCCCACCCGTGGCGGGGGCGGGCCCGATCCGTTCCGTAGCATCCGCTCTGCGAATGCGGACAGGAACTGACCGGATGCCGCGCCAGACTGGCCGCAGGACACCGCCCGCCGGCAGCCCGACCACCGGCCGAACCAGGAGGACCACCATGGACTGGAAGATCGAGCTCATCTTCGTGCCCGTCACCGACGTCGACCGCGCGAAGGAGTTCTACGTCGAGAAGCTCGGCTTCAACGCCGACTTCGACCAGCGCGTCACCGAGGAGCTGCGCTTCGTGCAGCTGACCCCGCCCGGATCGGCCTGCTCGATCGCGATCGGCGAAGGGCTCGGCGGCACGCTCGCACCCGGATCGCTCGACGTGATCCAGGTCGTGATCCCGGATGCCGACGCCGTGCTCGCCGAGCTCCGCGCGAAGGGCGTCGAGGCCGAGGGCGTCGACGAGCAGCCGTGGGGACGTTTCGTCACGCTCCGCGACCCGGACGGCAACCGCTGGACGCTCCAGCAGCTGCCCGACTACTCGGCCGGGTGAGCGGCGGGCGGAAGCTCAGGCAGACCGCGCGCGCAGCGCCGCCGCGCTCCCCCGCACCACGAGGTCCGGCACACGCGACGTGCGGTCCGTCGCCGAGGCCTCGTCGCGCAGCACCTCGACCACGGTCGCCATCACGTCGCGACCGAGCGAGTCGAAGTCCTGTCGCATCGTCGTGAGCGGGGGCGTGAAGTACGCGGCCTCCGGGATGTCGTCGAAGCCGACCACGCTCAGCGCGCCCGGCACCGGCACACCCGCCTCGGCGCACGCCCGCAGCACGCCGAGCGCCATGTGGTCGTTGCCGATGAACGCGGCGCCGGCCCATCCGTCGTCGATGATGCGTCGGCCTGCGGCGTACCCGGATGCCGGGAGCCAGTCCCCCACGATCGGCTCGCGCTGCTCGAGGCCGTGCTCGGCGAGCGCGGCGGCGAACCCGCGACGCCGCTCGGCGGCATCCATCGAATCGGCCGGCCCCGACACGTGGACGATGCGCCGGTGCCCGAGCGAGACGAGGTGTTCGGTCGCGAGTCGCGCCCCGGCGAACTGGTCGAACGAGACGCGGTGCAGGCCCGGCGCCGCCTCGGACGCCACGACCACGAGCGGCACGCCCGCGTCGATGCCGCCGAGCACCTCGACGCCCTCGCGTTCGCCGGAGATGAGCACGATCGCCTCGACGCGCTGGAGCACCAGACGGTGCACGGCCTGCGTCAGCGCGTCGGCGTCGAGTGTGCGCATGCTCGCCTGGCTCACGGCGTAGCCCGCGGCGCGTGCCGCCTCGTTGAAGCCCAACGCGGCGCTCGACGGGCCGTAGTCGGGCCGCCCCGCCTGGATCAGCCCGATCGACCCGGACCGGCGGCCCGCCATGGCGCGCGCGGTCGGCGACGGCGCGTAGTTGAGCTCCGCCATGGCGGCGCGCACGCGCTCGCGGGTCGCCGCGGCGACGCCCGGCAGGTCGTTGAGCACGCGCGACACGGTCTGGTGCGACACGCCCGCACGCCGGGCGACGTCGAACATCGTCGGCACGCCGGTGGCATCCGTCACCGCCGGGTCGCCGCTCACGGAATCCTCCTTCAGAGCCCCTGCGCGAGTCGGTAGTAGGCCTGGTTCCACCGTACTTCGCGCTGGAACTCGCGCAGTTCGGTCGACTCGTCGATGACGAGCAGCTCGAGCTTCGCCATCTCGGCGAAGTCGCGGAACACCTCGACGCCGACCGCGGTCGACATGACGGTGTGGTGCGCGGCGCCCGCGGCGAGCCACGCGGCGGCCGAGGTGGCGAAGTCGGGGGCGGGCTTCCACACGGCGCGGCCGACGGGCAGCTTGGGCAGCGGATGCCGCAGCTCGACGTTCTCGACCACGTTGGCCGTGAGGCGGAACCGGTCGCGCAGGTCGCTCATCGCCACGACCACGGCGGGCCCCGGGTCGGCGGTGAAGACCAGGCGCACCGGGTCCTCCTTGCCGCCGATGCCCAGCGGGTGGATCTCGAGCGAGGGCTTCGACGTGGTCAGCGAGGGCGACACCTCGAGCATGTGCGCGCCGAGGATCAGCTCGTCGCCCGGCGTGAGGTCGTACGTGTAGTCCTCCATGAGCGATGCGCCGCCGGGGAGCCCCGCGCCCATGACGTTCGCGATGCGCACGAGCACGGCGGTCTTCCAGTCGCCCTCGGCGCCGAAGCCGTACCCCTCGGCCATGAGCCGCTGCACGGCGAGGCCTGGCAGCTGCTTCAGCGCGCCGAGGTCCTCGAACGACGTGGTGAACGCCCCGAAGCCGCCCCCCTCCAGGAACGAGCGCAGCCCGAGCTCGATCGCGGCGCCGTCCCGCAGCGACTGGTGCCGTTCCCCGCCGGCTCGCAGCTCGGGCACGACCTCGTAGAGCTCCTCGTACTCGGCGACGAGCGCGTCGACGTCGGCGTCGGATGCCGCGGCGACCGCGTCGGCGAGCTCGTTGACGCCCCACGTGTTGACCTGCACGCCGAGCCGCAGCTCGGCCTCGGTCTTGTCGCCCTCGGTGACGGCGACGTAGCGCATGTTGTCGCCGAACCGGGCGAGCTTCATCGAGCGGGATGCCGCGAGGCCGGCCGCCGCACGCTGCCACGTGCCGAGCTCGCCCTGCACGCGCGGGTCGGAGGCGTGGCCCACGATCGTCTTGCGCGGAACGCCCAGGCGCGTCTGGATGTACCCGAACTCGCGGTCGCCGTGCGCGGCCTGGTTGAGGTTCATGAAGTCGAAGTCGATCTCGCCCCACGGCAGCTCGACGTTCGCCTGCGTGTGCAGGTGCGCGAGCGGCTTCTGCAGCGCGTCGAGCCCGGCGATCCACATCTTCGCGGGGCTGAACGTGTGCATCCACGCGACGAGCCCGATGACGCGGTCGTCGGCGTTCGCCTCGAGCATGATGCGGCGGATCGCGTCGGAGTCGGTGAGCACGGGCTTCCACACGATCTTCACGGGCACGGCGGATGCCGCGTCGAGCGTCTCGGCGACCTGCCGCGACTGCTCGGCGACCTGCTGCAGGGTCTCGGGGCCGTAGAGGTGCTGGCTGCCGGTGAGGAACCAGATCTCGACGCCGTCGAGCGAGGTGGTGAGGGGGGTGCGGGTCATGCGTGGGTCTCCTTGGTACGTGGTTCGTGAAGCGGATGACGCGTCAGAGCGCGTCCACGGCGGCCGCCTCCGCGGCCAGGCCGGCGCGGTAGCGGTCGAGGTAGGCGGTGAAGCCGGCGACGTCCGCCGGGTCGGGCCGGACGGTCTCGAACGCGGCGTCGCCGAAGACGTGCTGCTCGAGGTAGGTGCCGAGGTCGACGCCCTCGGGCGCGGACAGGTACGACGCGAGCACCGCCATCCCCCACGCGCCGCCTTCGGAGGCGGTCGCGCCGACCGCGACCGGCGCCTCGAGCGCACCCGCGAGGAACCGCTGCGCCACCCCGGCGGTGCGGAAGATGCCGCCGTGCGCGTACATGCGGTCGAGCTCGACGCCTTCGTCGGCGAGCACGCGCATGCCGAGCGCGAGCGTGCCGTACACGCCGTAGATCTGGGCGCGCATGAGGTTGGCGAGCGTGAGTCGGCTGTCGGGCGTGCGGAGCACCATCGGCCGCCCCTCGACGAGGCCCGCGATGGGCTCGCCCGCGAGGTGGTTGTAGGCGATCAGGCCGCCGGCATCCGCTTCGCCCTCGAGCGCTTCGCGGAACAGCCCCTCGAACACGGCGTCCGACGACAGCCGCGCGCCGGTCGCCTCGGCGAACCGGCCGAACACGCCCGCCCATGCGGCGAGTTCGCTCGCGCCGTTGTTGCAGTGCACCATCGCGACCGGGTCGCCCGCGGGCGTCGTCACGAGGTCGAGTTCGTGGTGGGCGCTCGCGAGCGGGCGCTCGAGCACGACCATCGCGAAGATGCTCGTGCCCGCGCTCACGTTGCCGGTGCGCGGGAGCACGGCGTTCGTCGCCACCATGCCCGTGCCGGCGTCGCCCTCGGGCGGGCACAGCGGCGACCCGGGCTGCAGCACGCCGGACGGATCGAGGAGTTCGGCGCCCTCCGCGGTGAGCCGCCCCGCTTCGCGCCCGGCCGGCAGCACCTCGGGGAGCAGGTCGGCGATCCGGACCCCGGGCGCGCGCGACGCGACCAGCTCGTCGAACACGCCGATGAGCCGCGCGTCGTAGTCGCCCGTCGCCGAGTCGATCGGGAACATGCCCGAGGCGTCGCCCACGCCGAGCACGTCGCGCCCCGTCAGCCGGCGGTGCACGTATCCGGCGAGGGTCGTGAACGAGCGGATGTCGCCCACATGCGCTTCGTCGTCGAGCACCGCCTGGTACAGGTGGGCGATCGACCAGCGCAGCGGGATGTTGAACCCGAACCGCTCGCTGAGCTCGGCCGCAGCCGGCCCGGTCGACGTGTTCCGCCAGGTGCGGAACGGCACGAGCAGCTCACCTTCGGCGTCGAATGCGAGGTAGCCGTGCATCATCGCCGAGACGCCGATGGCGCCGATCGCCTCGAGCCGGGCGCCGTGGCGGCGTTCGACGTCGGCCGCCAGCTCGGCGTAGGCCGCCTGGACGCCGGACCACACGTCGTCGAGCGCATAGGTCCAGACGCGATCCTCGAAGCGGTTCTCCCACTCGTGACCGCCCACGGCGAGCACGACGTTCGGATCGTCGCTGCGGACGAGGCACGCCTTGATGCGCGTCGAGCCGAACTCGATCCCGAGCGAGGTGCGCCCCTCGAGGATCGCCGTGGCATCCGTGGTCTTGGTCTCGCTCATCGTCGGGCGTCTCCACTACGTCGTCGTTAGCGCTAACAAACCCAATGTTAGCGCTAACGACGCAGTTCTTCCAAGCCCGCCGGCCGCGCATCGGGCGAACGACGAGGGGCGGATGCCGCAGCATCCGCCCCTCGAATCGCGCGTCGTCGGGCTAGCGCCCGCCCGACCGCCGCTTGTTGTAGACGTCGAACGCGACCGCGAGCAGCAGCACCAGGCCCTTCACGGCCTGCTGCCACTCGATGCCGATGCCCATGATCGACATGCCGTTGTTCAGCACACCGATGATGAGACCACCGATGATCGCGCCGCCGATCGTGCCGACGCCGCCCTGGACGGCCGCGCCGCCGATGAACGCCGCCGAGATCGCCTCGAGCTCGAAGCCGTCACCGGCCTTCGGACCGGCGAGGTTCAGGCGCGCGGTGAAGATGAGGCCGGCGAGCGCCGCCAGCAGACCCATGTTCACGAACAGGAGGAAGTCGACCCGGCGGGTCTTGATGCCCGAGAGCTCGGCCGCGTGGCGGTTGCCGCCGATCGCGTAGATGTGCCGGCCGAACACCGTGCGGTTCATGATCACGCTGTAGACCAGCACGAGGAAGCCGAGCACGATGAGCGTGATCGGGATGCCCTTGTACGAGGCCAGCGAGTAGGCGAAGAACAGGATCGCCGCGCCGATGAGCACGAGCTTCGTGATGAACCACGCGATGGGCTCGACGTCCTGGCCGTACTTCTGGCGGCCGCGACGGGTGCGCACCTGCTGCACGACGAGGATCACGATGGCGAGGATGCCGATGCCGAGCGTCAGCGGGTCGATCTCGAACTCGCCGAACACGTCGGTCACGAAGCCGTTGCCGAGCGCGCGGTACTCGGCCGGGAACGAGCCGATGTTGGCGTTGCCGAGGACCACGAGCGCGAGGCCGCGGAAGATGAGCATGCCCGCCAACGTCACGATGAACGCCGGGATGCCGACGTACGCGATCCAGAAGCCCTGCCAGACGCCGACGAGGGCGCCGATGCCGAGCGACAGGATGATCGCCAGCCACCACGGCAGGCCCCATTGCACCGCGAACACACCTGACACGGCGCCGATGAACGCGGCGACCGAACCGACCGACAGGTCGATGTGGCCGGCGATGATCACCATCACCATGCCGATCGCGAGCACGAGGATGTACCCGTTCTGCACGACGAGGTTCGAGATGTTCTGCGGGCGCAGCAGGATGCCGTCGGTGAGCACGGCGAACAGCACGACCACCGCGATCAGGGCGATGAAGATGCCGTTCTTGCCGAGGTCGGCGAGCACGTGGCTGAGTCGGTCGGTGAACTTGTTCTCGACGGGGTTGACCTGTGCCCCGACGGCCTGCGACTCCTGCGTCGGAGTCGGGTTGGGATTCGACATGGTGTCTCCTGGTTTCGATCCGCGAGCGTCGGGCTAGCGGGGCTTTTCCATGGTCATGAGCTTGAGCATCGACTCGGGCGTGGCCTCGTCGACGGGGAGTTCGCCCGTGATGCGCCCCTCGGAGAGCGCGTACAGGCGGTCGCAGATGCCGAGGAGCTCGGGCAGCTCCGAGGAGATGACGATGATGCCCTTGCCGGCCGCGGCGAGCTTGTTGATGATCGTGTAGATCTCGTACTTCGCGCCGACGTCGATGCCGCGCGTGGGCTCGTCGAGGATGAGCACGTCGGGGTCGGAGTAGATCCACTTCGACAGCACGACCTTCTGCTGGTTGCCGCCGGAGAGCTTGCCGGTCTTCACCAGGACATTCGGCGCCTTGATGTTCATCGACTTGCGGTACTCGTTGGCGACCGCGTACTCCTCGTTGTCGTGCACGAGGCCGTACTTCTCGAGCTTGCGCAGCGACGCCATCGAGATGTTCCGCTTGATGTCCTCGATGAGGTTCAGGCCGTAGGTCTTGCGGTCCTCGGTCGCGTACGCGATGCCGTTCTCGATCGCCTCGGCCACCGTGCGGGTCTTGATCTCCTTGCCGCGCAGGAACACCTTGCCGGAGATCTTCGAGCCGTAGGAGTGGCCGAACAGGCTCATCGCGAACTCGGTGCGGCCGGCGCCCATGAGCCCGGCGATGCCCACGATCTCGCCGGCGCGCACGTTCAGGTTGACATTGTCGACCATGACGCGCGAGGTGTCCTGCGGGTGGTGCGCGGTCCAGTCCTCGACGCGCAGCAGCTCCTCCCCGATGTGCGGCGTGTGGTCGGGGTAGCGGTGCTCGAGGTCGCGACCCACCATGTCCTTGATGATGCGGTCCTCGGTGACATCCTGCTTGGCGATCGTCTCGATCGTCTTGCCGTCGCGGATGACGGTGACGGTGTCGGCGACCTTCTTGATCTCGTTCAGCTTGTGGCTGATGATGATCGACGTGATGCCCTGCCCCTTGAGGTGCAGGATCAGGTCGAGCAGGTGGTCGGAGTCCTCGTCGTTCAGGGCGGCCGTCGGCTCGTCGAGGATGAGCAGCTTCACGCGCTTGGACAGCGCCTTCGCGATCTCGACGAGCTGCTGCTTGCCGACGCCGATCTCGCGGATCTTCGTGGTCGGGTTCTCCTTCAGGCCCACCCGGGCGAGCAGCTTCGACGCCTCGAAGTTGGTCTTGTTCCAGTCGATGAGGCCGCCGGCGCCCTTCTGCTCGTTGTTGAGGAAGATGTTCTCGGCGATCGACAGGTAGGGGCTGAGCGCGAGCTCCTGGTGGATGATCACGATGCCCTTGGCCTCGGAGTCGGTGAGGTCCTTGAACTCGACCGTCTCGCCCTCGAAGACGATCTCGCCCTCGTAGGTGCCGTGCGGGTACACCCCAGAGAGCACCTTCATCAGCGTCGACTTGCCGGCGCCGTTCTCGCCGCAGATGGCGTGCACCTGGCCGCGCTCGACCGCGAGATTGACGTTCGCGAGGGCCTTCACGCCCGGGAACGTCTTCGTGATGCCGCGCATCTCGAGAATGTGGTTGGTCATCCTTGCTCCTGCTCCATTGCCGGTGCACCGTCCGGTGCGACGGATGCCGCGGCCGGGACCTGAGGCGAGGGTACTCCCGCCTCAGGTCCCGACACGCGGTGTCCGGTCATGCGGTTCGGCTCAGCGGCGAATCAGCCGTTGATTTCCTCTTCGGTCCAGTAGCCCGAGTCGACCAGGACCTCGGTGATGTTGTCCTTGACGACGATCACCGGGTCGAGGAGGTACGACGGCACGACCTTCACGCCGTTGTCGTAGTCCTCGGTGTTGTTGACCTCGGGCTCCTCGCCCTCGAGCAGCGCGGTCGCCATGTCCACGGCCACGGTCGCGAGCTCGCGCGTGTCCTTGAAGATGGTCGCGTACTGCTCGCCGGCGTTGATCGCCTTGACCGAGTCGAGCTCGGCGTCCTGGCCGGAGATGATCGGCCACTCCTCGCCCGTCGAGTAGCCGGCGCCCTCGAGCGCCGAGATGATGCCGCGCGAGATGCCGTCGTACGGCGAGAGCACCGCGTCGACCTGCGAGCCGTCGGAGTAGTTCGCCGTGAGGATGTCCTCCATGCGGCTCTGGGCGGTCTCGCCGTCCCAGCGGAGCGTGGCGACCTGCTCGATGTCGGTCTGGCCCGACTTCACGACGAGCGTGCCGTCGTCGATCAGCGGCTGGAGCTCGTTCATCGCGCCGTCGAAGAAGAAGAACGCGTTGTTGTCGTCGAGCGAGCCGGCGAACAGCTCGATGTTGAACGGACCCTCGGGCGCGCCCTCGATCGGGGTGCCGTCGAGCTCGGTGAGGCCGAGGCCGTTCAGCACCGACCACGCCTGCTGCTGGCCGACGACGAAGTTGTCGAACGAGGCGTAGTAGTCGACGTTCTCGGAGTCGCGGATGAGGCGGTCGTACGAGATGACGGGGATCTCGGCGTCGGCCGCGGTCTGCAGCACCTCGGAGAGCGTGGTGCCGTCGATGGCCGCGATGATCAGGGCCTCAGCGCCCTTGGTGATCATGTTCTCGACCTGCGAGACCTGGGTGGGGATGTCGTCCTCGGCGTACTGGAGGTCGACGCGGAAGCCCTGCTCCTCGAGCTGCTCCTTGACGGAGTCGCCGTCCTGGATCCAGCGCTCGGAGCTCTTGGTGGGCATCGCGACGCCGATGAGGCCGCCGTCGCCGCCGCCTTCGCCTCCGCCGCCGCCGGCGCCGCCCGAGCACGCGGCGAGCGCGAGCATCGAACCGGCCGCCATCGTGGCGAGGAGCACCTTCTTCGTGCTGTTCACGGTGTGTCCTTTCACTGTGTGGTCATGGACGTCGTCGTCTTGGTGACGGTTTCGGAATCCGGCCTCGTCCATGACGACCGGCTTCCCTGCGGCATCCGTTCGGGACCACGGGTGCCGCACGCTCTGTTCAGTTGGGGGCGGTACGGCGGGTGTCGGATGACTGGCCGTACACGTTCTGGTACCGGTCGTACAACCGGTCGATGGCGTCCTGCGGGATCGGGATGAGTTCGCCGGCCTCGCGGGCCAGGTGCACGGTGCGGGCGACGTCCTCGACCATGACGGCGGCCTTGACCGCGTCCTTCGCGCTCGCGCCGATGGTGAAGGGGCCGTGGTTCTGCATCAGCACCGCGCGGGAGCGGTGCCCGGAGAGCGTGTCGACGATGCCGCGGCCGATCGAGTCGTCGCCGATGATCGCGAACGGGCCGATCGGGATGGGCCCGCCGAACTCGTCGGCCATGGCCGTGATCACGCAGGGGATCTCCTCGCCGCGCGCCGCCCAGGCGGTCGCGTAGGTGGAGTGGGTGTGCACGACACCGCCGACGTCGGGCATGTTGCGGTACACGTAGGCGTGCGCGGCGGTGTCGCTGGACGGGCTGCGGTCGCTGCCGGGGGTGCCGGGGATCACGGCGCCGTCCAGGTCGCAGAGGATCATGTTCTCCGGCGCGAGGTCGTCGTACGCCACGCCCGAGGGCTTGATCACGAACAGGTCGGCGCCGGGCACGCGGCCCGATACGTTGCCGCCGGTCCACACGACCAGGCCGTAGCGGGTCAGCTCGCCGTGCAGTCGGGCGACCTCGGCCCGCACACGCGCGATCGCGACCTCGATCTGCGGGCCGAAGCTGGTCACGCGGGACTCCCTCGTCGGTGGTGCGGTCGCCGGGCGGCGGTGGACTCGAACCGTGCGACGGCTGATGTGACCGTTCACATGGCGCGTCACATGTTAGCCACACGATCGCGCATCGTGTCAACCGACCGATGGTCACGGAACGGTAACGCCGTTCGGACGCTCAGAACGCGGGAGCGCCCACCGAGTCGCGCACGATGAGCTCGGGCTCGATCGTGCCGCGGTACTCCGGCGCGCTCGAGTCGAGGTCGCCGAGGAGGAGCGCCACGCACCGCCGGCCGACCTCGGGGAAGTCCTGGCGCACCGTCGTGAGCGGCGGCCAGAAGTGCGCCGCCTCCGGGATGTCGTCGAAGCCGACGACGGACACGTCGCGCGGGATCTCGAGGCCCGCGTCGCGGACGGCGTGCATGACGCCGAGGGCCATCTGGTCGTTCGACGCGAAGATCGCGGTGAAGTCGCGCACGGTCAGCAGCTCGCGCCCCGCGTGGAAGCCGAACTCGGCCGTCCAGTCGCCGAGGATCGGCGCCGTCGTCGGCACGTCGTTCGCGCCCATCTCGTCGAGGAACCCGCGCATCCGGGCCTCGGCCTCGATCCAGTCCTGCGGGCCCGCGAGGTGGTAGATCATCCGGTGGCCGCGGTCGATCAGGTGCCGCGTGGCCTTGCGGGCGCCCGCGATCTGGTCGACGGACAGGGTGTGCTCGGGGTCGCGCCCCGTGGACTGGAGCGTCACGTAGGGCACGTCGATCGACAGCTCGGCGAGCGTGTCGAACACGCGCACCTGCGGCGCGATCACCACGAGCCCCTCGATGCCCTGCGCCCGCAGGTGCGCGAGCCCGTCGGCGATCGAGCCCGCGTCGGACGACTCGATGTTCGCCGTGCTCACCCAGTACCCGGACTCGCGCGCGGCCGCCTCGATGGCGGCGATGCTCGACGCCGGGCCGTAGTGGGTGCTCGAGGCCGACAGGATCCCGATCGTGCGGGACCGGCTCGTGACGAGGGCCCGGGCGGCGCGGTTGGGCTTGTACTGCAGCTCGGCCATCACGTCGAGGACGCGCTGCTTGGTCTCGGGCCGGATGCTCGGATGCTGGTTCAGCACCCGCGAGACGGTCTGGTGCGAGACGCCGGCCAGGCGCGCGACATCCCGGATGCTGGGGGCGCGGACGCGAGTCGGCTCCTGCGGCGGCTCTGGCACGGTGACCTCGGGATCGATCTCGGCATGTTCACGGTCACACATGCCGGCGAGACCATTATGCACATCCCCGCGCGGAATGTGACCGTCACAATGTGACGGTCACATGAACTCGGCCCTACGCGGCTGCGGGGCGGACCCGCGAGGCGAGCGCCACCCCGACCACGGCGATGGCGACCGTCACCACGAACTCCGCCGTGAAGGCCCCGCCGACCACCGCGCTCGCGACGAGCGCCGTCACCGCGAGCGCCACCGCGGCACCGAGCGACTCGCCGATGGTGAGCGCGGCGCTGTTGAAGCCCTGCGCCGCCTTCGGCGAGAGTTCGAGGACCGACACCGAGAAGCGCGGGTACATGAACCCCATGCCCGCACCCGCCGCCGTCCACGCGACGAACGCGATGATCGGCGAGAGCCCGAGCATGGCGACGAGCAGCACGACGACGAGCGCCGCGGCCAGGACGCCGGTGCCGATGCGCACCGCGTCGACATTGGACACCCGGTCGCCGAGCCGCCCCTGCAGCCACGACGCCGTGGCCCACGACAACCCCGCGCCCGTGAGCACCGCGCCCGCGAGGCCCGGCGAGAACTCGTATCGGTCGATGAGCAGGTACGGCAGGTAGATCTCGGTGCCGAAGAACGCGCCGGCCACGACCGTGCGCATCAGCACGGTCGCCGGCATGCCGCGGGCGGCGCGCAGCGTGCCCACGGGGAACAGCGGCCGCACCGCGACGACCGTCAGCGCGATCGAGCCGAGGGCGACGATCCAGCGCCACGGGTCGGCGAGCTCGGTCGAGAGGCTCACCCCGAGCGCCGCCGTCGCCGCGAGCACCGACCAGGCGAGTCGGCTGCGACTCCACGGCACACTCGGGTCGCCTGCGACGAGCTCGCGCACGCGCAGGAGCGGCACGAGCATCATCGCGCCTGCCGGCAGCACGAGCCCGATCACGCCGAGGAACACCCACCGCCAGTCGAGCTGCTCGGCGAGGAACCCGGCGATCGCGGGACCGATGATCGACGGGATCACCCAGGCTGCCGCGAAGCCGGCGAACACGCGGGCGCGCACCGACTCGGGATAGACGCGCGCGACGATGACGTAGAGCGGCACGATGACCGCGGCCCCGCCGATGCCGTGCACGAGCCGGCCGAGCACGAGGATCGGCATCGTCGGCGCGAGACCGGCGATCACCAGACCGACCACGAAGAGGGCGCCCGCCGCGAGCAGCGGAGCCAGCGGACCGGAACGGTCGGTCCAGTTGCCGGCGACGACCATGCCGACGACGCCGGCCGCGAGCGGCACCGAGAACGCGAGCGCATACAGGCTCTGCCCGTCGAGGTCGGCCGCGACGAGCGGCATGACGGTGGTGACCGCGAGCACCTCGAAGGCGGCGAGGAAGATCAGGGCGAACATGCCGAGCGACAGCCACCGCCAAGGACGAGCGAGCGGCCCGCCGACGGGCTCGGTCTCGATCGGGGTGGTGGTGGAGCGTTCGGTCACTTGATCGAGCCTACGACGGCCCCGCGACATCCGCCCCGCCGGCGACGGTCGCCGGGCGTCGAGATGCTGCCGAGCTAGAGCTCCTCGTGCTCGTCCGGGTCGGCGCCCCAGAGGCGCCCCCGCTCGAGGCCCGAGATCGCGTCGACCTCGGCGTCGTCGAGCTCGATGTCGAAGACGTCGAGGTTCTCGCGTCGACGCGCGGCATCCGACGACTTCGGGATCGGCACCGCGCCGAGCGCCAGGTGCCAGGCCAGCACGACCTGGGCGGGCGTCGCCTCGTGCGCCGCGGCGATCTCGGCGAGCACCGGTTCGCTCAGCAGCTCGGTGCGCTTGGCGAGCGGGCTCCAGCTCTCGGTGCGGATCGAGTGCTCGGCGTGGTACGCGCGGAGTTCGGTCTGGGGGAAGTACGGGTGCAGCTCGACCTGGTTCACCACCGGGAGCAGCCCCGTCTCCTCCGCCAGCCGGTCGAGCATGGCGGGCGTGAAGTTCGACACCCCGATCGAGCGGACGACGCCGCGCTCCTTGAGCTTGATCATCGATCGCCAGCTGTCGACGTACCGGTCGCGCTTCGGGTTCGGCCAGTGGATCAGGTAGAGGTCGACCCAGTCGAGGTCGAGCCGCCGGCGCGACTGCTCGAAGCTCGCGAGCGTCTCCTCGAGCCCGTGGTGCCGGCCGGGCAGCTTGGTGGTGACGAACAGGTCGCTGCGGTCGACGTCGGTGCGGCGGATGGCCTCGGCCACCACCTCTTCATTGCCGTAGTTGTAGGCGGTGTCGATCAGCCGGTAGCCGTCGGCGATCGCGGAGACGATCGCCTCGACCCCCGCCTGGTCGTTCAGCCCGTACGTTCCGAGGCCGATCGCCGGGATCGTGTTGCCGTCGGCGAGCGCGTACGCGTGGGCGGTCATGGGGACCATCCTCACCCGGAACCGCCCGCCGATGCCAGCCGCCGCGCCCGATCCCCAGCGCTTCGGCAGCGATCGCGGCGTGGTCAGCGGCCGGCGATCGGGCCGCGGCGCGTTCGGGCCCGCCGCACGACGGTGACGACGACGGATGCCGCGGCGAGCGCGAGCGGCACGTACAGGTTCTGCCACGCGAGCACGAGCAGCCCCGCCGAGAGCACGGTCGCGACGACCGCGAGCCACCAGCCCACCGACCAGCGGCGGAGCAGGAGGGTCGCGGCGAGCATGCCCGCGGCATAGATCGCGACCATGTTGCTCGTGTGGATGAGGATGAACGGCGCGAGGTCGAGTTCGAGCACGAGCGCGAAGCCGAAGTACACCGCCATGAGCGTGCCGGTGAGCACGAGCGCGCGCCGCGGGACGGCGCCGTCCTCTGCGCCCTTCGCGAAGAAGCGCGGCAGATCGCCGTCGCGGCCGAGCGCGGCGCCCAGCTTGCCGAACGCGGGAAGGTAGGCGTTCAGCACGCCGACCGTGACGATCGCGGCGACGATCGCGACGAGCACCGGTCCGATGCCGGGCACGGTCGTGGCGACGAGGTCGACGAGCGGGACCTGGCCGTCGCCCGCCCGCTCGCCGAGCACGCCGACGGTCACGACCTGCAGCGCGAGGTAGCCGACGCCGACGATGACGATGGCGATCGCGGTGGCGATCGGGATGGTGCGGCGGGGGTCGCGGAACTCCCCCGCGATGTGCGTGCCGACCTCCCAGCCCGCGAAGGCCCACACGAAGAGGCTGATCGCGGTGCCGACGCCCGCCCAGCCGTTCGGCAGGAACGGCGTGAAGTTCGAGGACTCGACGGCGGGGAACGTCGCCGCGACGACGCCGATGACCACGGCGAGCAGGAGGCCCGTGAGCGCGAACTGCACCCAGCCGGCCACGCGCACGCCGAACCAGTTGGCGAGGTAGGGCGGCACGTATACGGCGAGCGCGATGACGGGCACGGCGGCGCGGTCGACGCCGAGCACGGCGACGACGTACTCGCCGCCGAGGATGGCGACGACGGGCGCACCGACGCACACGCCGAAGAAGAACCAGTACCCGGTCATGCGCGCAGCCGTGGCGCCGAGGGCGCGGCGCACGTAGCTCGCGACGCCGCCCGCGTCGGGGAAGCGCGAGGCGAGTGCGGCGAAGGTGCCGGCGAGCGGGATCGACAGCAGGAGCACGGCGGCGACGGCGACGATCGAGGCGGGGCCGGCGGCTTCGGCGGCCAGGCCGGGCAGCACGAGGATCCCGGTGCCGAGCACGCTCGCCACGTACAGTGCGGTGCCCTGCCCGAGACCGAGACGGCCCCGGTGCACCTGGCCGGCGGCGACATCGACGGATGCCGCGGCATCCAGCGTTCTCGAACTCACCCGTTCATCGTGCCGGATGCCGCCGACGCCGCGCGCTGGCGGGCCTGACACCCTTGCGCGAGATCCTGCCAACGGTGGTGGGCGGTCTCGGTACGCGGCTCCGCCGCTACTCGACCAGCGACGTCAGAGCCGGGCCAGCGCCTGGTCGATGTCGCCGAGCAGGTCGTCGACGTCCTCGATGCCGACCGAGAGGCGCACGATCGACTCGGGCACCTCCGCCTCGGTGCCCTTCACCGACGCGTGCGTCATCTCCGACGGGTAGTTCACCAGGGACTCGACGCCGCCGAGCGACTCGGCGAGCGTGAACAGCTCGGTCGACTCCGCGAACCGGCGCGCCGCCTCGCCGCCGCCGGCGAGCTCGATCGACACCATGCCGCCGAAGCCCGACATCTGCCGTGCCGCCAGCTCGTGCCCGGGGTGCGACGGCAGGCCCGGGTACAGGACGCGCGCGATGCCCGCGTGCTCCGAGAGCCGCTCGGCGATCGCGAGCGCGTTGCGGCTGTGCCGCTCCATCCGGATGCCGAGGGTCTTGATGCCGCGCGTCGTGAGGAACGCGTCGAACGGGCTCGACACCGCACCCGCGGCGAACTGGGTGAACCCGACGCGCTCCGCGAGCTCTTCCTGGCCGGCCGCGAACACGAGGCCGCCGCCGACCACGTCGGAGTGGCCGCCGAGGTACTTCGTGGTCGAGTGGATGACCACGCCCGCCCCGAGCGCCAGCGGCTGTTGCAGCGCCGGGCTCGCGAACGTGTTGTCGACCACGACGAGCACGCCCGCCTCGTCGCCGAGCTCGGCGAGCGCCGCGACATCCGAGATCTTCATGAGGGGGTTCGACGGCGTCTCGACCCAGAGCACCTTGGTCGTGCCGAGCTCGATCGCCGCCCGCACCGCGTCGAGGTCGCTCGTGTCGACGGTGGTGTGCCGCACGCCCCAGTCGCCGAAGATGCGGCGGATGAGCCGGTGCGTGCCGCCGTAGACGTCGTTGCCGATGACGACGTGGTCGCCGGGCTTCAGGGCGGTGCGTAGCAGCGCGTCCTCCGCGGCGAGGCCCGACGCGAACGACAGGCCGCGGATGCCGCCCTCGAGGGCCGCGAGCTGCGTCTCGAGCGCGGTGCGGGTGGGGTTGCCGCCGCGCGAGTACTCGTAGCCGCCGCGGAGCCCGCCGATGCCGTCCTGCGCGTAGGTCGAGGTGACGTGGATGGGCGGGATCACCGCGCCGGTCGTCGGGTCGAAGTCCTGCCCGGCGTGGACCGCGCGGGTGTCGAAGCGTGCGTCGCTGTTCATCTGGGGTCCTTACGAGGAGAGGTACGAGAGCAGGTCGGTGCGCGAGATGACGCCGAGCGCCTTGCCGCCGTCGGTGACGAGCATGGCGGGCGCGGTGCCGAACGCCTGGCGCGCGGTCGCGACGGGCTCGTTCACGCCGATGAGCGGCAGCGGCTCCCCCACGACGGTGGACACCTCGTCGGTGAGCTTCGCGCGGCCGGAGAACACCTGCTCGAGCAGTTCCTCCTCGTGCAGGGCGCCGACGACCTCGCCGAGCACCACGGGCGGCTCGGCGGCGAGCACGACGAGCTGCGAGACCCCGGACTGCGTCATCCGGTCGATCGCCTCGCGCACCGTGTCGTTCGGGTGCACGTAGACGAGCGGTGCCGTGCGGTCGGCCTTGGCCGACAGGATGTCGCGGATCGTGTGCCCCGCGGGCGCGTTGCCGAAGCCGTACGCGCGCATCCACTTGTCGTTGAAGATCTTGCCGAGGTAGCCGCGACCCGAGTCGGGCAGGAGCACCACGAACACGTCGTCGGCCGTGACCTCGGGCCGGGACGCGGCCTTCAGCGCCGCGACGACGGCCATGCCGCTCGACCCGCCGACGAGGATCCCCTCCTCGCGCGCGAGGCGCCGGGTCATCTCGAACGACTCGGCGTCGGACGCCGCGATGATCTCGTGCGGCACGCTCGGGTCGTACGCGCTCGGCCAGAAGTCCTCGCCGACGCCCTCGACGAAGTAGGGCCGGCCCGTGCCGCCCGAGTACACCGACCCCTCCGGGTCGGCGCCGATGATCCGCACCCGGTCGCCGGAGACCTCGCGCAGGTACCGGCCCGTGCCGGTGATCGTGCCGCCCGTGCCGACGCCCGCGACGAAGTGGGTGATGGTGCCGTCGGTGTCGCGCCAGATCTCGGGGCCGGTCGTCTCGTAGTGCGACCGCGGCCCGTTCGGGTTCGAGTACTGGTCGGGCTTGAAGGCGCCCGGGATCTCGCGCGCGAGCCGGTCGGAGACGCCGTAGTACGACTCCGGGCTGTCGGGGGCGACCGCGGTCGGCGTCACGACGACCTCGGCGCCGTATGCCGTGAGGACGTTGCGCTTGTCCTCCGACACCTTGTCGGGGCAGACGAAGATGCACTTGTAGCCGCGCTGCTGCGCGACCAGGGCGAGCCCGACGCCGGTGTTGCCGGACGTCGGCTCGACGATCGTGCCGCCGGGCTTCAGCTTGCCCTCGCGTTCGGCCGCGTCGATGATGCGGGCCGCGATGCGGTCCTTCGAGGAGCCGCCGGGGTTCAGGTACTCGAGCTTCACGAGCACCGTGGCCGGGGTCACCCCCTCGGTCACGTGGTTGAGCTTGACGAGGGGCGTGTCGCCGACGAGGTCGGTGATGTGCTGCGCGTACTTCATGCCGGTGTTCTGTCCTTGGTGTGGATGGGCGTCGAGCGGCGCCGATCGGCGCGCGACGCGAGGAAGGGGGTCGCCTGCCTAGCGACGACAGCAACACCGGGGCGAGAAGCTCACCCGGCAAGCCTACCGGGTGGCGGATGCCGCGTGGCAGGCCCGGCTCGCGGCATCCGTCGGCGCCCTCTCTGGTGTTCTCCCAGTCCCATGCGTTTGGATGATGGGTGATCCCCGTCAGGAAAGGCCACTCGTGACCACGCCCCCGTCCGGAAAGAAGCTCACCGTCAAGCAGCAGCGCGCAGCGGAGCGCGAACGCAAGCTCGAGGAGTTCAAGAAGCGCGAGGCGCGCATGAAGCGCAATCGCCGTATCGCCATCGGGGCGTCGCTCGCCGCCGGTCTCGCGATCGTCGCGCTCATCGTCACGACCGTCGTACTCACGCCGCAGCGCCCGAGCTACACCGCCGGCGGCGAGGGCGTCGAGATCGACGGCGTCGAGACGTTCCAGAATGCGTCCGAGCACGTCGAGGGCGTCGTCGACTACGAGCAGACCCCGCCCGCGGGCGGCCAGCACAACCCGGCCTGGCTGAACTGCGGCATCTACGAGGAGCCTGTCCCGAACGAGAACGCCGTGCACTCCCTCGAGCACGGCGCGATCTGGGTGACCTACGACGCCGACGCGCTCTCCGAGAGCGAGCTCGAGACGCTGCGCTCGAAGCTGCCCGGCACGTACGTGATCCTCTCGCCGTTCGAGGGCCTGCCCTCGCCCATCGTCCTCAGCGGATGGAACGTGCAGCTGCAGGTCGACGAGGCCGACGACCCGCGCATCGGCGAGTTCCTCGAGGAGTACTGGCAGAGCCAGAACGTGCCCGAGCCGGGCGCGCTGTGCACGGGCGCGATCGACGGCCCCGGCAAGGTGTCGTGACCGACCCCTCCACCGACACGCGGTCGAACGGCGGGGTCGGCCGCTGGGTGATCGTGCTCGCGGCATCCGTGGCGCTCGTCGTCGTGGCCGCCGTCGCGTTCTCGATCGGCCGGCTGTCGACGCTCGGCGACCCGACGCCCGCCAACGCGAGCGCCGAGGCCGGCTTCGCGCGCGACATGCAGGTGCACCACCAGCAGGGCGTCGAGCTCGCGATGATCGTGCGCGACGCGACCGACGACGAGGCCACCCGGCTGCTCGCGTACGACATCGCGACGGCGCAGGCGCAGCAGTCCGGCCAGATGTACGGCTGGCTCGCCGAGTGGGGCCTGCCCCAGGCCGGGCCCGAACCGTCGATGACGTGGATGACGCGGCCCGCCGCCGACGGCTCGCACGACGACCACGGCTCCGGAGACGGCGACGCCCCGGCCCACGAGCCGGGCGAGCCGATGCCGGGCCTCGCGACCCCGGAGCAGATCGAGGAGCTCCGCTCGCTCGAGGGCGTCGAGGCCGAGCGCGCATTCCTCGAGCTCATGATCGCCCACCACCGCGGCGCGGTGGAGATGGCCGAGGCCGTGCTCGCCCGGTCCTCCTACCCGGTGGTCGTCTCGCTCGCCGAGTCGATCGTGCGCAGCCAGGAGTCGGAGATCCGCCTCATGGAGGACATGCTCGCCGCGCGGTCGTAGCCCCGACTCAGCGGAAGTACTCGGGCCGGCTCACGGCCGTGTCGGAGACGAACATCACGCCCGATCCCGCCTCGAGCACCGGTCGGAGCCCGTCGACGAGCGTCTGCGCGCGGTCGGCCGGGACGACGGTGATGAGCAGCGTGAGCGCATCGCGGTCGTTGAAGAGCATCCGCCCGCCGTGGGCGCCGTGGTGGCCGAAGCCCGACACCCCGCCGAGCGCGGTGTAGCCCGTCGCGCCGATCGAGCGCATCAGCGCGGTCACGGCGTCGACCTCCGCGGTGGGGATGACGAGTTCGATCTTGGTCATGGGCGTGAGGCCGTCGATGGTCATGGGTGCTCCTCGGCGTGGACGGGTCGGGTGGGTCGGGGTTCGGTTCGTGCGGCGGGGTGCTCGGCGACCTCGCCGATGCCCTCGCGGGTCCAGCCGAGCGGCCCGTAGCGCAGCCACGGGTCGCGTTCGCCGGAGCGGACGCGGAGCGCGATCCAGCCGCCCTCGAGGAGTCCGCGGACAAGGCTCGAGCGGTCGACGATCTCGCACACGCGCGCGACCGGCGCCTGCACGAACACCTGCAGCCGGACGGGCGCGTGGACCGCACGGCGCCCCACGCCGACCGACTGCCAGGGCAGACCGGTCCGGAGGTCGCCGCCGTAGCCGGCCTGCACCGCGAGGTCGCCGACGACGTTGGCGAGCGGCTTCGGCCCGGCGCCCCATCGGTCGGGGTCGACCGTGGAGGCGAGGTACTGGGCGTTGATCCACTGCGCGACGATCATGGGCGCGGTGAGGATCGTCGCGAGCGCGGCGCCGTCGGGGTCGGCGTCGGGCTCGTAGCTGTGCAGGAAGGTCCGGCGGCCCAGGTCCATCCCGCGCGTGGCGCGACGCGGCGCGACGATGAGCGCGGCGTTGCCGGCGAGGCCCCACTCGGGGTACGCCTCCGACCAGTCGGCGGCGCGCCGCTCGGCGTCGCCCGTGAGCGCGTCGGCCCCGTCGGCAGTGGATGCCCCGTCGGGAGCGCCCGGCAGCGTGGCGAGCCGTTCCCGCAGCGAGGCGGCTCGCGCCGCCGCGAGCAGCTCGTCGCACCGCGCGAGGTCGGCGAGGTGCGAGGCGGGCACGGACCACGGCTCGCACGTCGTGACGCGGTCGGTCACCGTGTCGTGCTCGACGGCGACGAACACGGTGTCCTCCGGCAGCCGGATGCCGCGGGCGGCGAGGCCCGCGCGAGTGCCGGGGTCGTTGAGGATCGCGGCGGCGGCGCGCGCGTTGCTGCCGCCCGGGTGCCCGCCGCAGGCCCCGCAGTGCAGCGCCGACGCGAACGGGTTGTTGACGGTCGCGGCACCGTGGCCGGCGAGCAGCACGAGCCGGGCGAACCCGTCGACGAGGCCCATCATCCGCAGCGCGGCCTCGGCGTAGGCGATCCGCTCGTCGAGCGCGAAGACGGCGTCGGCGTCGGCACGCGTCGCCGGCCGGGCGGCACTGCCGCGCCAGGCCTCGACGAGGCGGCTCCAGCCGACCGGGGCCGCGGTGCGGGCCGCGGCCGCGAGGCCCATGGGCCAGCCCGCGGTCTCGGCGAGCGCATACGGGGCGAGCGTGGAGTCCTTCGTGCGCGCGACCACGGCGGAGGCGGCGGAGCGAGCACGGACGCCGTCGAGGTACCGGGCGGCGCCGGCCGAGTCGGCGGCGAGCTCGGTGACGTCGCGGCGCGGTTCGAGCAGGACCGGGCAGGCGGCGGCGGGCGGGGCCCCGTCGAGGTCGTGCCAGCGCATGGCGACGGCGAAGAACCCGGCGAACCCGAGCGTCTCGACGACGACACCGCTCCGGTCGGCCTCGCGCTCGAGCGCGCGACGCAGGCCCTCGGACCGCGGGTCGATGCAGAACACCGCCTGCGCGAGCGGCCGCGGCGACGGCTCGGCGTCGCGGTCGTCGGCGCGCTCGTCCGCCGCGCGGACGCGAGGCGGGGCGAGGGTGCGCGCGGCACTCCGATCGAGCGCCTCCTGCCAGATCGTGGTGCGCTCCTCGGGACGGACAAGCGAGAGCACGCGCCCGACGGTCGAGCGCGCGGTCGCGTCGTCGCGGTCGAGGCCCAGGCGGTCGAGGACCGCGTCCACCCGTCGGGCCTCCGCCGTCCCCGGGTCGCCGGCACCGTCGCGGGACTCGGGGCGCGTCGGCAGCCCGGCGTGGGTCACGGGCAGGAGCAGCCGCTCGTACGTCGCCCGCACGGCGACGAGGTCCACGAGGTCGATGGCGCGTCCGACGCTCGCGGCGTGGGCGACGTGACCGGCGAGTCCGGGCAGCGCCGTCAGGTGCGCACGCAGGAACCGGTCCGCGTCGTCGCCGAGCAGCCGCCAGTGCGCGAGCGCATCGGCGATCGCGTCCTCGGGGTGCACCGCGAGTCGACGGATGCCGCGGCGCACGCGCCGGGGAACCCACGGGTCTCGCGCCGCGAGCCGCTGCCAGGCGGGCCAGAACGCCCCGTGGCGCATCGGCGACCAGGTGCTGCTGCCGCTGCCGAGGTAGGCGGTGACCCACCGCAGCACGAGGTCGTCGACCCGTGCCGCGACGCGGGCGTCCACCGTCTCCGCGGGCGTCGCGAGCTGCCGCTCGGGCGCCGGCGCAGGCGGCGCCGCGACGAGGTCGGCGAGCAGGATGTCGGCGACGGCGAGGCCGTGCCGGCCGGGGCTCGGCGACCGCCGCTCGCGGTCGCGGGCCTCGGTGACGTGGCGTTCGAGGGCGCCGCGGAGGTCGGCGTCGTCGATGCCACCGTCGCGGTGGCGGGTGCGGAACCCGGGCTCGTCGAGGGTGAGCCGGGTGCCGTGCTCGGTCGCGACCCGCGCGGCCGCCTCGTCGAAGCTCCAGCGCTCGTACCCCGCGAGCGGGTTGCGGGCGATGAAGGCCGTGAGCGGTCGATGCGGGGCGACGACGCGGTCGGCGGCGGCCACCATGCCGCGGAGCACGGCGCGCCGGGCGGCGGGATTTGGCTCGCCGTCGACGCGGGCGGTCGGCGGGGTCGCGGGGCTGGTCTCGGGCTGGTCGGTCATGGACGGCTCCCGTACTCGGAGGGGACGGCGGATGCGGGCCGGCGGCGGTCCGCCGCCGGGAGGGGCGGGCGCGCCCAACCGAGCGCGAACGCGTACAGGGCGGCCGCGGCCCGGCTGCGGCGCAGGGCGAGCGCGAGGAGCGCGAGCACCGCGGCGACGGCGAGCACCACGGGCCACGGCAGGGCGCCGCCGGGGGCGTCGAGGGCGAGCCAGTCGCCGAACGCGTGGGTGACGAGCACGTAGGCGACGCCCACCCCGGCGGCCGCGGCGGCCAGCGCCCAGGCCACGCCGGGGCGTCCGGCGAGCCCGCCGAGCGCGCCGCCGGCGGCGACGGCCACGGCGAGGACGGTGAAGAGCAGCATGGCCGCCGAGGCGGCGGTCGCCCCGCCGAGTGCGAGCGCCGCAGCGACCGGCGCCAGCGCGGCGACGGCGACGGCGCCGATCCGGACGGCGGGGTCGAGCGTTCCGGAGCGGGCCGGGGCGGGATCCGTCGTCTCGGGCTTCGGCACGACCGTGCCGGAGCCGAGGAACAGCGCCGCCTTGAAGAGCCCGTGGGCCATGACGTGGAAGATCGCGAGGTACCAGGCGCCGATCGCGCAGGCGAGGAGCATGAAGCCCATCTGCGCCGCCGTCGAGTGCACGAGCCGGCCCTTGACGTCGGGACGCGTGAGCATGGCCGCGCCCGCGATCACGACCGTGATCGCGCCGGCGGCGCCCGCCACGAGACCCGCGACGGGGCTCGGCAGGTCGGCCGTGCGGAGCAGGAGGACGGCGCCCGCGTTGACGAAGCCGGCGTGCAGCAGCGCGGAGACGGGAGTCGGCGCCGCGAGCGAGGCGGGGAGCCAGCCGTGGAAGGGGACGGCCGCGGCGCGGGAGATCGCGGCGAGCGCCACGCCCGCGCCGGCCAGCGCGGCGGTGGCCGGGGCCACGTCGGCGAGCCCGCCGAGCGCGGATCCACCGACGTCGAGCCGGACGGCGACGACCGCCAGCCACAGGCCCGCGTCGCCCACCAGGAGCGCGACGGCGGCGCGACGACGGGCGATGCGCGCCTGCCCCCAGTCGCCCGCGTGGCCGAGGAGCGCGATCACGACGACCGTGCCGGCGGTCCACGCGAGGGCGATGGCGACGAGGTCGGCGGCGGACGCGACGAGACCGGAGGCGGAGGCGAGCCACGCGGCGAGCGCCGCGAAGCGCCCGGCGGCGGGGTCGCCGCGGAGGTTGGCGCGCGCGAAGCCAAGCACGAGCGCGGTGACCGCCAGTACGAACACGACGAGCACGGCGCCGACGCGGTCGCCGTCGCGCAGCGTCGCGTCGAGGAGCGCGGCGAGGGCGACGAGCGCGGCGGCGATGCCGCCGCGCAGCGCGATGCGGACCGCGGTCGCCGGGCGGCGGATGGCGGCGCTCGTCGCGATCGCGGTGGCCGCCTGGACGGCGAGGGCGGCGATGAGGAGGAGCGACATGCGAAGCAGATTACCGGCGTTGTTCTTCGCATGTCAAACCATTCCGGTCTTTTGTTTCTGGTTATGTCGAGCGGGGTAGCATGGGCGCATGAGCGGATGGACGTTCCTCACCAACCACGCCCACGTGCTCATCTGCCTCGCCCGCGACCCCGAGATCCGCGTCCGCGACATCGCCGACGCCGTCGGCATCACCGAGCGCACGGCGCAGGGCATCATCACCGACCTCGTCGACGCGGGCTACGTGCACCGCGAGAAGGACGGGCGGCGCAACCGCTACGAGACGGTCGACGAGCTGCCCCTCCGGCACCCCATCGAGTCCGACCACCGCATCGGCGAGCTCCTCGAGGTGCTCGCCGCCACCCGGACCGACTCGAGCGCCGACACCGGGCCACGGGCCGGCTGACGACCCGTCCCCCTCGGCGCGCCGGCCGTCAGGAGGGCGTGACCGGGACCTCGGGCCGCTCGGCCTGCTGGCGGTACAGCGACGCGTACACGCCGCCCGCGTCGATGAGCTCCGCATGCGTGCCGCGCTCCGCGATGCGCCCCGCGACGATCACGAAGATCACGTCGGCCCCCACCACGGTCGACAGCCGGTGCGCGATCGCGATCGTCGTGCGCCCGCGCGACGCGTCGTCGAGCGCCTGCTGCACGACCCGCTCGCTGATCGTGTCGAGCGCACTCGTCGCCTCGTCGAGCACGAGCACGGCCGGGTCCTTGAGCAGGACCCGCGCGATCGCGATGCGCTGCTTCTCGCCACCCGAGAGCCGGTAGCCGCGCTCCCCCACCACGGTGTCGTACCCCTCGGGGAACGACGCGATCGTCTCGTGGATGTTCGCCGCGCGGGCCGCCGCCTCGAGCTCGGCGTCCGTGGCATCCGGCTTGGCGTACCGCAGATTCTCGGCGATCGACGCGTGGAACAGGTACGTCTCCTGGCTCACGATCCCGATGTGCGACATCAGCGAGACCTGCGACAGGTCGCGCACGTCGACCCCGGCGAAGCGCACCGCGCCGCTCGACGCCTCGTACAGCCGCGGCACCAGGTACGACACCGTCGTCTTGCCCGCCCCGCTCGGACCCACGAACGCCGCGAACTGGCCGGGCTCGATCTCGAACGACACGTCGTCGAGCGTGGGCCGCTGGTCGTCGTCCGCGTCGGGGTACCGGAACGAGACGTGGTCGAACTCGATGCGG
Source organism: Agromyces sp. C10 (assembly GCF_023217995.1). Lineage (NCBI taxonomy): Bacteria > Bacillati > Actinomycetota > Actinomycetes > Micrococcales > Microbacteriaceae > Agromyces > Agromyces sp. C10. The sequence goes on along the minus strand of NZ_JALPSX010000002.1, from coordinate 247,112 downwards.
CCGAGCAGCGGCCGGCCCGCGGCATCCGTGCCCGTCGGCACCTCGCGCGCGTCGGGCCGGTCGGTGATCGCCGGCTTCAGGTCGAGGTACTCGAAGATGCGCGCGAACAGCGCGCTCGAGGTCTGCAGGTCGAGCGCGACGCGCATGAGGCCCATGAGCGGGAAGAGCAGGCGTGCCTGCACCGTGGTGAACGCGACGATCGTGCCCGCCGTGATGTCGGCGCCGCCCGTGATGAGCCAGCCGGCGACGAGGTACACGATCGCCGGGATCGACGACATGAAGATCGACACCATCGCGAAGAACCACTGGCCCGACATCTGCTGGCGGACCTGCAGCGAGATCTGGTTGCGGTTCTCGTCGGCGTACCGGTCGATCTCGCTCGCCTGCCGGGTGAAGCTCTTCGAGAGCAGGATGCCGCTGACCGACAGCGTCTCCTGCGTGATCGCGGTCATCTCCGACAGCGACTCCTGCGTCTTCGCCGCGATGCGCGCCCGCACCTGGCCGACCCGCCGCTGCGCGATGACCATGAACGGCATGAGCACGAGCGCGATGAGCGTGAGCTGCCAGTTGAGCAGCAGCATCGCCACGAACGCCGAGATCACCGTGACCGTGTTGCCGAGCACGCTCGACACTGTGTTGGTGAGCACGGATGCCACGCCGCCGACGTCGTTCTGCAGGCGCGACTGGATGACGCCCGTCTTCGTGCGCGTGAAGAAGCTGAGCTCCATCGACTGGAGGTGGCTGAACAGGCGCACGCGCAACGCGCCCATGACCTTGTTGCCGATGGTCGCGGTCAGGTACGTCTGCCACACCCCGAGGAGCGCCGACACCAGGAAGACGGCGATCATCGCGCCGACGATCCACGCGAGGGCCTCGAGGTTCGGCGGGGCGATCCCGCCCGCGCCGTCCGTCGGGAACAGCGCCTCGTCGAACGCGCGCTGGGTCAGCAGCGGCGGGATGACGCTGAGCGCCGCGCCGACCAGCACGAGCACGACCGTGACCGTGAGGGCCGCCTTGTGCGGGGCGAAGAGCTCGACGATGCGACGGAACAGGTGGGGGATCTTCGGCGCCGCCGCGTTCTCGGCGCGCTGGGCCTCCTCGTCGGCGCTGGAGATGCGCCCCCGCGGGCCGGGACCGCGGCCCGGCCTCCCGACCGAGCCCCCCGCTCCCCCGCCGTGCATGCTCATGGATTCACCCTAAGCGGCGCCTCCGGCACGCCGGCCGGGAGGGGCCGCCCGAACCGGGGTGTTCGCCGAGGGCGAGCGCGCCGTTCAGCTCGCGGTGATCGCCCGGTCGCGCGCGGCCGGAACGAGGACCGACGCGACCTCCTCGAGGCGCGGGTCGCGCTCGCGCCCGCCCTCCACCACGCCGCGGTGCCACGTCATGGCGAGGCCGTCGGGCTCGTCGCGCAGGAGCGCCAGGTTGTTGTCGAACCACGGCCCCTCGACGGTGCGCCAGCGGAACGGCGGATCCGGGACTTTCGCCGAGCGCGCGACGAGCGCACCGACCGGGGTCGCCACCCCGTAGGAGGTGACCACCGTGAACCAGCGCAGGACGCGCGGCAGTGGATTGCGCACGGGCGAGCACACCGCCTGCACGATGCGGCTGCCGCCGTCGCGCTCGACCTCGGCGATATAGGAGTAGTGCACGTCGCCGGACAGGAAGGTGACGCTCTCGGGCGCCGGGCCCCGTTCGCCGTCGGCCAGCTCGGTGATCATGCGCGCGACCGCCTGGAAGCTGTTCTGCCAGGCGGCCCAGTGCTCCAGGTCGACCGCCTGGCGCAGCCGCTCGCCGATCCACGCCGCCGGGCGGCCCCACGCACCCTGTGAGATCGCCTCGTCCCAGGCCTCGACGTGGTGCAGCCCCATCGGGAGTAGGTACGGCAGCGAGGTGGCCACGAGCACGTGACGGATGCCGCCCCGCATCCGCTCGTCGAACCACTCCAGCTCCGGCGGGTCGACCAGTCCGCGCGCATCCGGTCGCAGGTCGCGGGCCGCGCGCGAGTCGACCACGACGAGGCGGATGTCGTCGAAGTCGCGGCTGTAGCTGAACCGGTACGTCGTCGGGTCGGCGTCGACGCGCTCGGCGAACTCGTCGACCGCCTGCGTGAGATCGAGCTCCGCATCACCGTCGTGCGACGCCACGCGCTGCCAGAGCGGGTCGGCCGCGCGCTCCTCGGGCGACAGGTTGCCGAGGTGCTGGTAGACCCAGTACGATCCGAGCCCCGCGACGATGCGCCCGTGCCACCACGAGGTGGCCTCCATCTTGCGCTTCCAGTCGAGCGACGCGTTCCAGTCGTCGCGCACGTCGTGGTCGTCGAAGATCATCGCGCTCGGCACCGTCGACAGCAGCCACCGGTTCGCGTCATCCGACCAGGCCAGCCGGTAGAGGTGGGCGTACTCCTCGTAGTCCTTGAGCTCCTTGCCGGGCGGCTCGCGGAGGCTGCGACGCGCACGGATGAACTCCTGCATCTCCTTCGACGTCGAGTCGGCGTACACCTGGTCGCCGAGGAAGAGCACGAGGTCCGGCCGCGGCTGCTCGTCGGCGGCGAGCGAGAGGGCGAAGGCGCGCAGCGCATCGACGCCGTGCGTCCGGTTGCCCGAACGGTCGTGGGGCACGCTCGTGCGGCACGAGCCGAACGCCATCCGCAGGGGGCGACCGGGCTCGCGCGTCGCGATCACCGGCGGCGGCCGATCCGACCCGTGCTCGGTCCACACCGTCGCCCCGTCGAACCGGACCTCGTACGCCAGCTCGGAGCCGGCCTCGAGGCCGTCGACCTCGACGAGCGCGTAGTGGTGGCCGTGCACCGCGAACGTGCGCGTCGACCACGACCGGCCCCCCGCGTGCACCGCGACCACGCCGCCCGCGCGCGTCTCGACCCAGATGCTCGCGGATCGCTCGTCGACGTACCGGAGCATCGGTCCCAGCAGGAGCGGGGAGCTCGCCATGGTCCTGTTCTACCCTGCGCGATCCGTCGTGACCATGGGTTGCGCCGGCTCGATCGACGGCGAAGGGGCGGGTGCCGAAGCACCCGCCCCTCCGAGGCGTCCGAGCGGATGCCTCGGCATCCGCCCGCCCGTCAGCCCTTCGTCGAGCCCGCCAGCAGGCCGCGCACGAAGTAGCGCTGCAGGCTGAAGAACACGATGAGTGGAACGACCAGCGAGACGAAGGCCGCCGCCGTGAGGCGTTGCCACTCCTGGCCGCGACTGCCGACGAGCTCCGCCAATCGCTGGGTCAGCGGTGCGGTGTCGGCGGTGCCGTCGGTGAAGATGAGGGCGACCAGCAGGTCGTTCCACACCCACAGGAACTGGAAGATCGCGAACGACGCGATCGCCGGAAGCGCCAGCGGCAGCACGACCCGGAAGAAGATCTGCGAGTGGCTCGCGCCGTCGACGCGCGCCGCCTCGATGACCTCGCCCGGGATCTCCGAGATGAAGTTGTGCAGCAGGAAGATCGCGAGCGGCAGCGCGAACACGGTGTGCGCGATCCACACCGGGAGGAAGCTGTCGTCGGGCAGGATCGGGATGACCTCGTTGATCTGGCGCTGCCACGGGAGGATCGTCGACGAGAAGATCTGCAGCAGCGGGATGAGCGCCATCTGCAGCGGGACGATCTGCAACGCGAACACCAGGACGAACAGCGCCGCCGAGCCCTTGAACTTGATCCACGCGAACGCGTACGCCGCCATCGACGCGATCACGAGCGGGAAGATCGTGGCCGGGATGGCGATGACGAGCGAGTTCACGAAGTAGGACCCGAGCTGCGGAGCCGAACCCGACGCCGAGAACAGCACCTCCTGGTAGTTCTCGAGCGTGAAGCCCGGGTTCTCGAAGATCGTCCACCAGCCGGTGGTCTTGATCAGCGGCTCCGGGCGGAACGACGAGATGAACAGGCCGAACGTCGGGATCGTCCAGAGGACGGCGATGATCAGCGCCACGGCCGTCGCGGTGCGCGAGGTGAGCCGACGCTTGACGCGCGCGGCCTTCGGCTCGCGCATGACGTCGAGCTCGAGTTCCCCCTTGCCGCCGGCGACGGGGAGGTCGGCGGGTGCGACGCTGCTCATCGGATCTCCCTCTGCTTCCTCAGGATGTTCACGTTGTAGATGACGATCGGCAGGACCATCAGGAAGAGGATCACGGCGAGCGCCGCGCCGCGTCCGGCCTCATTGGCCCGGAACGCCTGCGTGTACATCTCGTTCGCGACGACGGAGGTCTCGAAGTTGCCCGCCGTCATGGTGCGGACGATGTCGAAGACCTTCAACGTGGCGATCGAGATCGTCGTGACGACGACCACGAGCGACCCGCGGATCGACGGGATCGTGACGTTGGTGAACCGCTGCCACGCGTTGGTGCCGTCGAGCTCGGCCGCCTCGATCTGCTCGGTCGGCACGCCCTTGATGGCCGCCGACAGGACGACCATGGCGAAACCGGTCTGCACCCAGATCATCACGACGATCAGGAAGAAGGTGTTCCACGGGGCGTCCTGCAGCCAGCGCACCGGCTCGCCGCCGAGTCCGGTGACGATGGCGTTCAGCAGGCCGATCTGCTCCTGGTTCGGTCCGCGGTACTCGTACACGAACCGCCAGATCACGCCGGCGCCCACGAACGAGATCGCCATCGGCATGAACACGAGCGACTTGTAGACGCGCTCGCCGCGCGCCTTGTCGATGAAGACCGCGTAGGCCAGGCCGATCACGGTCGACAGCAGCGGCACGAGGATCACCCAGATCAGCGTGTTGCGGATCGAGATGAGGCCCGCAGGCTGCGTGAAGGCCCAGACGAAGTTGTCGAGCCCGATGAATTCACCGGCCTTGTTCGCGAAGGCGAGACCCGTGGTGCGGATCGCCGGGTAGATCAGGCCGAACCCGAGCAGCAGCGCGGTCGGGAGCAGGAACCCGGCCAGCTGCCAGTAGTCGCGACCGCGCTTGGGTGCGCGGTCGACGAAGAAGAGGATCAGCCCGATGATCGCGGCGAAGACGGCGACACCCAGGATCACCACGAAGATCTTGCCGATGAGGTCGGCGGTCGTCATTGCACTCCCTCCTCGTTGAGGAAAAGGGGGCCGCGCGATGGTCGCGCGACCCCCCGTTGGTTGATGGTAGGACCCGAATGGGCTCGATGGCTACTGCGGCCAGCTCGCTTCGATCCGGTCCACCACCGCCTGGGTGTCCTCACCGCTGATCCAGGACACGATGCCCTTCCAGAACGAGTCCGAACCGACCGCGCCCGGCATGATGTCGGAGCCGTCGAAGCGGAACGTGGTGTTCTCGTCCTGCAGGATCGCGTAGGCCTCGCGCAGCAGGTCGCTCGAGAGGTTCTCGGGGTCGACACCGCTGTTGGCGCTGATGACGCCGCCCTCGGAGACGCGGTTGTTGGCCCACAGCGGGGTCGACAGGTACGTCTGGAAGGCCGCGACCGCCTCGGAGTCGGTGAACGCGCCGACGATCTCGCCGCCGCCCGTCACGTCAGCCGCGCCCGCCTCCTGGCCGGGGGTGATGAAGGCCCAGATGTCGCCGTCCTCGGCCACCGTCGTGCCCTCGGGCCAGAGGCCCTCGTAGAACGAGGCCTGGTGGTGCATCGCGCACTGGCCGTCGAGGATGGTCCAGCCGCCCTCGTTGAACGTGATGTCGTTGATCGAGCGGACGTCGCCGTAGCCGCCGTTCACGTAGTCCGGATTCTTGAGGATGTCACCGGCCGCGTCGAACGCCTCGACGATCTGCGGGTCGTTGAACGGGATCTCGTGCGAGGTCCACTGGTCGTAGACCTCGGCGCCGTGCAGGCGGAGCACCATGTCCTCCACCCAGTCGGTGCCGGGCCAGCCCGTGGCCTCACCGGAGCTGAAGCCGGCGCACCAGGGCTTGTCGACCGCGCCCGACGACGCGATCTCGTCGGTCAGGGCCATCAGGTCGTCGAGCGTCTCCGGCTGCTCCCAGCCGTTCTCCTCGAACATCGAGGGCGAGTACCAGACGAAGCCCTTGACGCTCGCCATCAGCGGCGCGCCGAGGAAGGTGCCGTCGACCGTGCCGAAGCCCTTCCAGTCCTCGGCCCAGTACTCGTCGACGTTCGCCTCGACCTCGGCGGGAGGAGCGACGAGGTCGTCGGCGAAGGTGGCGAACAGGCCGGGCTGCGGGAAGATGCCGAGGTCGGGCGCGTTGTCGCCGTCGACGAGGACGCGGACCTGCGCCTCGAACTCCTGCGTGCCCTGGTAGGTCACGTCGATGCCGGTGCAGGTCTCGAAGTCGGCCCACGAGGCCTCGAGGCGCTCCGCCTCGACCTCGACGATGGTGCCGTAGACGCTGACCTCTTCGCCGTCGAACGTGCCGTACTCCTCGTAGTCGGAGCAGTCGGTGTCTGCCGCGTCCTCTGCCGCGATGTCACCCGTACAGGCCGTCATGGTCAGCCCGAGGGTCGCCGCCGCTGCGATCGGAACGATCCAGCGACGATGCCGAATGGAACTCATCTCTCATCTCCTCGTCGAGTGGTGCGAGTCGGTGCAGGGGCGGAACCGGGAACCGGTTCCAGCGTCAACCGTAAGCGAGGAACCGAACACCGGCAAGAGCCGCGCCGGTCACGATCCGGTGACGGGTCCGCCGGATGGGAACGGTTCCACATTGCGTCGATTTCGGCGTACACTCCGTTTCGCAGGCCCGATGGAGGGAGGCGAGGATGGCCGCGATCACCGACGTGGCCCGTCTCGCCGGGGTCTCGAAGTCCACGGCGTCGCGAGCGCTCTCCGGCCATGGGTACGTCTCCGAGGCCACCCGCCGCCGGGTGACGGCCGCCGCCGCCGAGATCGGTTACATCGCCTCCCCCAACGCGGCGAGCCTCGTGACCGGCCGGACGAAGAACGTCGGCATCGTCATCCCGTTCGTGAACCGGTGGTTCTTCGGCGAGGTGCTCGAGGGGGCGGAGCGGGCGCTGCTGGCCGCCGGCTACGACCTCACGCTCTACAACCTCGCGCTCGAGGGTCCCGAGCGCGACCGCGTGTTCGACTTCTTCCTCGCGCGCAAGCGCGTCGACGCGGTCATCGCGGTCGGCGTCGACCTCGACCAGCGCGAGGTCGACGTGATCGGGCTGCGCGGCAAGCCCATCGTGGTGCTCGGCGGCGACGCCCCGGGAGCACCGCGCCTCGCGGTCGACGATCGCGCGGCCGGACGCCTCGCGACCGAGCACCTCATCCAGCTCGGCCACACCCGCATCGCCCATCTTGCCGGCGCGGCCCCGGGCTCCGCCGCGCGCAGCGTGCAGCGCCTGCGCAGCGAGGGCTTCCTCGACGCGATGCGCGCCGCCGGGCTCGAGCCCGCGGGCGTCGACGGCGGCGTCCTCGAGGCCGAGATGACCCTGCCGGGCGGCTACTCGGCGGGACTGCAGCTGCTCGGTCATCCCGCGGCGCGCCCCACGGCCGTGTTCGCGGCATCCGACGAGATCGCGTTCGGCGTGATGCGCGCGGCCGAGCGCCTCGGCATCGCGGTGCCGTCGGCGCTGTCGGTCATCGGCTTCGACGGCCACGAGTACGCCGAGCTGTTCGGCCTGACGACGGTCGAGCAGTACCCCGAGGACCAGGGACGCATCGCCGTCGAGGAGGTCATGCGGGCGCTCGGTGAGAGCCCCTCCGGCGACGAGCGCGGCTGGGCCGATCGCCCGCTCGCGACCCGGCTCGTGGTGCGCAGCAGCACCACGGCTCCCCCGCGGTGACGGATGCCGCGGCATCCGCTGCCCGCAGACGACGGATGCCCCGTGGTCGCATGGACCACGGGGCATCCGTTCGTTTCAGGTGACGCAGGTCACCTCAAGCTGCGAACCCGCTGACGCGGGCGCGGATTACTTGAGGGTGACGGTCGCGCCGGCCTCCTCGAGGGCGGCCTTCGCCTTGTCGGCGGTCTCCTTGTTCGCGCCCTCGAGCACGGCCTTCGGAGCACCGTCGACGACGGCCTTCGCCTCGCCGAGGCCGAGCGAGGTGAGCTCGCGGACGACCTTGATGACCTGGATCTTCTTGTCGCCGGCAGCCTCGAGGATGACGTCGAACGAGTCCTTCTCCTCGACCTCCTCGGCAGCGGCGCCGCCGCCAGCGGCAGCGGGGCCGGCAACGGCGACGGGGGCGGCCGCGGTGACCTCGAAGGTCTCCTCGAACGCCTTGACGAACTCCGAGAGCTCGATGAGGGTCAGGCCCTTGAACTGCTCGAGCAGCTCCTCAGTGGACAGCTTCGCCATGATTTCTTCTCCTTGGATTCTCTGGTTACTCACCGCTTGAGAGGCTCGCGCCTACGCAGCGGACTCCTGCTTCTCACGCAGCGCGTCGACCGTGCGAACGGCCTTCGAGAGCGGTGCGTTGAACAGATATGCGGCTCCGAACAGCGAGGCCTTGAAGGCGCCGGCGAGCTTCGCCAGGAGCACTTCGCGGGACTCGAGGTCGGCGAGCTTGCCTACCTCTTCGGCGGTCAGGGGCTTGCCATCGAAGTAGCCGCCCTTGACCACGAGGAGAGGGTTCGCCTTGGCGAAGTCGCGCAGCGCCTTCGCGACGGCGACCGGGTCGCCGTGCACGAACGCGATCGCGGACGGACCGGCGAGCTCGTCGTCGAACGACGAGATGCCGGCGTTGTTCGCCGCGATCTTGGTCAGCGTGTTCTTCACCACGGCGTAGCTCGCGTCCCCACTGATGGACTTGCGCAGCGTCTTGAGCTGGGCAACAGTGAGGCCGCGGTATTCGGTCAGCAGAACGGCGGTCGAGCTCTCGAACAGGTTCGTGAGTTCGGCAACCGCGGCTTCCTTGTTCGCCATGGCCACTCCTTGTGTCTTCAACGTGCATCGCGGTGGCGGTGCACGGCCTCGGAGCGCTGGCCGGTTCTCACGAACACGGGCCGGAAATGGAAAGAGCTCCGGCGCAGACGCGCGGAGCTCGATTCGGGAAACCCGGAAAGTCTTCGTCACACCTGCGCGGGCCCCTGCATTCGCAGAGCTTCGGTCGGCCCGTCTTGCGACGCGCACGACGACCAGCGGTCTTCGGCTTCGACAAGGGTAACGGATGCCGCGGGCGCCGCCAAATCGGCGCAACCGGGCGCCGTGGGAATAGTTGACCGAGGTCCACCGGCTCTTTATAGTTGACCTTTGTCAATCAGATCAGGAGCCCCATGACCGACGCCGCCCGCACCGCCCCGCCAGGCACCGACTCCGGCATGACCCACCGCGAGGTGCTCACCGCCCTCTCCGGGCTGCTCCTCGGCATGTTCGTGTCGATGCTCGCGTCGACGGTGGTCGGCAGCTCGCTGCCGGTCATCATCAGCGACCTCGAGGGCGACCAGTCGGCGTTCACGTGGGTCGTCACCGCGACGCTCCTCGCCACGACGGTGTCCACGCCCGTCTGGGGCAAGCTCGCCGACCTGTTCGACCGCAAGCTGCTGCTGCAGCTCGCCCTCGTGATCTTCGTGGTCGCGTCGGCGGTGGCCGGCTTCTCGCAGGACACCGGCACCCTCATCACCATGCGCGTCCTCCAGGGACTCGGCGCCGGCGGCCTCGCCGCCCTCAGCCAGATCGTGATGGCCGACATCATCAGCCCGCGCGAGCGCGGACGGTACGCGGGCCTCTTCGGCGCCGTCATGGCCGTCGCGACCGTGGGCGGCCCGCTGCTCGGCGGCGTCATCACCGACGGCATCGGCTGGCGCTGGAACTTCTTCGTCGGCCTGCCCATCGCCGTCGTCGCGCTCGTGCTCCTGCAGCGCACGCTCCACCTGCCGAAGCGCCCCAGGACGAAGGTGTCGATCGACTACGCCGGCATCGTCCTGATCTCCTCCGGCGTCTCGCTCCTGCTGCTCTGGGTCACCTTCGCCGGGAACGACTTCGAGTGGATCTCGTGGGCGACGCTCGCGATGGTCGGCGGCGCCGTCGTCCTGTTGGCGATCGCCGTGGTCGTCGAGCTGCGCGCGGCCGAGCCGCTCATCCCGCTCGGCCTCTTCCGCAACCGCACGTTCACGCTCTCGGTCGTCGCGTCGGTCTCGGTCGGCGTCGCGATGTTCGGCACCGCGGTCTTCCTCAGCCAGTACATGCAGCTCGCCCGGGGCGCGACGCCCACGGAGTCGGGCCTGCTCACCATCCCGATGATGGCGGGCGTGCTCATCGCCTCCACCGTGATCGGCGCGCTCGTGAGCCGTCGCGGCAAGTGGAAGGCGTTCATGGTGACCGGCGGCGTGCTCCTCATCACGGGCAGCGTCGGCCTCTCGCAGCTGCACTACGACACGCCCTTCTGGTACGTCGGCATCTCGATGTTCGTGCTCGGCGCGGGTGTCGGCATGCTCATGCAGAACCTCGTGCTCGTCGTGCAGAACACGGCCGAGGTCCGCCACCTCGGCGTCGCGACGAGCGCCGTCACGTTCTTCCGCAGCCTCGGCGGCACGGTCGGTGTCGCGGTCATGGGCTCGATCCTCGGCACGGTGGTCGCCGACCGCATCCGCGAGGGCGTCGGCGCGCTCGAGCCCGAGCAGCAGCTCGAGGCCGCACGCACCCTCGGCGAGGGCACCATCCCGCAGATCGCCGCCCTGCCCGACTTCCTCCGCATCGTGGTCGAGTCGGCCTACGGCACGGGCGTCGGCACCGTCTTCCTCGCCGCCGTGCCGCTCGCGATCGTGACGCTCATCGCCGTGGCGTTCCTGCCGAACGTCGACCTCGGCACGCAGAACGCCATCCAGCGCGCGAAGGCCGAGCAGGGGCCGGATGCCGCGGCCGGGCGCGAGCGGGAGCTCGAGGATGCGGAGGATGCCGCGATCGACACGGCCACGGCATCCGTCGCCCTCACGCCCGTCGGCCTCGCGCACGACCCCGCCGTCGACGCCGGCGCCGGCCGACCCGCCGGGCGGACCGGGCAATAGGATCGGCCGCATGACCGCCACCCCCGCGGCCGACCCCCGCCCGGCCACCGACGAGGAGATCGCGTCGGTCGAGGAGCAGCTGCGCCTGCTCTTCGTCCGCGTGCGCGCCGTGTGGAAGGAAGCCGCGGCCGCCGTCCACCCCGACCTGCAGCCCGTCGGGTACAAGATCCTCTCCGCGGTGGTGCGGCGCGGCGCGATGAACGCCGGCGCCGTCGCCGAGGCGCTCGAGATCGACAAGAGCGTCGTGAGCCGCCAGGTCAAGCAGCTCGAGGCGCTGGGTCTCGCGACGAGCGTCCCCGACCCGAAGGACGGCCGGGCACGCATCATCCAGCCCACGCCCGTCGCCATCGAGCGCGTCGGGCAGCGCAGCTCGCGCATGCAGCAGCAGCTGTACGCCAAGCTGCGGACCTGGTCCGCCGACGACGTCGAGCAACTCGCTCGCCTGCTCGCCCGCCTCGGCGGCGACGCGCTCGGCGAGCGCGAAGCTCAGGACCCCGCCGCATCCTGAGTCCCGCGTCCAGCGACCCCTGAGGCGCCGCGCCGTCGGCGAGTCGATGTCGAATGCACCGCTCGGTCGCGTGAGCGGTGCAGTTCGCATCAACTGGCGCTCCAGGGAGCGGGGGTGCGGGCGCGGGTGCGGGTGCGGCGAGGGTCAGTCGACGGGGAGCTCGACCGCGAACTCCGTGCGGCCGGGCTCGCTGTCGACCGCGACCGTGCCGCGGTGCGCCTCGACGACCGCGCGCACGATGGCGAGGCCGAGGCCCGTGCTGCCTGCGCGACGGGAGCGCGACGCGTCCCCGCGGGCGAAGCGCTCGAACAGGGTCGCCCGCACGTCCGGGCCGATGCCCGGACCGTCGTCGGTCACGGTGATGCGGACCCGGTCGCCCGCGGCATCCGTCGACGGCACCGGCTGCAGGCGCACGACGACCTTCGTGCCCTCGGGCGTGTGCACGCGGGCGTTCGCGAGCAGGTTCGCGAGCACCTGGTGCAGTCGCGACGCGTCGCCCGCGACGGTCACGGGCTCGGCGGGGACGGCCACGCGCCAGTCGTGGTCGGGTCCGGCGACCTGCGCGTCGCCCACGGCGTCGACCACGAGCTGTCGCAGGTCGACGGGATCGCGGCGCAGCTCGCGGCCCTCGTCGAGGCGCGCGAGCAGGAGGAGGTCCTCGACGAGCTCGGTCATCCGCAGCGACTCGGACTCGATGCGCCCGATCGCGTGCACGACGTCGGGCGGCAGCTCCCCGCCGTGCATGCGGGTGAGCTCGGCGTAGCCGCGGATCGAGGCGAGCGGCGTGCGCAACTCGTGGCTCGCGTCGGCGACGAAGCGTCGCACCTTCCGCTCCGACTGCTCCCGGGCCGACAGGGCGGATGCCACGTGGCCGAGCATCCGGTTGAAGGAGGTCGCGAGGCGGCCGACCTCGGTCCGCTCGTCGTCGACGGGCACCTGCTCCGGCAGTTCGACGTCACCGCGCGCGAGGGGCAGTTCCGAGACGGCCGTGGCGGTCTCGGTGACGCGGTCGAGGGGCTGCAACGCGCGGCGCACCGTGACCGCGCCGAGCGCGAGCGCGCCCGCCAGCCCGGCGAGCGCGACGATCCCGATCGTGATGCCGAGCTGCGCCGTGGTCGCGTTGACCTCGTCGAGCGGCAGCGCCACCACGAAGGAGTACCCGCCGTTGGTGGGCGCGGCGATCGCGCGGTAGTCGCCGAGGCCCTCGAGTTCGACCGTGCGCGGTTCGCGGTCGACGGGCACGGCGGCGAGGGTGCGCAGCGCGTCCGGCGACGGCTGGACGAGCTCGCCCTCCTCGTCGATCGTGCTCGACGCGAAGATCGTCCGGTCGACGACGAGGGCGGCGACGGTGCCCACGGGCTGGCCGGGGATCCGCAGCAGCACCTCGGCGCCCTCGGGCGGGATCGGCAGCGGTCCGCCCGGGTCGTCGAGCGCGCGTCCGGCGCGGTCGGTGGCCTGCTCGAGTGCGGCGTCGAGGCGGGCGACGAGCTGGTTGTGCAGCACCGCGACGCTGACGAGGCCCACGATGGCGCTGACGAGGACGACGAGCGCCGCGACCACGATGAGCAGCCGGCGGCGCAGGGTCTTCGGCGCGGGACGCGCGGCCGCGGCATCCGTCACCCCGACCGCCTCGGCCCGCTCGGCGGCGGCGCGCCGGGCCGCGGCCGCGTGGCCGGGGTCGCCGGGATTCGTCACGTCGCGGCCTTGAGCATGTAGCCGGCGCCGCGCACGGTGTGGATCATCGGCTCGCGGCCCGCGTCGATCTTCTTGCGGAGGTAGGAGATGTAGAGCTCCACCACGGTCTCGCGGCCGCCGAAGTCGTAGCTCCAGACGCGGTCGAGGATCTGCGCCTTCGACAGCACGCGCCGCGGGTTGCGCATGAGGAAGCGGAGCAGCTCGAACTCGGTCGCGGTGAGCTCGATGGGCGTGCCGCCGCGCTCGACCTCGTAGGAGTCCTCGTCGAGGGTGAGGTCGCCGACGCGCAGCACCGGATCCTTCGCCTGAGCGAGCGTCAGCGTCGAGCGGCGGATCAGCCCGCGCAGGCGCGCCACGACCTCCTCGAGGCTGAAGGGCTTGGTGACGTAGTCGTCGCCGCCCGCCGTGAGGCCGGCGATGCGGTCGTCGAGGGAGTCCTTCGCCGTGAGGAACAGGACGGGCGTCTCGGTGCCGTCGGCGCGAACCCGCTGCAGCACCTCGAGGCCGTCGATGTCGGGCAGCATGATGTCGAGCACGATCGCGTCGGGACGGAACTCGCGCGCCACGCGCACGGCGCCGAAGCCGTCGGACGCGGTGCGCACCTCCCAGCCCTCGTAGCGGAGGGCCATCTTCAGCAGGTCGGTGAGCGAGTGCTCGTCGTCGACGACCAGTACGCGCACGGGGCTGCCGTCGGCCTTGGCGATCTGCGGCCGCTGGCCCGCGCCGGGGGCGGTGGTCGACTGGCTCATGGTTCCGAGTATGCGCGTGTTCCTGTGCGCTTCCTATGACGCCAGCGGATGCCGCCTGTGATCCCGCCATGTGACGAAGGTCGGGTGCCGCGCGGGCGCGACGGGCGTACGGTTCCGGTGGGGGCGGTGACGCGATGGGCATCCTCGGGCGGACGACCACCGCCGCGGCGGCGGCGGCAGTGGTGCTGCTGCTCGCGGGCTGCGGGACCGGCGGCGGCCCCGCCCCGACGACGTCGGCGCCGCCCACCGGCTCGCCGCCGGCCACCTCGACCACCGAGCCCGCGCCGACGCCCCCGGGACCCGACGCGACCCCTGCTCCGCTCACCCTGTACCTCGTCCGCGTCGGCGACGACGGGGCGTCGGGCGAGCCGATCGGCTGCGGCGACAGCCTGGTGGCCGTGCCGACCGAGCCCATCACGACCGACGACCCGCTGCGTGCGAGCATCACCAGGCTGCTGCAGACGCCCGAGGGCGAGACCGTCGACACGGGCCTGTACACGGCCGTGCCCGGCGGCTCGCTCGACTACGTCGACGGCCGCCTGGAGGCCGACGGCACCGTGACGGTCGAGCTCACGGGTCGGCCCCTGCTGCGGGGCATGTGCGACGACCCGCGACTCGAAGCGCAGCTCGAGCGCACCGCCATGACGGCCACCGGGGCGTCCGAGGCGCGCATCCTCATCGACGGGGTGCCCCTCGAGGAGTACCTGCGACTCGACTGAGGTCGGCATAGCCGACGCAGGGGCGACGCATCGCCGGACCACAGCGGGCGTGCCTAGCGTCCGGAGCGAGCCCGCCGACCGGTGGGTGCACGCCGACCCTCGAGGACCCCACCATGTTCTTCACCTACCTCCGGCGCGAGCTGGCCGGGCGCCGCAGGCAGACCGCGATCGTCGCGGCCGGCATGGCGCTCGCGATCGCCCTGGTCATGATCGTCAACGCCGTCTCGACGGGCGTGCGCGACGCGCAGGCCGCCGCGCTCGAGTCCGTCTACGGCGTCGGAACCGACCTCACCGTCTCGCAGGCGCCGACGGCGCCCGGGGACGGCGAGGGCCCGCCCGGGGTCCGCTTCGAGTTCGGGCAGGAGGATGGCGCGACGGCCGAGGACGGCAGCACCACGGAGCTCAGCAACTCCATCCTCACGCCCGGCCCCGGCTCGTCGACGTTCGACGCCTCAACGCTCGAGACCGCCCGGTCGGTCGACGGCGTGGCCGCGGCATCCGCGACCCTCAGCCTCACGAACGTGGCCTTCGACGGCGAGCTGCCCGCGCCCCCCGGCGGTACCGACGGCGACGTGGCGCTGCCCGCACCCGGGGACGCCGGCGGCTTCGCCGGCGGCGCCTTCGACGTGTCGAGCACGACCGTGACCGGCGTGGACCCGGCCGCCGATGCCGTCGGCCCGCTCAGCGCGGTGGAGGTCGTCGACGGACGCGGCCTCGACGCCGACGACGCCGGACGGGCGGTCGCCGTGCTCGACGCCGACCACGCCACGAGCGAGGGGCTCGCCGTGGGCGACACGATCGACCTCGGCGGCACCGAATTCGAGGTGGTCGGCACGGTCGCGTCGACCTCGGCAGATGCCACGACCGCATCGAACGCCTACATCCCCCTCGACGTCGCGCAGGAGGTCTCGGGCCTCGAGGGCCAGGTCTCCGACATCGCCGTGCAGGCGGAGTCGGCGTCGATGATCGCCTCGGTGAAGGCCGACCTCGAGGCGGCCCTGCCCGACCAGGAGGTGAGCACGCACGAGGACCTCGCGGCGACGGTGTCGGGCTCGCTCGGCACCGCGTCGCAGCTCGTCTCGAACCTCGGCCTGTGGCTGTCGGTCGCGGTGCTCGCGGCGGCGTTCCTCATCGCGATCCTCTTCACGATCCAGGGGGTCACCCGGCGCACGCGCGAGTTCGGCACGCTCAAGGCGATCGGCTGGTCGAACCGCCGCATCACCGGCCAGGTCGCGGGCGAATCGCTCGTGCAGGGCCTCCTGGGCGGCGCGGCCGGCCTCGTGCTCGGCTTCATCGGCATCGCCGTCGTCAATGCGATCGCGCCGACGCTCGCCACCACGTCGGCACCCGACGCCTCCGCCGACGGACCCGCCGGCTTCGGCGGCGGCAACCCGTTCGACGCGATGCAGGCGTCGACCGAGGTGGTGCTCACCGCACCCGTGACCGCCACCGTCGTCGCCCTCGCCGTCGGCCTGGCCGTACT
The DNA here is from genome assembly GCF_023217995.1 of Agromyces sp. C10. Lineage (NCBI taxonomy): Bacteria > Bacillati > Actinomycetota > Actinomycetes > Micrococcales > Microbacteriaceae > Agromyces > Agromyces sp. C10. The sequence continues at coordinate 231,100 of NZ_JALPSX010000002.1, read as the reverse complement.
CGGCGGCCTCCTCGCCGGCGCGATCGGCGGATGGCGCGCGAGCCTGCTCCGCCCGGCCGAGGCGCTCCGCAGCGTCGCCTGAACGGATGCCGCCGGCATCCGCTCGACCACCCAGCACCGCACCACGGAAGGACCCACCCATGTACACCCTCGAGAACGTCTCCAAGACCTACCCGCAGAAGGAGCGCACGGTCGCCGCGCTGACGGACGTGAACCTGACGATCCCGCGCGGGCAGCTCGTCGCCGTCCAGGGCCCGACGGGCGGCGGCAAGTCGACGCTGCTGCAGTTGCTCGGCGCGCTGGACCGGCCGACGTCGGGACGCGTCGCGCTCGGCGAGTCCGACCTGTCGGCCCTGCCCGATGCGAAGCTCGGCGACGTGCGGGCGAGGGAGATCGGCTTCGTGTTCCAGGGCTTCAACCTGATCCCCACGCTCACCGCGCTCGAGAACGTCGAGACGGCGCTCGACCCGCTCGGCGTCCCGGCCGAGGAGCGCCGCCGCCGCGCGACCGCCGCACTCGAGTCGGTCGGGCTCGGCGACCGGACGCATCACGTGCCCGGCGAGCTGTCGGGCGGCCAGCAGCAGCGCGTCGCGATCGCTCGCGCGCTCGTGAAGGAGCCCGAGGTGCTGCTCGCCGACGAGCCGACGGGCAACCTCGACGAGCAGACCCGCGACGAGATCATGGACCTGCTCGAGGGCCTCTGGCGCGACCGCGGCCTCACGCTCGTGATCGTCACCCACGACTCTGCCGTGGCCCGGCGCGCCGAGCGGCGCCTGCACCTGAAGCAGGGCACCGTCACCGAGCGCCGGTAGCCGTCGACGGATGCCGCGGGCGAGCGCTCCCGCCCGCGGCATCCGCTCGCCTACTGGTTCGAGAACGCCGCGTCGAAGGACGCGGTCGGGCGCGGCCAGATGAGGGAGCGAACGAACTCGAGCGCCTGCGGCCCACCGTGGAGGCGGTCCATGCCGGCGTCCTCCCACTCGACCGAGATCGGGCCGGTGTAGCCGATCGCGTCGAGCGCGCGGAACGCGTCCTCCCACGGCACGTCGCCGTGACCGGTCGAGACGAAGTCCCAACCGCGCCGCGGGTCGCCCCACGGCAGGTGCGAACCGAGGATGCCGCTGCGGCTGTTGGCCGTGCGGATGCGCGTGTCCTTGCAGTCGACGTGGTAGATCCGGTCCTGGAAGTCCCAGATGAAGCCGACCGGGTCGACGCCCTGCCACATCATGTGGCTCGGGTCCCAGTTGAAGCCGAACGCCGGGCGGCGGTCGATGGCCTCGAGGGTGCGCACGCTGGTCCAGTGGTCGTAGGCGATCTCCGACGGGTGCACCTCGTGCGCGAACCGCACGCCCTCGTCGTCGAACACGTCGAGGATCGGGTTCCACCGGTTCGCGAAGTCCTCGTAGCCGGCGTCGATCACCGACGCGGGCACGGGCGGGAACATCGCCACGTACTGCCAGATCTTCGAGCCGGTGAAGCCGACGACCGTGTCGACGCCGAGCTTCCGCGCCACGCGCGCCGTGCGCTTCATGTCCTCGGCGGCCCGCTGCCGCACGCCCTCGGCGTCGCCGTCGCCCCAGGTGTAGGGGCGCACGATCGCCTGGTGGCGGAAGTCGATCGGGTCGTCGCACACCGCCTGGCCCGTGAGGTGGTTCGAGATCGCGTAGACCTCCAGGTCGTAGCGCTTCAGGAGCTCGAGCTTCTCCTTCAGGTAGCCGGGCTCCTCGTCGGCGAGCTTCGTGTCGAGGTGGTCGCCGCCGATGCCGATCTCGAGGCCGTCGTAGCCCCACTCGGATGCCAGGCGCGCGACCTCCTCGAACGGCAGGTCGGCCCACTGGCCGGTGAACAGCGTGACGGGGTGCGTGGAGGCGGGCGAGTCGGTCATGCTCGGATCCTTTCGTGGGGGTCGGACGTGGCGGACGCTCCGAGGCCCTGCCAGTGCAGGACCAGGTCGCGGACGTCGGTGGCGTGGACGCGGTCGCCCGCGCCGTCGAGGAAGCGGGGGTCGGACGCGAGCAGCAGCGGGGTGTCGGCCGCCGAGTCGGGCAGGCGCCCGTGCGTGCCGCGCACGCACGACGGGTCGAGGGGCACGGTGCTCATCGCGTAGCGGAGGCCGAGCGCCTTGCGGGCGAGGTTGCCGGCCGCCTTCGCCTTCGCGAGCCGGTCGGCGGGGTCGAAGAACAGCTCGGCCGGGTCGTAGCCGGGCTTGCGGTGGATGTCGACGCCCCGCGCGTACTCGGGCGCGCGGTCGTCGTCGAGCCAGAAGTAGTACGTGAACCAGGCCCCCGGCTCGGCGACCGCGACGAGCTCGCCCGACCGGGCGTGGTCGAGCCCGTACCGGGCCTGCGCCTCGCGGTCGAGGACCTCGTCGACGCCCGGGAGGTCGCGGAGGATCGCCACGACGCGCGCCTCGTCGGCCGGGTCCGCCACGTACACGTGCGCGACCTGGTGGTCGGCGACGGCGAACGCGCGCGAGGTCCACGGGTCGAGCTGCTCGCGGCCGTCCTGCACGTACACCTCGAGCAGGCCCTCGCGTCGCAGTGCCCGGTTGACGTCGACCGGCTTGTCGGCCCGCGCGATGCCGTACTCGGCGAGCGCGACGACCGTGACGTCCTGCGCCTCGGCCTGGTCGAGCAACGGCGCCATGGCCGCATCGAGTTCGACGGCGGCGCGACGCCCTTCGGGCGAGTCGGGACCGAAGCGCTGGTGGTCGTAGTCGAGGTGCGGCAGGTACGCCATCGTCAGGTCGGGCGAATCCGGGCGATCGAGCACCCGGCGGGTGGCGTCGACGATCCACTGCGTGGAGCGGATCGACGCGGTCGGCCCCCAGTACTGGAACAGGGGGAACTCGCCGAGCTCGTGACGCAACTCGTCGTGCAGCGCGGGTGGCCGGGCGTAGAAGTCGGGCGATTTGCGCCCGTCGGCGTGGTAGATCGGGCGGGGCGTCACGGTGAGGTCGGTCGTCGCGCCCATGGCGTACCACCAGCCGAGGTTGGCGCTCGTGTAGTCGCCCCCGCGGCGCCGGCGGGCGGTCTCCCAGAGCTTCTCGCCCTCGACCAGGCGGTTGTGCTGGCGCCACAGCAGCACGTCGCCGAGCTCGCGGAAGTACCATCCGTTGCCCACGATGCCGTGCCCCGAGGGCATGCGCCCGGTGAGCACGGACGACTGCACCGAGCAGGTGACGGCCGGCAGCACCGTGCCGAGCTCGGCGCGCGCCCCTGCGCGGGCCAGGTGGCTGAGTCGCGGCATGTGCCGCAGGGCGTCGGCGGTGAGGCCGACCACGTCGAGCAGGAGGACCTTGGCGCTCATGCCGGCTGCTCCGCTCCCTCGAGGAGCTCGGCGTGCGCCCACCGGAGCTCGGCCGCGATGCCGTCGACGAGGTCGACCGGCGCCCCCGGGAGCACCGACCACGTGTACGTCTCGACGTCGAGGTGCACCTGGTCGACGTCCTGCACGGCGCGCACGGCGGCGAGCGCCGTGCGGAGCACGTCGGTCGTCGACGCGAGCGGCGGCTCGGGCACGAGGTGCAGCGGCACGTGGAAGTGCACGCGCCACGGCGCCGTCGCGGGCAGCTCCGCGAGTGCCTCGGGCAGGTCGTCGACGCGGATGACGCCACCGGGGGCGTCCTCGCGCACCTGGTGCAGGTAGCGGTCCTCCGCGTAGGCGCCGACGGCTCGGCGCGCGTCGGCGTCGGCCGGGCGCTCGACGTGCAGCGCGGCGGAGGCCTGCACCTTCACGACGCGGAGGCCGGCGGCGGCGATCCGCTCGACGGCCTCGGCGGGGTCGGCGAACGACACCGCGAGGTGGCACGTGTCGAGGCACACGCCGATGAGATCGAGGTCGAGCCGGTCGCGCCGCGCCGCCAGCCACGCCACGACGTCGTCGACGTCGTCGAGGGTGCAGCCCGGCTCGGGCTCGACGGCGAGGCGGATGGTCCGGCCGGTCTCGGCGCGGATGGCGCGCAGCTCCGCCCCGAGCGCCGCGAGCGCGTCGGTCGCCGCGCGGTCGGCGGCGGCGTCCCACCCGTCGCGCCAGCCGAGCGGCAGCGTGGAGATCGAGCCGTCGGCGCCGTCGGGCAGCAGCGCCGCGAGGACGCGGGCGGCGTCGACGGTGTACTCCAGCCGCGCGGGATCGGTCCAGTCGGGGCGGTAGACGTCGAGCTTCACGACCTCGGCGTGGAACGCCTCGTACGGGAACGCGTTGAGGGTGCGGACCTCGAGCCCCTCGTCGTCGAGCGTGCCGCGGAGTCGCGCGAGCGCCTCCGGCTCGGACGCGAGCCGTGCCGCGAGCGGCGCGGGCAGCCAGAGTCCGACGCCGAGCACGGCGAGGCCCGCCGCGCGGCGCACCGGTCCGGCGGCCTCGCGCAGTTGGCGGATGACGCCGTCGAGGTCCTCGGCCGGGTGCACGTTCGTGCAGTACGACAGGTGCATCAGCGCGCCGCCTCGGGCACGGCCGGCACCGTGGCATCCGCCCCGCCCCGTCGCACCGAGTTGCCGGAGAACGTCTCGGGCGCGTTGGCGAGGGCGAACCCGGGCAGCGGCGTGAGGTCGAGCCGGCCGCTCTGCGCGAAGAACTCGACCGGGTTCTGCCAGAGCACGCGGTCGACGTCGGCCGCGTCGAAGCCGGCGTCGAGCATGGCCGCGCCGGTCTTCGCCGTGAGGAGCGGGTCGGAGCGGCCCCAGTCGGCCGCCGAGTTCACGAGCACGCGCTCGGTGCCGTACCGCTGCAGGAGCGCCACCATGCGGTGGGCATCCATCTTCGTGTCGGGGTAGATCGAGAAGCCCATCCAGGCGCCCGACTCCTTCACCATCTCGACCGTCACCTCGTTGAGGTGGTCGAGGACGACCAGGCCCGGCTCGATGCCCGAGTCCGCGATCACCTCGAGGGTGCGGCGGGTGCCGTACTTCTTGTCGCGGTGCGGGGTGTGGACGATGACCGGCAGGCGGTGCTCGACGCCGAGCGCGAGGTGCGCCTCGAGCACCTCGTCCTCCTCGGCGGTCATCGAGTCGTAGCCCGTCTCGCCGATGGCGACGACCGACTCGCGGCGGAGGAACCGCGGCAGTTCCGCGAGCACCTCGCGGCAACGCGCGTCGTTCGCCTCCTTCGGGTTCAGCGCGACGGCGCAGTGGTGGCGGATGCCGAACTGCGACGCCCGGAACCGCTCCCAGCCCGTGAGCGCGTCGAAGTAGTCCACGAACGAGCCGACGCTCGTGCGCGGCTGGCCCAGCCAGAACGACGGCTCGACGAGCGCGCGCACGCCGGCGGCGTACATGGCCTCGTAGTCGTCGGTCGTGCGCGAGGACATGTGGATGTGCGGGTCGAAGATGCGCATCTCAGCGGCCTTCCTCTCGTGCGGCGCCGACCGGCGGCAGCAGCGACCGCAGGTCGTCGGGGACGGGGCGACCGGCCGCCTCGCGCTCCTCGGCGAGGTCGGCGGCCATGCGCGACAGCTCGGCGTCGCGCCGGTCGACCAGGCGGTCGACCGTGGTCAGCGGCACCTCCATGAACACGAGCTTCATGACGCCGTGCCGCCAGTCGTGGTCGCCGAGGTGGCGCCCGGCGAAGGCGCCCATCGCCGCCGACACGAGGCGCGGGTCGTTGGTGCGCAGGGCGTCGCGGACGAGCCCGAGGCCCGCCTCGCGCTCGTCGTCGGCGAGGGCGCCGTCGTACGCGTGCCGGTTCAGGTCCTCGAGCACCGCGATGCGCTGCTCGGTGTCGCCGTCGCGGTAGCGCGCTTCCATGCCGTCGGTGGCGGTCATCGTCCGATCCTCTCCATGACGTCGGTCAGCCGCGCCATGCTCTCCTCGGCGCAGCGGGGTGCCGCGTGCGAGTGCCGCGGCAGTTCGACCGCGGCCACGCCCGCGTAGCCGAGGTCGGCGAGCGTGCGGAACGCGAGGTCGAGGTCGAGGCTTCCGGCGCCGAGCTCGAGGTGCTCGTGCGCGTGCGGGAGCATGTCGTCGACCTGCACGTTCACGAGCAGGTCGCCCGCGGCGCGGAGCGCCCCCTCCACGCCGTCCGGCTCGACGACCTCGCAGTGGCCGAGGTCGACCGTCAGGCCGAACTCCGGCGGGTCGCCGAGTGCGGCCCGCAGGCGCAGGGCGTCGGCCACGGTCTCGACGAGCATCCCGGGCTCCGGCTCGAACCCGAGGCGCACGCCGTGCTCGCGGGCGGCTTCGACCACGGGCCGCAGTCGTCGCACGAGGCGGTCCCACGCGGCATCCGTCGCCAGCCCCCCGGGACGCACCCCGGCCCACAGCGACACGCACTCGGCGTCGAGCACGGCGGCGACCTCGACGGCGCGGACGAGGAAGGCCACGCGCACCGCGGCGTCGGCGTCGTCGTCGAGCAGGTTCGGCCGGTGCTTGCGGAACGGGTCGAGCACGTAGCGCCCGCCGGTCTCGACGACCACGCGCAGGCCCCGGCGCCGGAGGTCGTCGCGCAGCGCGATCGCCCGGTCGAGCCATCCGTCGGCGACGGGGTCGAAGTGGGGGTGGCCGAGCGTGAGCGCCACCGCACGGTAGCCGTGCGCCTGCATGACGTCGAGCGCGGCGTCGAGCGGATGGTCGGCGAAGCCGTTCGTGCCGTACCCGAGCACGGGGCGGGCCGGTGCCGCGGTCGCGTTCATGTGATCTCGCGCCCCTTCGCACGGCGGCCGAGCACGACCCCGAGCGCGTCGATGCCGAGCAGCACGAGGGCGTCGACCGGACGGCCGGCCCGCGCGGTGAGCGCCGCCTGCAGGGGCACCATGGCGAGGATGCCGCGGCGCGTGGCCGAGCGGACGACGGGTGCCGACGGGTCGGCGACCGCGCCCGCCTGGGCCCGGAGGGTCGGCACCGCGTACCGCAGCGCCGCGACGATCGAGACGACCCCCGCCGCGGTCGGCTCGGGCCGCACCGCGGCGACCCCGGCAGCGAGGGTCGTGGCGGCCGCGACGGCGGCGGTCGCGGGCTCGGCGCCGTGCACCTCGCCGCGCGACAGCGTGGTGACGCTCGCCGTGTGCCCCGCCATCACCAGCGCGGGCCGTGCCGCCGCAGCGGCGCCGTCGCGTCCGGCGCCGAGCAGCACGTCGAGGCCGCGGCAGGCGCCCATCACGAGCGGGCCGGTCCAGCCGCGCTTGGCGACGAGGTCGTAGGTCCACACGGAGGCCGCGAGCGGCACGGCCACGGCGAGCGAGGACCGTCCGCCCGTGAGTCCCGCAACGGCGAGGCCCGCGACCGTGAGCGCTCCCGCGACGCCCACCGCGCCGCGACGGCTGATCCGCCCCGAGGGGATCGGCCGCTCGGGCCGTTCGACCCGGTCGAGCTCGGCGTCGGCCGCGTCGTTCAGCGCCATGCCGCCCCAGTAGAGCAGCACGGATGCCACGGGCAGCCCGAGCCGCGGCACGAGCCCCGTGCGGCCGGCCGAGGCCATGCCCGCCGTCGCGTCGCCGACGACCGTGAGGCCGGCGGGCGCGCGCACGAGCTGGAGGAACGAGCGGAGGTCCACGTCAGGCCGCCTGCGTCGCGTTCCTCCGCACGGCGGTGCGCAGCGCCCACGAGACGAGCTCGTCGGCCTGGCGCGCGAACGCGTGCACGTCGCTGCCCCACGGGTCCTTGAAGAAGTAGCCGAGCTCGGGGACGGGCCCGACGAGACCGGCCTCGTGGGCGAGCGAGAGCAGGCGCGCGAGGTCGATGACGAGCGGCGCGGCGAGCGTCGAGTCGTAGGCGGTCCAGGTGGTCTGCAGGGTGATGCGCGTGTCGAGGAAGCCCTCGGCGTGCACGTGGTCCCACGCGGTCTTGACGTCGCCGAGGTCGGGCACGTTGTCGATGTGCAGCGGCGTGACCACGTCGTGGCCGAGCAGGTCGTGCAGGCCGCGGTTCTTCGACACGAGCTTGGACTGCACCGCGGCGGGGTCGGCGAGCGTGGCGCCGTCGCCGCCGCCCAGCAGGTTCGCGCCCGCCCATGAGAGCACGCGCATGCCGCGCGAGGCGAACATGGGCGCGAGCACCGTGCGGAGCAGGGTCTCGCCGGTCTTGCCGTCCTGTCCGGCGACGGGCACGCCGGCCTCGGCCGCGGCGTCCTGCAGCGCGGGGATGCCGAGCGAGATCGACGGGGTGAAGCACGCGTAGGGCGACCCCGCCTCGAGCGCGGCGAGCGCCGACAGGGTGCTGGAGGGCAGCAGGTCGCGGCCCGCCTCGTCGAGCGCGGCGTCGAGCGCGGCGCGGTCGTGGAACTCGGGCCGGTCGGCGGGGAGCGGCTCGGTGGAGGCGACGTCGATGACGACGACCCGGCGAAGCCCGTGGCGCTCGCGGAAGGACCGGATGTCGTCGGCGCGCAGCCCGATCTCGCGCCGCTGGGAGCCGCGCGCCTCGCGCGGGACCGGCCGGATCTCGCCGTCGATGGCGTCGAGGCGCGCCGCGACCGCCTCGACGGTCGCGGGGGCGATCATGCCGCCGGCCGCGAGGCGGCGAGCACGCTCGAGCAGCGGGGTCTCGTCGACGTCGTGGCCGCCGACGACGAGGTCGGCGAACTCGGGCAGTGCGACGTCATCGAAGTCGGGGGCGGCGGTGGTGAGGCCGACCGGACGGATCCGCCCCTCGACCAGTGCGGCGAGCCCGATGGCCGCGGTCGTCGCGACGCTGCCGCGCGCGCCGACGAACCAGATCCCCGTACGTCCTTCGTTCATCGTCGAACCTCTCCGTTCCCGTCTGCACCGTTGCGCCGAGCCGTGGCGGCCCTGAGCCGCCGGTCCGACGCTAGCGGAGCTTGCATCCTTGGTCAAACACAAGTTGCGCATGAAGTGCGTAAACCCGATGTTTCATCATCGAAAGTCATGACGACCGGCCCGGGACCGCCCGGGCGATCACCTGCAGGTAGCCGTGCAGCCCGGCCGGCAGGCGGGCCGACTCGAGCGCCGAGACCGCTGCCGCCGCGTGCTCCACGATCAGGTCGCGGTGCGCCTCGAGCGCCCCGCACTCGCGGAGGATCACCCGGATCCGCTCGACGCCCGCCTCCGGCAGGTCCGCCCGGCCGACGTCGCGGTCGAGCACGCGCCGGGCCGCCGGATCCGCCAAGTCGAGCGCGAGCTGCAGCAGGGCGGTCCGCTTGCCGCCGCGCAGATCGGACGACACGGACTTGCCGGTCTGCGCCGGGTCGCCGAACACGGCCAGCTCGTCGTCCTTCAACTGGTAGGCCACCCCGAGATGACGCCCGTACGCCGACAGCCCGGCCAGCACCGCGGCATCCGCCCCACCCGAGGCGATCGCCCCCAGCCGCAGCGGCAGGACCACGCTGTACCGCGCAGTCTTGAGCTCGGCCGTGCGGACCGGCCGTGCCTCGTCGACGGGCTGCTGCTCGCCGCGCACGTCGAGCCACTCCCCCGCGATGGTCTCGTCGAGCGCGTCCAGCAGCTCGAGCGTGAGATCCGAACGGATGCCGGGCGGCAGCGCCGCGCCCGCGAGCGCCCGCACGCTCGCCCCGATCGCGAGGTCCCCCGCGAGCAGCCCCGCCGCCGCCGCCTGCCGTTCGGCGATCCCCGGGGCATCGCCGTCGGCCGCCCGCGCGGCCCGCACCGTGCCGACCACGTTCGGCCGGCCGTGGCGGCGATCGTCGCCGTCGATGAGGTCGTCGTGGATGCAGAGCCCGAGGTGCAGCAGCTGCACCGCACTGCCGAGGGCGTCGCAGACCGCCTCGGACGTGCCGCCGAGGCCGAGGTACGCGGCGCACGCGAGCCGGGCCCGCAGGTGCTTGCCGCCGCCCTGCACGGCGATGGCCGCGACGAGCTCGCCCGCCTCGGCACCCGCCGGCGTGGCGCGCAGGCGGCGCCAGGTGGCGGAGACCGATGCCGGCACGCGCCCGACGGCGTGCTCGACGAGGTCGCCCAGCGCCGGTGCCTCGGCGTCCGCGATGTCGCTGCGCTCACGCTGCCCGAGCGGCATGCGAGCCTCCTCTCCCCGGCGCCCCATCGCGCCGGTCCGAGCGTCGGCGGGTCCGGATCAGCCCTCGCCGCCGACGACCTCCACCCACGCGCCGTCGCCCTCCGAGCTGCGCTCGACCGCGTCGAGGACGCGCTGCACGTGCAGCCCGTCGGCGAAGGACGGGCTCGGCGACTGCCCGGCGGCGATCGCGTCGACGAAGTCCTTGGCCTGGTTGGCGAAGCCGTGCTCGTAGCCGAGCATGTGACCCGCGGGCCACCACGCCGACACCCAGGGGTGCTCCGGCTCGGTGACGATGATCTTGCGGAAGCCCTGCTCGCCGGCCGCGTCGGTGGCGTCGTAGAACTCGAGCGCGTTGAGGTCCTCGAGGTCGAACGCGATCGCGCCGGTGGACCCGGACACCTCGACCCGAAGCGCGTTCTTGCGCCCCGTGGCCATGCGCGACGCCTCGAAGGTGCCGAGCGCACCCGAGTCGAAGCGGCCGCGGAAGAAGGCCACGTCGTCGACGGTCACCTCGCCGTACTCGGCCGCGGGCGCACCGGACGACGCCGCGGCGATCGCGCCCGACGAGGATCCGCCGATCGGGCGCTGGCGCACGAAGGTCTCGAGCACGCCCGAGACCCGGCCGAGCTGGAGGCCCGTCATGTACTCGGCGAGGTCGACCGCGTGCGCGCCGATGTCGCCGAGCGCGCCGGAGCCCGCCCGGTCCTTCTGCAGGCGCCAGGTCATCGGACTCGCCGGGTCGATCAGCCAGTCCTGCAGGTACGATGCGCGGACGTGCCGCACCTCGCCGATCCGCCCGTCGGCGATGAGGCGCCGGGCGAACGCCGTTGCGGGCACGCGACGGTAGGTGAAGCCGAGCATCGAGCGGATGCCGCGCTCGGCGGCCGCTTCGGCGACCCGGGTCATGCCCTCGGCCTCGGCGGACGAGTTGGCGAGGGGCTTCTCGCAGAGCACGTGCTTGCCCGCCTCGAGGGCGGCGATCGCGATCTCCGCGTGACTGTCGCCGGGGGTGACGATGTCGACGACGTCGATGTCGTCGCGCTCGACGACCTCGCGCCAGTCCGTCGACGATTCGCGCCATCCCCACTTCTCGGCCGCGGCCTTCACGCTCTGCGGGTTGCGACCGACGAGGACGTCCATGGAGGGCTGGACGGGGAGGTCGAAGAATCTCGGGGCGACGCGCCATCCCTGCGAGTGGGCGGCTCCCATGAAGCCGTTGCCCACCATCGCGACGCGGAGCAGTTCACGCATGCGGATCGAAGCCGCCTTTCAGGTGTAGGGAAGGCTGGGCGCCCTGCCGGGCGCCCAGCCTGTGGATCGGGTCAGGACTCGAATGCGAAGTCGATGTAGTCGTCGACGTTGTCCTTCGTGACGACCGGCGCGTCGAGCACGATGCGGTAGGGAACGCTCGGCGTGTACAGGTCGCCCATGGTCTTCGACTGCGCGATGAGGCGCGCCAGCGCGATGCCGTCGGCGGCCTGCGTCGACGGGTAGATCACGGTCGCCTCGAGGACCGAGTCGCCGGACTCGATCGCGCGCATGGCGTTCGCGCTGCCCGCACCGCCGACCATGAAGAACTCGTCGCGTCCGGCGGCGTCGATCGCCGCGAGGACGCCGACACCCTGGTCGTCGTCGTGGTTCCAGATCGCGTCGATCTGCGGAGCGGCCGAGAGCAGCTGCGAGGTGACCGCCTCGCCGCCCTGGATGGTGAAGTCCGCTGCGACGCGGTTGTTCACCTCGAGGCCGCACTCGGAGAGCGCGTCGGCGAAGCCGCGCGAGCGGTCCTGCGTCAGCGGCAGCGAGTCGATGCCCGCGATCTCGGCGACCACGGCGTCGGGCTGGTCGCCCAGGCGCTCGCAGATGTAGCTGCCGGCCGAGACGCCCATGCCGTAGTTGTCGCCGAGGATCGTGGCGCGCGCGGCGGCGGGCGAGGAGAACTCGCGGTCGACGTTGATGACCGGGATGCCGGCCTCCATGGCCTTGGTCGCGGCCTCGGTGAGCGCGGCGCCGTCGGTGGGCAGCAGCACGATCGCGTCGACGCCCTCGTTGACGAACGTCTCGACCTGGCTGATCTGGAGGTTGGCGTCGTTCGTGCCCTCGGCGACGCGCAGCTCGACGTCGGGGTAGCTCTCGGCGGCGGCGATCGCGGCCGAGTTGATCGCACCCAGCCAGCCGTGGTCGGCGGCGGGACCCGAGAAGCCGATGACGACCGTGTCGCCTGCCTCCGCGTTCTGCTCGGCCGAGCCCTTGTTCTCCACGACGGCGGACTCCGAGCCGCCGGCGGTGCAGCCGGCCAGCAGACCGGCGACGGCGAGCGAGGCGCCCGCCATGACCAGGGTGCGGGCGCGGGAAGTGCGCGTGACACTCATTGTTGTTGTCCTCTCATTGGATGTGACGCATCGCCGCCAGATGGACCCCATCCGCCGGGGGTGTGTCGCACCCACGAACCGAGTCCACGCTGACGTGCGGCGAGCGTAACAGAAGATCGCGGCTCGTGCGCAACTTATGTTTGGAAATCGGCAAAAGTGCCATCAGGCTCCGGATGGCGCCGTGCCCCTCGAACACGGGCCAGGCGCGTCATCCGAAGACCTCAGGGCTTGCGTCATCGCGAGTTGCAGTTATGCTGTGCGAGTGATCAAAGACGACCATTCTCCGGCATTACTCCGCATGAGCGGCATCTCGAAGGCCTTCTCGGGCGTTCAGGCGCTCAAGGGCGTCGACCTCGAGATCGTCGCCGGCGAGGTGCACTGCATCCTCGGCCAGAACGGCGCGGGCAAGTCCACGCTGATCAAGACGCTCGCCGGCGTGCACGCGCCCGATTCCGGAACCATCGTCTGGAACGGCGAGGAGGTGGCGCTCTCCTCCCCGCAGGACGCCATCGACCTCGGCATCGCGACGATGTACCAGGAGCTCGACGTCGTCGACGGGCTCACCGTCGCCGAGAACATCTTCCTCGGCCACGAGCTCGCCGTCGGCGGGTTCACCCGGTCGGGCGAGGCCAACGCGCGCGCACGCCGACTGCTCGAGCGCCTCGGCCACGGCACCCTCCCGCCCACGCGCGAGGTGGGATCGCTGAGCGCGGCCAACAAGCAGATCGTGAGCATGGCCCGCGCCCTGTCGCACGACACGAAGCTCATCATCATGGACGAGCCCTCCGCGGTGCTCGACAGCGAGGAGGTCAAGAACCTCTTCCGCGTCGTGCGCGAGCTCACCGCCGCCGGGATCGCCGTCGTCTACATCACCCACCGCCTCGAGGAGATCCGCGAGATCGGCGACCGCATCTCGGTGCTGAAGGACGGACGGAGCACGGCCAACGGGCTCCCCGTCGGCGACACCCCCACGTCCGAGCTCATCCGCCTCATGACGGGACGGTCGGTGGCCAACGTCTTCCCGCCCGCCGTCCCCGTCCCCGGCGACGCCGAGGTCCTCCTCGACGTGCGCGACCTCGGGCTCGACGGCGTCTTCGAGGACGTGAGCTTCACGGTCCGGGCCGGTGAGATCGTCGGGCTCGCCGGGCTCGTGGGCTCCGGCCGCTCCGAGATCCTGGAGACCGTCTACGGCGCCCGGCGCGCCACCTCCGGCACGGTCCGCGTGAAGGGCCGCCAGCTCCGTCGCGGTTCCGTCCGCGACGCCGTGCGCTCGGGCATCGGGCTCTCGCCCGAGGAGCGCAAGAGCCAGGGCCTGCTACTCGACGAGCCCATCTACCAGAACGTGACGCTCTCGTCGTTCGCCCGATACGCCCGCGCCGGGTTCGTCAACGAGAAGGCGGAGCGGCGCGTGGCGACCGAGCAGATCTCGGCGCTGCAGCTCCGGCCCGCCGATCCGGACCGTCCCGCCCGGACCCTCTCGGGCGGCAACCAGCAGAAGATCCTGCTGGCCCGCTGGCTCGTCAACCGCACTTCGGTGCTGCTGCTCGACGAGCCCACCCGCGGCGTCGACGTCGGGGCGCGCGCCGAGATCTACGCGCTCATCCGCCGGCTCGCGGCGAACGGCGACGCGGTCGTCATCGTCTCGAGCGAGATCGAGGAGGTGCTCGGCCTCGCCGACACCGTGCTCGTCATCGCCGACGGGCGGGTGCTCAGCACCGTGCAGGCAGATCAGATCGACGAGCACCGCGTGCTCGACCTCATCATGGAAGGAACCGCCGCGTGAGCGAGCAGCAGACCATCACCCCCGCCGAGCCCGCCCCCGCGAGCGAGACGGCCGCCCCCGCGCCGCGCCGCTTCGACGCACGCGCCCTTCTCAGCGGCTCCGTCGGCCGCAACCTCGGCCTCATCCTCGCCCTCGCCGCGCTCTTCGCGGTGGGCGCGATCACGGCCGGCGACCGCTTCACCGCGATCGACAACATCCTCGTCATCCTGCGGCTCGCCTCGATCATCGGGGTCATCTCGATCGGCATGACGTTCGTCATCATCGGCGGCGGCATCGACCTGTCGGTGGGCTCGGTCATGGGGCTCGCCTCGGTCGTGGCCACCCTCTCGGCCGTGCAGGCCGCGGCGGAGAGCTCGACCTGGGTCGTGATGGTCTTCGTCGCCCTCGCCGTCGGCCTGGCCGCGGGCTTCATCAACGGCTTCGTCATCGCGTACGGCAAGGTCGTGGCGTTCATGGCGACCCTCGCGATGCTCGTCGCCGCGCGCGGTCTCGCCGAGATCCTCGCCAACCGCCAGACCCAGGTCGTGCGCGTGCCGGAGTTCCAGCAGTTCATGAACCTCGACCTGCTCGGCATCGACATGCTCATCTGGATCTTCATCCTCGTCGCCGGCGCCGGCTGGATCCTCCTGAACCGCACGACCTTCGGCCGCCGCACCGTCGCGGTCGGCGGCAACCGCGAGGCGGCGCGTCTCGCCGGTGTCGCGGTCCGGCGCCACACCATGTACCTCTACGCGCTCGCGGGGCTCACCGCCGGCATCGCGGCCATCATGATCCTCGGCCGCACCACCGCGGGCACGTCGACGCACGGCACGCTCTACGAGCTCGACGCGATCGCCGCGGTCGTCGTCGGCGGCACGCTCCTCGCAGGTGGCCGGGGCACGATCACCGGCACGGTGTTCGGCGTGCTCATCTTCGCGACGCTCACCAACGTGTTCACGCAGAACAACCTCTCCACCTCGGTCCAGGCGGTGGCGAAGGGCGTGATCATCGTGGTGGCGGTGCTGCTCCAGCAGCGGTTCTCGGGCCAGAACACGCGATCGCACTAGACCGGGCCCGGAGGGGCCCCGACCCGGCAATCGCATGCGAAGTCATGGGAGTTCCGCCACCGCATATGGGAGAATCGGCATATGAATGACAGAAGTCCGGGCGACGTGCGACCCCATGTGAATGCGCTGGGGTCCACGGCGATGAGCGATCTGTTCCAGATCCTCCGCGACGGGCAGCCGCGCACCCGCAGCGAACTCGCCGCGATCACCGGACTCGCGCGCACGACGGTCGCCATGCGCATCGACGCGCTCACCGACCTGGGCCTCGTCGGCCCGGTCGGCGAGGCCGCGTCGACCGGCGGCCGGCCCTCCTCCCTCTTCGCCATCACGGCGAGCGACCGGTACGTGATCGGCATCGACATCGGCGCCTCGCATGTGCGTGCCGCGCTGAGCGACATCACGGGTCGCATGCTCGAGGAGACCAACTCGACCATCGCGGTCGCGGAGGGTCCGCGCGTCGTCCTCGACGCGGCGATCGCCGCCTCCCGCGAGCTGATCCAGCGCGCCGGACGCCGCATCGACGACCTGCTCGCCATCGGCATCGGCCTCCCGGGCCCCGTCGAGTTCAGCACGGGCCGTCCGATCAATCCGCCGATCATGCCGGGGTGGGACCGCTTCGACGTGGCGGGGTGGATCCGGCAGGAGCTCGACGTGCCGGTGCTCGTCGACAACGACGTCAACATCATGGCCCTCGGCGAGCGCGAGCGCGCCTGGCCCGACGTCGACCACCTCCTGTTCGTCAAGATCGCGACGGGCATCGGCGCGGGCGTCATCTCCGGCGGCTTCCTGCAGCGCGGCGCGCAGGGCACCGCCGGCGACATCGGGCACGTCTACGTCTCCCGCGGCGCCGAGATCGCCTGCAACTGCGGCAACTTCGGATGCCTCGAGGCACTCGCCTCGGGCAGCGCGATCGCGCGATCGCTCACCGCCGCCGGCATCCCCGCCCAGAACTCCCGCGACGTGGTCGACCTCGTCAAGAACGGCAACGTCAACGCCATCCAGGCGGTCCGCCAGGCCGGGCGCGACGTCGGCGAGGTCCTCACCACGTGCGTCAGCCTCATGAACCCGTCGGTGATCGTGCTGGGCGGTGCGATGGCCGAGGCCGGCGAGCACCTCATCGCCGGCGTGCGCGAGGTCGTGTACCGCCGCTCGATGCCGCTCGCGACCGAGGCGCTGCACATCACGCTCTCCCAGACGGGCGCCGACGCGGCCGTCCACGGCGCGACGATGCTCGCCATCCACCACTCGCTCTCCCCCGCCAACATCGAGGCGATGATCGCGCAGTCCGCTGGCGGCGCCGGCCTCCGCGCCGTCAAGTAGCGACGCGCACGCCGTCCTCGCGGCGCGGCGGACGCCGCACATACCCCGCGTCTTGGGGACTGCCCCGGCCCGTCGGCGGCGAGTAGCGTCGCAGGACCGCGCCCGGCCGGAGCGACCCGAGCCCCGGACCCACGGGAGCGGCGGAGGCGCACCCCGTCAACGCCCCCGCCCGTGCGGTGGAGGGCAGAACCATGAGGCGCTGGATCGCCACGATCGCCGCGGCGACGTTCATCACGGCGGGCCTGGCCGCAGCCCCGGCTGCGGCCACGCCGAAGCCCGAACCCGATCCGCGTGCGACCTCGGTGCCACGGCCCCCCGAGCCGCCCGGCCGGCCCGACGACCCGCCGCGCGACCAGGGCCCGCCGGAGGAGCCGAGCGAGGTGCTCGAGGAGCTCCGGGCGCCGACCGACGTCGACCGGTCCCTCGAGGCCGGGATCCAGGCGGCCCCCGTCACCAACCGCATCGTCGGCACGGCGCTCGCCGCCGGCGGCACCGGCTCAGTGCGCGCGGCCACACTGAACACGACGGCATCGGTCACCGATCGCACGGCGCAGCGGGCGGGCGGCGCCGACCGCTACGCCACCGCGATCGCCCTCAGCTCCCTGCACTTCACCGCTGGCGCCTCGGACGTGTTCATCGCCGGCGGCGAGACCTTCCCCGACGGCCTCTCGGCGGCCACGGTCGCGGGTGACCGGCGCGGCCCGGTGCTGCTCACCAGGGCCACCGCGCTGCCCGCGGGCGTCGCCGCCGAACTGGCCCGGCTCGCGCCGAAGAACATCTGGATCGTGGGCGGCACCGGTGCCGTCAGCGCGGGCGTCGCGTCGGCCGTGCAGCAGGCCGTGCCGACCGCCGCGGTCGAGCGCCTCGCCGGTGCCGACCGGTACGCCACCGCGGCGGCGCTCTCGAAGCGCTTCTTCCCCAGCCGTCCGCCGGCGGCGTTCGTCGTCAGCGGCAACGACTTCCCCGACGCCCTCGGCGCCGGTCCGGCCGCCGCCCAGCAGGACGCCCCGACGCTGCTCGTCGCCGCCAACTCCGTGCCCAAGGCGACCGAGACCGAGCTCGCGCGCCTGCGACCGCCCGTCGTGTACATCGCCGGCGGCACGGGCGTCGTGAGCGACACGGTCGCCTCGCGCATCCGCTCGCTCACCGGCGGCCAGGTGGTGCGCGTGGCCGGCGCCGACCGGTACGCGACGGCCGCCGCCATCGCGGATCGCTTCTTCAGGCCGACGACCAGCCGGGTCGTGCTCGCCTCCGGCCTGGCATTCCCCGACGGCCTCGGCGCGGGCGCCGTCGCGGGCGCCTCGGCGAGTCCGCTGCTCCTCGTCGACGGGGTCGACGTGCCGCCGCGCGCGACGCTCGACGCCGCCCGGCGGGTGTCCTGGTGGCTGCCCGACGACGGCCGCGTCATCCGCTACACCGTCGTCGCCCACCCCGACGACGACTTCGCGGCGTGGTCGCTCCTCGGCCAGCCCGACCCGCGCCGGTACGACGTGGTGATCGTCCTGACGACGGGCGAATCGAGCGGCTTCTGCACGGGCCAGCCGGTGAACAACCAGTGGATGAACCAGCAGTACCTGCCGCAGCCGCAGCCGACCGGGGTGCAGTACTCCGACCGGTGCATCAAGCACCGCATGGACAGCTGGCGGGTCTTCATGGACGGCACGGACGTCGGACCGGTCGGTTCGTGGCAGCGGTTGACCGGCGGCCCCGTCTCGCTCGGCGGGCGCGAGCTGCCGATCCCGCAGCGGCGGTCGTCCTCCGGTGCGGTCGAGCCGGCCGACTACTTCGACCTCTCGGTGGGGGCGGATGCCGCATTCGTGTCGTTCGACATGGGAGCGCTGCTGCCCGACGAGGTGCTGTGGGCGATCCAGACCACGCGCGGACTGGCCGACCGCTTCCCGACCCAGGTCGAGGGCGACGTCGTCGGCGCCGCGTTCTACAACGACGCGGGCACGGGCTACGCCAACACGAGCGCCGACCACAAGGCGGTGTACGACGCACTGGGCCGCAACGACCTCGGGATGCCGGGCAGCCAGTACTCGTCGGTCGGCCACGCCCAGTCCGGGCGGGCGTTCGGCGCCGCGGTCACCGGGTACTGCGGGTACATGTGCCACCCGGCCGCGTCCACGCCGTGGAAGGGGTCGATGGGGCACTTCCAGTACTCGTACGGCTGGTTGTCGCACGGCTACTGGACCCCGGGCACCGTCGACGCGCATGCGGGCTTCTCGCAGTACCAGTCCTTCGCGAAGTGGTACTGACCGGCGCGCGGTCCTCGCGGCGGCGCACGACGGCGGCCGGGGGTACCGTGGTGGGGTGACCCAGCCGTTCGCCCTCTTCGACCTCGAGGGCGGTGAGATGCGCGCCGCGACGCTCGCACCGCAGCGGCATCCGCATGAGCAGCGCGTGGTCGCCGATGCCGGTGACCGGGTGGCCTGGCTGCGGGCCCGCTCGCGGGGCGTGACGGCGACGGATGCCGCGAAGCTCGCGTCTGCGGCATCCGTGCGGGCTGCGGCGAACGAGAAGCTGTACGGCACGCGCGGCCGCGGATTCGGCGGCAGCCGCTTCACCGATCACGGACGCGAGCGCGAACCGGTGATCGCCTCGTGGGTGCTGCGCGAGCACGGGCTGGCTCCGTCGGCGCTGCTGTTCCACGCCGAGGCCGAGCGTCGCCACCTCGCGACGCCCGACGGCCTGCGCGTGGCGCCGAACGGCGCGCTCGAGCTGTGCGAGATCAAGACCACGTCGAAGCCGTGGCGCGGCATCCCCCGCAGCTACCTGCGCCAGGTGTGGTGGCAGCAGTACGTGCTCGGCGCGGAGCGCACGCTCGTCGTGTGGGAGCAGCACGACGGGTTCGTGCCGATCGGCGACCCGCAGTGCCGCTGGGTCGATCGCGACGAGAACCAGGTCGCGATGCTCGTGCGCCTCGCCAACCTGCTCCTCGAGGCGATCCGGCCGCAGCCGGGTGCCGTCGAGGCGGGCGGCTTCCGCGAGTCGCCCGATCGTTCCTTCTACCGTCCGGGGCCGCTCGCGTGAGGTTCGTGCTCCTGCACGGGCTCGGCGCCGACCGCGCGCAGCCGCTCGACCTGGTCGGGCCCGTGCTCGACGGGCTCGGCGTGCCCGCGAGCGACGTCGTCGCGCCCGACGTCCGCGCGCACGGCGCGTCGACGGTCGTCGGCGAACCGGCCGACTTCGCGCTCGACCGGTTGGCCGACGAGGTCGCCGCCGTCGCGCGCCACGCGGCCGGGGCCGACGAGCCCGCGACGATCGTCGGCATCTCGATGGG
Organism: Agromyces sp. C10; assembly: GCF_023217995.1. Lineage (NCBI taxonomy): Bacteria > Bacillati > Actinomycetota > Actinomycetes > Micrococcales > Microbacteriaceae > Agromyces > Agromyces sp. C10. Next base: position 211,382 of record NZ_JALPSX010000002.1, on the reverse strand, counting down.
CGCCGCCATCGGGCTGCGGATCTGCCTGCGCGGACTGCTCCCGGTCGAGCGCGCGGTGTTCGTGCGGCCCGCGTTCGACGACCGGTCCCTCCCCGAGCACCTGCGCGCCTTCCCCGTGATCGGCGAGCTGCTGCGCGAGTCCGGACCCCGCGACGGCGCCGAGCGGTTCCGCCGCACCGAGCCCTACCTGCGGGTCGCGCGCGAGTCGCCCGCGGGCGGGCGCGGCCTCCTGTCGCAGTTCACGTCGACGGATGCCGCCCGCCGGGCGATCCGCCTCGTCGAGATCCCGCGCAACCGCGCCTTCGACGGCGAGCCCGAGCTCGGCGGACTCGCCGACCGCGGCATCCGCTCGCTCGTGGTCGGCGCGCCGCGCGACCCGGTGCACCCGTTCGCGCTCGCCGAGCGGTGGGCGGGCGCCCTGGGCTCGCCGCTCGCGCGGGTGCCGGCGCGCGACGACGGACAGGCGGCGCAGACCGCCGCCCTGCGCGACGCGGTCGGCCGGTGGCTCAGCGGGTCGTGACCGGCTCGGACCGGTCGTCGCCGGTCCCGGCGCATCGGTCTCCCGGACAGGAGGCCGGTCTGTCGAACATCGGCTCGTGCGGCGGACGCGATCGGTCGGATCGCGCCCGGCGAAGCGACGATCCGCGTCCGGCGTATTTCCAGTGAACGCCCAGCGAGCAGGCGGGGCGGCTCGGCTAGCGTCGAGCCATGAGCGCCGCGCCGTCCATCGTCTGGTTCCGCGACGACCTGCGGGTGGCCGACCATCCGGCGCTGCACGCGGCGGTCGAGCGCGGCGAACCGGTCGTGGCGGTGTACGTGCTCGACGAGGAGTCGCCCGGGATCCGTCCGCTCGGCGGCGCGGCGCGCTGGTGGCTGCACCACTCGCTCGCGTCCCTCGCCGACGACCTGCGCGAGCTCGGCGTGAAGCTCGTGTTGCGGCGCGGGCCGGCGGGACGCGTCATCCCCTCGCTCGTCGACGAGACCGGGGCGGGTGCCGCGTTCTGGAACCGCCGCTACGGCGCCGCCGAGCGTGAGGTCGACACCGACCTGAAGTCGTCCCTCGCCGAGGCGGGCCTCGAGGTGCGCAGCTTCGCCGGGTCGCTGCTGTTCGAGCCGTGGACGATCCGCACCGGCTCCGACACCCCGTTCTCGGTGTTCACCCCGTTCTGGAAGGCGTGCCTCGCGGCCGACGAGCCGCGGCATCCGCTGCCCGCCCCGTCACCCGGCGACCTCACCGGGGTCGGCGGCGCGTACGGACGCGGCGGCCCGGCGAGCGACGACCTCGACGAGTGGGCGCTGCTGCCCACGAAGCCCGACTGGGCGGGCGGCATCCGCGACACCTGGGAGCCCGGCGAGGCCGCCGCGCACGCGCGCCTCGACGAGTTCCTCGAGGACGACCTGCGCGATTACGCGAAGGGTCGCGACCGGCTCGACCGGCAGGTGACGAGCCGACTGTCGCCGCGGCTGCGCTGGGGCGAGCTGAGCCCGCACCAGGTCTGGCACGCCACGCGCGAGCGCGCCGCCGGCACCGAGGGCGCGCGCAAGTTCCTCTCCGAGGTCGGCTGGCGCGAGTTCGCGTGGCACATCCTGTTCCACTTCCCCGACCTCGCCACCAAGAGCTGGCGCAGCGAGTTCGACGCGTTCCCCTGGCCGCGGCTGAAGCCGTCCGCGCTCACCGCGTGGGAACGGGGTCGCACCGGAGTGCCGGTCGTCGACGCCGCCATGCGCGAGCTCTGGCACACGGGCGTCATGCACAACCGCGCCCGCATGATCTCGGCGTCGTTCCTCATCAAGAACCTGCTCATCGACTGGCGCCGCGGCGAGGAGTGGTTCTGGGACACCCTCGTCGACGCCGACCACGCCAACAACCCGTTCGGCTGGCAGTGGGTCGCGGGCTCCGGGGCGGATGCCGCACCGTACTTCCGCATCTTCAACCCCGAGCTGCAGCGCGAGAAGTTCGACCCCGACGGCGCCTACGTGAGCCGGTGGGTGCCCGAGTACGGCACCGACGACTACCCGGAGCCGATCGTCGACCTCAAGGCCACCCGCGACGCGGCCCTCGCCGCGTACGAGCAGGTCAAGGCAGCACGCTGATCGGCCCGGTCGCGGGCGGCGCGTCCTCCGCGAGGGGCCGCTCGAGCACGTAGTCGTGCTCCAGCCGGTCGCCCACCCGGAACCGCTTCGTGCCGACGACCTCGAACCCCTGCTTCTCGTAGAAGCGGATGGCGCGCCGGTTCTCCTGGTTCACGCCGAGCCAGACGACGGATGCCGCGGCGCGGGCCGCCGCGTCGAGGGTGGTCTCCATGAGCGCGCCGGCGACGCCCGCGCCGTGCACGGCGGGGTGCACGTACATCTTGCTGAGCTCGATCGCCGGTCGCGCGGTGACGGATGCCGCGGCATCCGCATCGGCCGGGACGCCGCCCGGGGTCGACACCAGCATCGACCAGCCGATGAGCCCGCCGGTCGCGACGACCGCCTCGGACGCGGCGAGCGCGGCCCCCGCCGGCGAGTCGTCGGGTTCGGCGACGTACAGGGTGCGGTCCGGATCGGCGAGGTACCCGGCGAAGTGCGGTTCGGTCAGGTGCCCGGCGATGAAGTCGGCGATCGACTCGGCCGTGGTCGAGGGCGGGCAGGCGAGCGGGAACGTCACGGCGGCGAGCCGCGCGAGCGCCTCGGCGTCGGCGGGCCTCGCGAGGCGGGTGCGTACGTTCACGCCTGCGACGCTACCGGGCGGCGGGCGCGAACGGCAGGGCCGCGCGGCAGCGGGCGCCGACGAATCGCCCTCGACGCCCGGCGGCGTCGCGTGAGAAGGTGTCGTCATCCGGCGGTCGACGGGGCACCGCCCGGGCGGAGGGGGTACGGATGTCGGGAGTGCTGGCGGCGTCGGTCGATGGTCGGTCGTTCACGACGAGCGCGGGCGAGGGCGCGCCCACGGGCACGCTCGTCCGGCTCGAGACGACGGATGGCGCGTGGCTCGGGCTCGTCGAGGCGGCGTCGTCCGACGGCGCGGAGGTCGGACGCGTGCTCGGCGTGCTCGGCGAGGACGGCGAGCTCGACCAGCGGTCGGACGCGCCGTTCCGCAACGCGCACGTGAAGCCCGCGGACGCGGCATCCGTCGACGCCCTGCACCGCGCCTCGCACGCGACGCTCGAGATCGGCTCGATGCTGGCCTCGCCGGGACCGGCGAAGCTCATCGGCACGCGCTTCAACCGGCACACGTTCTGGTGCGGGCAGTCCGGCTCGGGCAAGACCTACGCGCTTGGCGTGGTGCTCGAGCAGCTGCTCGCCCACACGGCCCTGCCGATCGTCGTGTTCGACCCGAACTCCGACTTCGTGCGGCTCGGCGAACTGCGCGACGGCGTGAGCGGGGCGGACGCCGCGGCGCTCGCGTCGCGCAACGTGCGCGTGCTGCGCCCCAACGGGCCCGACCCGCTGCTCGTGCACTTCCGGTCGCTGCCGATCGAGGCGAAGGCCGCGATCCTGCGGCTCGATCCGGTGGCCGACGCGCGCGAGTTCAACACGCTGCTGCACTCCGACGAGGTGGCGACCGCGCTCGACAAGGACACGCTGCTCGGCGAGCTGCGTGGCTCCGACGACCCGGGCCGGCAGGCGCTCGCGACCCGCATCGAGAACCTCGGCATGCTCGACTGGGAGGTGTGGGCGGGCCCGCGCACGCCGGTGAACGAGATCGTCGCCGAACGGCCGGATGCCACGGTGCTCGACCTCGGCGGCTTCTCGACGCCCGACCAGCACCTCTCGGTCGCGATCTCGGTGCTCGACGACCTGTGGGCGCGGCGCGCGGAGCGCCGCCCCGTGCTGCTCGTGATCGACGAGGCGCACAACCTGTGCTCGCCCGACCTCGTGACGCCGCTCGCCGTCGCGGTGCGCGAGCGGATCATCCAGATCGCGGCGGAGGGCCGCAAGTACGGGCTGTGGCTGCTGCTGTCGACGCAGCGCCCGTCCAAGATCCACCCGGGGATCATCTCGCAGTGCGACAACCTCGCCGTGATGAAGATGAGCTCGCCCGGCGACCTCGCCCAGCTCGGGTCGTACTTCGGCGTCGCACCGGCCGGGCTGCTGGCGATGTCGCCGTGGTTCCGCCAGGGCGAGGCGCTGTTCGCCGGCGGGTTCGTCCCCGCCCCCACGCTCGTGAAGATGGGCTCGCGCCTCACCCCCGAGGGCGGCGGCGACGTCGGCGTCCCCCTGCGGTGACGTCGATCCCGCTCACGCGGACGAGCCCGGCCGCAGGCTGCCGAGCGCCGACGCGTCGCCGAGCTTCGACCTGGTGATCACGCTGAGCTTCCCGTTCGTCTCGAGCACCACCGCGGCGATGTCGTCCAACCCGCCGGACCCCGATGCGCGGATCGCCTGCAGCACCTCCGACTCCGCGAGTCGGTTGTGCTCGAGCGCGACCCGGTCGAGCTCCCCGTCCCACACCACGAGCGTCGGTGAGGCGGTCACCGCCTCCCGGAGCCGCTCGGACCGAGATGAGGCGAAGGCCACGACGAGTTGGAGCAGGGCGAGCAGCGCGAGCGCGGCGGCCCCCTCGATGAACGACACCTCCGACGAGAGGAGGATCGTCGCCAACGTCGATCCGAGTGCGACGGTGACGATGAAATCGAACGCATTGAGCTGACCCAGCGTCCGCTTCCCGGAGACGCGCAGCACGACCACCAGCGTGACGTACGCGGCCGCTCCGACCAGCAGTACCCGGGCGACATCCCCCCACGAGTCGAACCACATGACCTGCTCCCTCCGCGCGCCGCGGGGGAACGCCACGTGCGGTGGCAGCTGGCCGCCACCGGGTGGTGGTACGGCGTCACCACCCGTACCCTTCGCGCCGCGGCACCGGTGGGGGCGGCACAGCGACGACGAGCGGATGCCGCGGGGCAGGGCCCCGCGGCATCCGTTCGTCTCGACCGCTCAGAGGAACCGGGCGTACGCCCCCACCGTCAGGAACGTCGGGAACTCCGGCTCCAGCGCGACCGACCGGAACACCGAGATCGCGTCGTCGAACCGGTCGCCCTCGAAGCGGGGCAGGTCGGCCACGGCCTTCGCCATGATCCGCACGATCGACGTCTGGTCGATGCGCGTGCCCTCGGCGGTGACCGTGTTGTCGTGCAGCCACTGCCACACCTGCGAACGCGAGATCTCCGCGGTCGCGGCGTCCTCCATCAGGTTGTCGATCGCCGCCGCCCCGGTCCCGCGGAGCCACGACTCGATGTACCGGATGCAGATCGAGATGTTGTCGTACACCCCCGCCTCGGTGACCTCGCCGCCCACCGACGGGATGTCGAGCAGCTGCGCCGCCGTCACCTCGACGTCGTCGCGGAGCCGGTCCACCTGGTTCGGCCGCTCCCCCAGCACCGCGTCGAACTCGGCGCGCGCCGTGGGGATGAGGTCGGGGTGCGCGACCCACGTGCCGTCGAAGCCGTCGGTCGCCTCGCGGCGCTTGTCGGCCGACACCGCGGCGAGCGCGCGCTCGGTGACTTCGGGGTCGCGACGGTTCGGGATGAACGCGCTCATGCCGCCGATCGCGTGCGCGCCCCGCTTGTGGCAGGTCTGCACGAGCAGTTCGGTGTAGGCCCGCATGAACGGCACCGTCATGGTGATCGACTTGCGGTCGGGCATCACCCAGCGGCGGCCGCGTGAACGGAACGTCTTCACGATCGAGAAGATGTAGTCCCAGCGGCCGGCGTTGAGGCCCGCGCAGTGGTCGCGCAGCTCGTAGAGGATCTCGTCCATCTGGAACGCGGCCTGGATCGTCTCGATGAGCACCGTCGCGCGGACGGTGCCCTGCGGGATGCCGAGCTCGTCCTGCGCGAAGACGAAGATGTCGTTCCAGAGCTTCGCCTCGCGGTGCGACTCGAGCTTCGGCAGGTAGAAGTACGGGCCGCGACCCTGCTCGATGAGCTTCCGGGCGTTGTGGAAGAAGTACAGCCCGAAGTCGACGAGCGAGCCCGACGCGTGCATCGCCCGGCCGGCGCGGTCGTGGAACCGCAGGTGCTTCTCGACGAGGTGCCAGCCGCGCGGACGGAACACGATCGTCGGCGTCTCCGTCGCCTTGATCCGGTACTCCTTGCCCTCGGGGCTCGTGTACTCGAGCTCGCCGCGGAGGAAGTCGAACAGGCTGAGCTGGCCCTCGATGACGTTCGCCCAGGTCGGGCTCGTGGCATCCTCGTGGTCGGCCAGCCACACCTTGGCGCCGGAGTTCAGCGCGTTGATCGCCATCTTGCGGTCGGTGGGGCCGGTGATCTCGACGCGGCGGTCCTCGAGGCCGGGGCCGGCACCCGCGACGCGCCACGACGCGTCGTTGCGGATCCACTCGGTCTCGGGGAGGAACTTCGGGTCGCGGCCGTTGGCGGCGTCGACCCGGGTCTGCAGGCGCTCGGCGAGCAGCTCGTGCCGGGTGCCGGCGAACCGGTCGTGCAGCCGGGCGAGGAACTGCAGCGCCTCGGGCGTGAGGATCTCGTCGTACCGCTCGCCGAACGGCGCGGTCACCTCGAGGTGCGGCTGCACCGTCTGGAACGCGGGCGCCGTGCGGGCCGGCTTCGGCTCATGCGTGGTCGGTCGATCGATGGTGATGGTCATGGTCTCGTCTCCTTCGCGGGCGGGACGCCCGTCGATCAGTGCTGGAACTGCTCTTCCTCGGTCGATCCGACGAGGGCGAGGGTCGCGCTGTTGGGGTTCAGCGCCGTGGCGATCTGGTCGAAGTAGCCGGTGCCGACCTCGCGCTGGTGGCGCGTGGCGGTGTAGCCGTCGGCCTCGGAGGCGAATTCGGCCTCCTGCAGCTCGACGTACGCGGACATGTGGCGCTCGTTGTAGTCCTTGGCGAGCGTGAACATGCCGTGGTTCAGGGAGTGGAAGCCCGCCAGGGTGATGAACTGGAACGCGTACCCCATGGCGGCGAGCTCACGCTGGAACTTCGCGATCTGGTCGTCGTCGAGGTGGCGCTTCCAGTTGAACGACGGCGAGCAGTTGTAGCTCAGGCGCTTGCCCGGGAACTTCGCGTGCACCGCCTCGGCGAAGCGGCGGGCGAGCTCGAGGTCGGGCTCGGCCGACTCGACCCACAGCAGGTCGGCGTACTCGGCGTACGCGAGGCCGCGGGCGATGACCGGCTCGATGCCGTTCTGCACCTGGTAGAAGCCCTCGGCGGTGCGCTCGCCGGTGACGAACGGCTTGTCGCGCTCGTCGTGGTCGCTCGTGAGCAGGGTCGCGGCGAGCGCGTCGGTGCGGGCGATGATGATCGAGGGCACGCCCGCGACATCCGCCGCCATGCGGGCCGCGTTGATCGTGCGGATGTGCTGGCCGGTCGGGACGAGCACCTTGCCGCCCATGTGGCCGCACTTCTTCTCGCTCGCCAGCTGGTCCTCCCAGTGCACGCCCGCCGCGCCCGCCTCGATCATCTGGTGCATGAGCTCGTAGGCGTTGAGCGGGCCGCCGAAGCCGGCCTCGGCGTCGGCGACGATCGGCGCCATCCAGTCGCGGTCGTCGGTGCCCTGCTCGACCTGGCCGGCCCGAAGCAGCGCGTTGTTGATGCGACGCACGACGGCGGGCACCGAGTTCGCCGGGTAGAGCGACTGGTCGGGGTAGGTCTGGCCGGAGAGGTTCGCGTCGGCGGCGACCTGCCAGCCCGACAGGTAGATGGCCTTGAGGCCCGCGCGGACCTGCTGCACGGCCTGGTTGCCGGTGAGGGCGCCGAGCGCCGCCGACCACTCCGGGTCCTCCATCGGCTCGAACGCGGTGCCGGTGTTCTTCCGGATGTTCTCCCACAGCTTCTCGGCACCGCGACGGGCGAGCGTGCGCTCCTCGCGGACCGGGCCGCGGAGGGCGATGACGTCCTCGGCGGTGTAGTCGCGCTTGACGCCCTCCCAGCGGGGGTCGGCGTCCCACTCGAGCTGCAGCTCGGCGGCGGTCTGGGTCTGGTCTCCGGGGCGGTTCGTGCTCATCGTGGTGCTCCTTCGGTGCAGCGGTGCGGATGTCTCGGTGTGTCCGTCCGGCGTCTCCTCCGACGTCGTCCGGGGGTCTGTGGCATCCACTCTGCAAGCGCTGCACCCACCCCGACCGCCGATCCGGGGGGTGAACTTTCCGCGTTCTTCCGCGCCGCGGAACAACCCCGCGCTGCGCGCCCTACTCATCCCGCTTCTGTGTCCCTCTCCGCCGGACCCGAATTGCCGGAATCGCCCGGGCGACACGACGATTCGAGTCCGCGGGACGTGCTCGGTCACGCCAACCGCGCTCGATGAGGGCACGACGCGTGCGCGCGACGAGCTCTTCCTCGCTCGTCGACCTGGTGACGCGGATGACGCACCAGCCGTCCTGCGCGAGGTCGTTGAGCCTCGCGACGTCGATCGCCCACTGCCGCGAGTCGAGCAGGTGCTGCTCGCCGTCATACTCCACGAGGACCCTGAACTCGCGGAATACCAGGTCGCCCCGGGTGCGCCGCCCCGACCGCAGCTCGATCACCGCGTTCGGCAGCGGCTCCGGCAATCCCGCGCGAACCAGCCGGAGCCGGGCGATGGTCTCCGGCCGGGAGAAGACGTTCGCCCGCAGGTGCGCGCGGGCGGTACGGAGTCGGCCCGCCCCCGCCCGACTCCCGTGACGGGCGATCGCCGCATCGATCCTCGCCGTCGACGTCAGCGGGGCGGGAAGGCCGAGCAGGCGATCTCCCGCGGCGATCAGGTCGTCGAGGTCGAGCGACGTCGCCAGGCTGCACCACGTGTCCTCCGGGCTCAGCATCCTGAGGCCGTCGCGCACGACCACGCGCGGAGCAGCCCGCGTGGAAGTGCCACGCACCCCGCGCCCGCGCGGCGCTCGCCCGCCGTCGACCGCGACGACGTGGACCGTCGACTCGCACTGCTCCTCGAGTCCGCGCGGCAGCGGTATCCCGTGCAGCACGGCCGCGGTCGCGCCGGCGAACGCGTGGGTCGGCGCCATGACCAGTGCGTAGGCGGCGCAGCGGCGGCCCACCCGCGCTCGGAATCGCGCGGCTTCATCCAGGCGCGCGTGCGCGGCGATCTCCCCCTCGGACGGCGGTGGAAGGCGAACACCATGGAACGGCGCCTCCAGGTCGCGGGCGCGAAGACGACGTGGACTCACGCCGGCCGAGAGCCCATCGGCGGCGCGGAAGGGCGCGGATCTCAACGTGGCGGGAAGCGGATTCGGTCGACGCACCCGACGATCATGGGACCGCTGGAACGCCTTCGCGTGCGCCGGCGCCACGGCTGTGCGAATGCACGCGCTCCACAGGACGAGCCCGGAGCGGTCGCACGACAGACGCATCGGGTCGGTATCGCGAGCGGGAAACGACAGAACGCGTCCGACGTGACCGACGTTCGCGTCGCGCGCAGGCGAGGGGCGCGGCGCCGCGCGTTTCGGGCGCGTGAACGGACCACCGGACGGAGTGTCGCGCTCCCGCGGGCGGGGCGATGGATCGTCCGGTTGTCCACGCGCCCATTGCACAACTGTGCAACAAGGGGGTTGAATGGCGGCACGCGACGAGGCGAGCAGACGAGGCTGACCGGGAGGTGCCCACAGGTGACAGCGGCGACCGAGGCGATCACGAACTCCGCATCAGGCGAGCGCGACGCGCGGGCGGGCTCCGTCGAGCTCGACCGGGTGACCAAGCGGTACGGCGACGCGACGGCCGTCGACGGCGTCTCCCTCTCGGTCGAGCCGGGCGAGTTCATCTCGCTGCTCGGCCCGTCGGGCTGCGGCAAGACCACCACGCTGCGCATGATCGCCGGGTTCGAGCAGCCCGACGACGGCGACATCCGCATCTCCGGACGATCCGTCCTGGGCGCCGCCCCGTACCGCCGCGACGTCAACACGGTGTTCCAGGCGTACGCGCTCTTCCCCCACATGTCGGTCGCCGAGAACGTGGCGTACGGCCTCCAGCAGCGCCGCACGCCGAAGTCGGAGGTGCGCCAGCGCGTCTCCGAGGCGCTCGAGCTCGTGCAGATGCGCCGCTTCGCCGATCGCAAGCCGACGCAGCTCTCCGGCGGGCAGCAGCAGCGCGTCGCGCTCGCCCGCGCGCTCGTCAACCGCCCGGCGGTGCTCCTCCTCGACGAGCCGCTCGGCGCGCTCGACCGGCAGCTGCGCGAGGAGATGCAGCTCGAGCTGAAGCTGCTGCAGTCGCGGCTCGGCATCACGTTCGTCTTCGTCACGCACGATCAGGGCGAGGCACTGTCGATGAGCGACCGCATCGCCATCATGCGCGAGGGCCGCATCGAGCAGCTCGCCGACGCCGACACGATCTACGCCCGGCCGGCTTCCGCGTACGTGGCGGCGTTCGTCGGCCAGCAGAACTTCTTCCGCGGCGTCGCGGCCGAGGGCGGCACGGCGGTCGAGTCCGCGCACGGGCTCATTCGCGGCATCCGTTCGGAGGCGGCAGCGGGCCTCGCCGACGGCGCGGCCGCACAGGCGGCCGTGCGCCCCGAGTTCGTCTCGATCGAAGCGGATGCCGCGGGCGGCGCGCCCGCCGCCCCGAACTCGGTGCACGGCACCCTGCTCGGCGTCTCGCACCTCGGCGAGACGATGCAGTACCTCGTGCGCCTCGGCGACGACCAGAGCCTCATCGTGCGGCGGCCGACGCCGGACGCCCCCGACCTGGCCGTGGACGCCCGCGTCCGCTGCTCGTGGAACCCCGACCACGTGCAGGTGTTCCCCGCCGACGACGCCGCCGTGGCGGGCGGATACGTCGCGCCGCCCACCCACTGACCCCGCACCGATCCCGACCGGCACCATCACAGGAGGTCCCCATGAGCGAGTCCCGACCCCCCGTCCGCATCCTCGCGTCTACGGCCGCCGCCAAGGCGATCAGCGCCGAGCTCAGCCGTCGCCGCTTCCTGAGCTTCGCGGCCGCCGCGGGCGCCACCGGCCTGCTGGCGGCGTGCTCGCCGGGTGGGCAGAGCTCGAACGCGCCGCAGGCGACCGGCGGCGAACTCGAGAACAGCCTGTCGATCTACACGTGGGGCGACTACGACGCCCCGGAGGTGCTCGAGGCCTTCACGGCCGAGCTCGGTCCGACCATCCAGCTGGACTCGTTCGGCTCGAACGAGGAGCTCATCTCGAAGCTCGTGGCGGCGAAGGGCACGTCCGGCTACGACATCGTCGTGCCGACCGGCATCTTCATCCCGCAGATGATCGAGAACGGCCTGCTCACCAAGCTGAACCGCGACCTGATCCCGAACATCGAGTACGTCGACGACGCGTACCTGGGCCGGGCGTGGGATCCCGAGAACGAGTACTCGATCTGCAAGGCCTGGGGCACGACGGGTTACGTGTACGACAAGACCGTCATCACCCGCGAGCTGGCGACGTGGGCCGACTTCCTCGATGCGGCGCAGAACGAGGCGAGCGGGCGCACGAGCGTGCTCGACGACCCGGGCGACCTGACGGGCATGTACTTCTGGGCGAACGGCATCGACTGGAACACCACGGATGAGGCCGACCTCGCCGCCGCCGAGGAGTTCATCGTGAATACGCTCGCGCCGAACATCTCGGCGTTCGACTCCTACCCGGGCGGCGCAGCGATCCCGCAGGCGACGCACGCGCTCATGCAGGCGTGGAACGGCGACGCCCGCATCGGCATCCTCGAGAGCCCGGACCCCGACCGCTGGCAGTGGGTGCTGCCCGGCCCGGAGACGGAGATCTGGATGGACAACTGGGCGATCGCCGCCGGCGCGCCCAACCCGGAGGCCGCGCACGCCTTCATCGACTACGTGCTGACGCCCGAGAACTCGCTGCTCGAACTCGACTACATCGGGTACCACACGGGCGGCAAGGACATCGAGCAGGCGGCGGAGGACGCCGGGATCGAGATGCTCGACCTCGTGTTCTTCAGCGACGAGCAGCTCGCGACCATGCGCGAGGGCGAGATCAACGAGGCGCAGCAGACGCGGGTCGACATCTGGAACAAGGCGAAGGCCGCAGCGGGGGCGTAGTGCGAGGCATCCGCTTGCCGCGCTTCGCCCTCGCGCTTCCCGCGTGGGCGTGGCTCGTGGTCTTCTTCGTCGCGCCCGTCGCGATGGTCGTCTACTTCAGCTTCGGGTACAAGCCGGGCATCTTCGGCACGCACGCGACCGACGTGCTGTCGTTCGACCGGTACGGCGAGGCGCTGTCGCCGACGTTCTTCCAGACGTTCACGAACACCCTGTGGGTGGGCCTCGCGGGCACCGCGCTGTGCCTGCTGATCGGGCTGCCGGCGGCGTACTGGATGGCGGTCAAGGTGCCGCCGTCGCGCCGCGGGCTGCTGCTCGCGCTCGTCATGGTGCCGTTCTGGACGAACTTCCTGGTGCGGACGATCGGCTGGCAGGTGATCCTCGCGCCGGAGGGCTGGTTGTCGTCGCTGTTGCAGGGCATCGGGCTGACGGATGGTCCGCTCGACATCCTGTACACCCGCACGGCGGTGCTCATCGGCGTGGTCTACAACTACCTGCCGCTCATGATCCTGCCGCTGTTCGTCGCGTTCGACCGCGTCGGCGGGCCGCTGCGCGAGGCGTCGAAGGACCTCGGCGCGGGCCGCTGGCGCACGTTCACCCGGGTGACGCTGCCGCTGGCCAGGCCTGGGGTCATCGCCGGGGTGCTGCTCGTCTTCATCCCGCTCATGGGCGACTACATCACGGCGACCGTGCTCGGCGGTGCGCGCGGCAACATGGTCGGCCAGCTGGTGGCGAGCCAGTTCCGGACGGCGCAGAACTGGGCGCTCGGCTCGGCGATGGCGGTGATGCTGATCCTCGTCATCATGGCGACGGTCGCGGTGGGCGGCCTGATCGTGTGGCTCGCGACGATGCCGTTCCGGCTGCGCAATCGGCTGGTGCTGGGCGACGAGCCGGCGGCGGCGCCCGCGGGTCGCTCCGGCGACGACGGGCCTGCCGCCGGCGGGGCCGAACCCGTCCGCACCGAACAGGGGGTGTCCGCGTGAAGCAGCGGTCGTGGTCGGATGTCGCGCTCAACGTGTGGGGCGTGGCCGTGCTGGTCTTCCTCTTCCTGCCGATCCTCGTCATCATCGTCTCGTCGTTCAACACGGGGCGCCTGCTCGTCGCATGGGACTCGTTCGGCTTCGACGCGTTCGGGGCGATCCTGACCAAGCCGGCCATCCAGGACGCGGTGATGGTGTCGATCCAGACCGGACTCATCGCGGCCCTGCTGGCCACGCTGCTCGGCACCCTCGCGGGCATCGCGATGGCGCGGCATCCGGGCCGGTGGGCGTTCTGGTTCATCGGCCTGCTGCTGCTCGTGTCGGTCACGCCCGAGATCGTCGACGCGGTCGCGCTGCTGCCGTGGCTGGTGTTCCTCGGACAGGACCTCGGCATCGGCCTGTTCGACGACGGCATCGCCCGCCTGGTCATCGGCCACTCGCTCTTCTCGGTGGCGGTCGTGTCGTACATCGTGCGGGCGCGGCTCATCGGCCTCGAGGAGCAGCTCGAGGAGGCCTCCGCGGACCTCTACGCGCGGCCGCTCACCACGTTCCGGCGCGTGACGCTGCCGCTCGCGATGCCGGCCGTGCTCGCCGGATTCCTGCTGTCGTTCACGCTCAGCCTCGACAACACCGTCATCGCCGCATTCGTGCAGGTGTCGGGAACGACGCCGTGGCCGGTGTACGTGCTGAGTGCGCTGCGCTCGGGTCTCCGGCCCGAGATCGCCGCGGTGTCCACGATCATGCTGCTGCTCACGCTCGTGGCCCTCGCGCTCGTGGCGGTCGTGCTGCGGCGGGCGGGCGACTCGGCCACCCAGATCGCCCGCACGATGACCGGCAACTGAGCGGATGCCGCGCCCCGCGGCATCCGTCACGCACCACCGACCGAAGGAGCACCGCGCCATGACCGACGCCGACCTCGTCTTCACCGGCGGCCCCGTCTTCACCGCGAACACCGTGCGCTCGCGCGCGAGCGCGGTCGCCGTCCGCGGCGGGCGGATCGTCGCGGTGGGCTCGGAGCACGACGTGCGCGACCTCGTCGGCGCGTCCACCGAGGTCGTCGACCTGCGCGGGCGGCTGCTCGTGCCGGGCTTCCAGGACGCGCACGTGCACCCCGTGTGGGGCGGTCTCGACCTCATGCGCTGCGACCTGTCGGAGCTGTCGACCGAGGCCGAGTACCTCGACCGCATCGCCGCGTACGCGGCCGAGCACGCCGACGACGACTGGGTGCTGGGCGGCGGATGGTCGATGTCGGCGTTCCCGGGCGGCACGCCGACCGCGGCGGCGCTCGACCGGGTCGTGCCCGACCGTCCGGCGTTCCTCCCCAACCGCGACGGGCACGGCGCCTGGGTGAACTCGGCCGCGCTGCGGCTCGCCGGCATCGACCGCGACACCCCGGACCCGGCCGACGGTCGGATCGAGCGCGACGCCGACGGCACCCCGACGGGCACCCTGCACGAGGGCGCGATGTCGCTCGTGAACCGGCTGCTCCCCGAGACGAGCCTCGAGACGCTCACCGAGGCGCTCCTCCTCGGCCAGCGGTACCTGCACTCGTTCGGCGTGACCGGGTGGCAGGACGCGATCGTCGGCAGCTACGGCGACGCCGGCGACCCGGGCCCGGCGTACGTCGCGGCCGCCGCATCCGGTCGCCTCACCGCCCGGGTGGTCGGTGCGATCTGGTGGGACCGCACGCGCGGCCTCGAGCAGATCCCCGAGCTCGTCGAGAAGCGCGAACGCTACCGCGGGGGCCGCTTCGCGGCGACGAGCATCAAGGTCATGCAGGACGGCGTGGCCGAGAACTTCACCGCGTCGATGCTCGAACCGTACTGCGACGGGCACGGGCACTTCACCGACAACTCCGGCATCTCGTTCGTCGACCCGGCGGTGCTGAACCCCGCGGCCGCCGAGCTCGACGGGCTCGGCTTCCAGCTGCACTTCCACGCGATCGGCGACCGGGCGGTGCGCGAGTGCCTCGACGCGGTCGAGCACGCGATCGCCGTGAACGGACGGAACGACCACCGCCACCACATCGCGCACATCCAGGTCGTGCACCCGGAGGACGTGCCGCGGTTCCGCGAGCTCGGGGTGGCGGCCAACATGCAGTCGTTGTGGGCGGCGCTCGAGCCGCAGATGGTGGACCTCACGCTGCCGTTCCTCGGCGAGCCGCGGAGCGCCTGGCAGTACCCGTTCGGCGACCTCCTCCGCGCGGGGGCGGTGCTCGCCGCGGGCAGCGACTGGTCGGTGTCGACGCCGGACCCGCTCGCGGCGATCCACACCGCCGTGAACCGGACGGCGGCCCCGGCCTACGCGGAGGGCGAGTACGAGGCGTTCCTGCCCGAGCAGGCGATCGACCTCGCGACCTCCCTCACCGCCTACACGGCCGGGTCGGCGTGGGTGAACCACCTCGACCACGTGACCGGCACGATCGAGACCGGCAAGTTCGCCGACCTCGTCGTGCTCGACCGCGATCCCTTCGCGGGTCCCGCCGACCAGATCGGCGAGACGCGCGTGCTCCAGACGTTCGTCGAGGGCGAGCGGGTGCACGCGGCATCCGACGCCTGATCCGAGCGGATGCCGCGGCCCCGCCGCCCGGCGGACACGGCGAGACCCGCCGGCCCGATGTCCGGGCCGGCGGGTCGTCGTCGTTCGCGGATCAGTAGGTGCTGGTCGTCGAGGTCGCGCCCGACGAGGAGCCCTGCTGCGCGGCGCCCTTCACGTCGTCCGCGGCGGACTTGCCCTCGTCCTTGACGTGCTCGGCGGCTTCGCCCGCGCGGTCCTTGACGGACTGCACGGCCTCCTGCGCGTCGGACTTGAGGTGCTCCGCGGCATCCTGCGCCACGCCCTTCACCTCGTCGACGAGCGGGGCCGCCGCATCCTTCGCCTTCTGCGCGACCTGCTGCTCCTGGCGCGAGGCCGGGATCAGCGAGGAGACGAGCCAGGCGGCGCCGAAGACGATGAGGCCCGCGGCGATCGGGTTGCCCCGCGTCGCCGAGGCGAGGCGCTGCGGCGCCTCACCGACGGTCCCCCCGGCGGAGTGGAGGGCGCCCTGCGTGGAGTCGGCGGCGTCATGGGCGCTGCCCATCACGCGGTCCTTGGCGCGCCGGAACGCGCCCTTCACCTTCTCGGTCTGGCGGTGCACCGCCTTGCCGGGGTTCACCTTGTCGGCGAGGGCGTCGACGTCCTGGCCGAGCTCTGCCCTGGTCCGCTCGATGTCGGAACGGATGGCGTTCGGATCGGTAGTCATCGGTTCTCCTCATTCCTCTTGATCGCGTCCGGGATCCGCTTCAGGCTGTCCGCGGTGCGCGGCATGCCCTGGACCCGCTCGAATTCCTTCTTGCCGGTGAAGTAGAGCACGGCCGCGACGATGCCCCAGATGACCGCGACGATCACGGCGGACCAGCCGAGGCTGTCGATCAGGTCCCCGAGTCCCCACCACAGCGCGATCGACAGGAACAGCAGCACGAACCAGCCGGCGACGCCGGCCCCGCCGTACATGCCCGCTCCCTTGCCCGCGCGCTTCGCGGACTGGGTCGCCTCGGCCTTGGCCAGCTCCACTTCCTGACGCATGAGCGTCGAGAAGTCGCGGCTCACCTCGGCGACGAGGTCGCCGAGCGACGTGTTCGCCGCCTTCTCCTCGGACGGCGTCGGGACGTCGGCGGCCGTGGCTCCCGCCACGTGCGCGCCGCCGGTCCGCGGATCGACGCCTCCGGTGTACGGGCCGCTCATCACGGGGCTCCGGTCACGTCGCCCCGGCGCGTCTCGTCACCGGGGAGCGGCTCGACGTACGGGTCGGTGCCCGTGACGCCGGTCGTCGGTTCGGCACCCCACGTCGTCTGCGGGTCGGCCACGTGCTGGCCGCCACCCGCGGCGCCGACGCCCGTGCCGTACGTCCCGGTGGTGCCGGTGTAGGCGGGCGTGGTCGCCGGGTACTCGGCGGTGTAGCCGTCGCCCGCCGTGAGGGGCTGGGCTCCCCCGGTCGAGCTCGACGAGTCGCCCGACGACGCGATCGAACGCGTGAGTCGACCGATCACGACGCCGGCTCCCGCGGCGATCGCGAGGAAGACGCCCGGCCGGCGACGGGCGAAGCCCTTGACCTCCTCCAGGAGGTCCTGCGGCTCGCGCTGGTCGAGCCAGGACGCGATGGAGTCGGCTCGCGAGCCGACCTTCTCCACGAGGTCCCGTGCGACGCCGGACTCGGAGTTCGCGGCCATGTCGGAGAACTGCGTCCCGACCTCGCGGATGCCCCCGGCAGCGCGGTGCTGCTGCGTCGAGGCCTGCGAGCGGACCTCGTCGCCGACCCGGCTCGCGAGGTTCTTGACCTGATACTTCGCCTCGGACGCGACGCCGCGCGCCTCCTGCTTGGCGGTGTCGGCGACCCGGTGGCCGGCCGCACCTGCTTCCTGCTTGAGATCCGGGTTCCCGGTCCCTGCGGTGTTCACCATGTTCGCCCCTTTCCTCTCCGAGAGCGGCGATCGGCCGCGCCTCGATGGCGGATGTGCAGAGGCCACGCTAGGAGCGGCGAATTCGGGCCAGAAGGGACTTGCGGTGCGAGAACCGTGCGCGTATAACCCTGCGCGCGAGACCCGGCGGCGAGCAGCCGGCCGGCCCTCGCTACACGCCGTCCGCCCGCGATGCAACCGGTTTCCGCCGGGCCCGGCGCCTGGGTAGCGTCGCCGCACATGCGTTCGCCGCCGACCCGGCCGGGTGCCGGGCCGACCCCGGTCTCGGCCGCGGCGCGGGAAGGGGGACCGCATGGCCGTGCAGTTCGGCTACAAGCTCGCCGCGGAGGCGTTCGGCCCGAAGGAGCTCGTCCGCCAGGCGCGGCTCGCCGAGGAGGCAGGGTTCGACTTCGTCGAGATCAGCGACCACTACCACCCGTGGCTCGACGTGCAGGGGCACTCGCCCTTCGCCTGGTCGGTGCTCGGCGCGATCGCGGCATCCACCGAACGCATCGGGCTCGCGACCGGCGTGACCTGCCCCACCGTCCGCTACCACCCGGCGATCATCGCGCAGGCCGCGGCCACGCTCGCGCTGCTGAGCGACGGCCGGTTCACCCTCGGCCTCGGTTCGGGCGAGCGGCTCAACGAGCATGTCGTCGCGCACGGGTACCCGTCGGTGTCGGACCGGCAGGCGATGCTGCGCGAGGCGATCGAGATCATCCGGCTGCTGTGGTCGGGCGGCTACCAGTCGTTCGACGGCGAGTACCTGGCGCTCGAGGACGCCCGCGTCTTCGACCTGCCCGACGAACTGCCACTCATCGCCGTCGCCGCGGGCGGTCCGCAGGCCGCGGAACTGGCCGCCGAGGCCGGCGACGGGATGTTCGGCACCGATCCCGACGCGTCGCTCATCGAGGCGTACCGCGCGTCCGGCGGCACCGGGCCCCGCTACGGCGAGGTGGGCGTGGCGTGGGCGCCCGACGCGGATGCCGCGGCGCAGGCCGCGCACGAGACCTCCCGCTGGTCGCTGCTCGGCTGGAAGGTGATGAGCGAGCTGCCGAACCCGGCGAACTTCGAGGCGGCCTCCGAATTCATCCGCCTGGACGACGTGCGCGAGCAGGTGCCGTGCGGCCCCGATCTCGCCGGGCATGTCGAGGCGGTGCGGTCGTACGAGGACGCCGGGTACGACCGCATCGCGATCATGAACCTCGGTCCCGACCCGGACGGGTTCATCGAGTTCTTCGCCAACGAACTGCGGCCCGCGCTCACCGGCTGAGCCGGACGGGCGGGCCGTCATCGAGGAGCAGGCGCTCCTCGGTCCGGGCTGACCGACCTCAGGAGCAGACTTCGCCGATCGCGTTGAAGTCGGCCATGAGCGTCTCGACCTGATCCCCCATGGCACCGAAGTCGGCATTCGCCGGATCGGCGACCATCTCGCCGATGAAGGCGACGTAGTCCGCCATCGAGGCGGCGGCCTGCTCGGCGACCGGCTGCACCTCGGCGTTGGTGACCTCCGAGACGGCGGCGGCGAACGTCGAGTTGGCCGCCTCGAGCTTGGTCACGGCGCCCTCCGGGTCGGCCATGCCCTCCGCGAACGCGTCCTCGCCGGACAGCGCGGCGAACTCCGTCGAGCCTTCGGCGAGCTGCAGGCACGCCTCGGCGACGGTCTGCTCGCCGGTCGCCTTCGCTTCGGCACTCGGCGTGGCCGGCTTCTGGGTCGCGGCGGGGCTCGCGGCAGTGCAGCCGGCGAGGAGCATGGCGCCCGCGACGGCAGGGACGATCAGGATGGCGCGCGCGAGCGTCATGTCGGTTCCTTCGGGGGTTCGGGTCGAACTGCGGCGAGCGCCGCGCGGGCCAGTCAACCACACGCGCATCACGGATGAGTCTCGGCCACCGGACGCGGAACTTCGCGAATTCTTCTCCCTCGAATCGGCTTCCCCTCGCCCGCGACGCCGCTCCTATGGCGGGGCAGCGCAGAAGATCGCGCAGAGTTCGGTTTGCAGCAGCCGCCTGCTCATGTGAGCATGAGGCATGGTCACCGCCGATCGCCTCCGCCCCGCCACCGCCGCGACGCCCGTCGCGGGCGTCGTCGGCGCGCCGCCCGAGCCGTCGCCCGACGAGGTCGACGCCCTGACGCTCGGCCGCCGCATCCGTGATCGCCGTCTCGCGGCCGGGATGACGCTCGGCGCACTCGCCGCCGCGATCGACCGCGCGCCGTCGCAGGTGAGCGCCATCGAGAACGGCAAGCGCGAGCCGCGGCTGTCGATGCTGCGCACGATCGCCCTCGCCCTCGGCACCACGGCCGACGAGCTGCTCCGACCCGACGCGCCCTCCGAGCGTGCTGCGCTCGAGATCGCCGTCGAACGCGCCCAGCGGGGGCCCGTGTTCTCGGCGCTCGGCCTCGAGCCGTTCCGCGTCGCGAAGACGATGAGCGACCAGACCCTCCAGACGATCCTCGCCCTCCACAACGAGATCGACCGGCTGCACCGCGAGCGCGCGGCGACGCCCGAGGAGGCGCGGCGCGCGAACGCGCAGCTGCGCGCCGAGATGCGGGCCCGCGACAACTTCTACCCCGAACTCGAGGCGAAGGCCGCCGAGCTGCTCGAGGCCGTCGGACACAGCGGCGGGCCCGTCTCCCATCAGCTCGTCGCCGACATGGCGAGCCACCTCGGGTACTCGCTGCATTACGTCGGCGACCTGCCGCACTCCACCAGGTCGGTGACCGACAAGCGCAACGGCCGGATCTACCTGCCCACCCAGCAGTCGCCGTCGCGCGACTCGCGCTCCCCCATCCTGCAGGCGCTCGCCTCGCACCTGCTCGGCCACGAGGAGCCCGGCAACTACGGCGACTTCCTGCGCCAGCGCATCGAGACGAACTACCTCACGGCCGCCATCCTGCTGCCCGAGCAGGCCGCCGTGCGCTACCTCACCGAGGCGAAGAACCTGCGCCGCATCTCGATGGAGGAGCTCCGCGATCACTTCGCGGTCTCGTACGAGACCGCCGCGCACCGGTTCACGAACCTCGCGACGGCCCGTCTCGACATCCCGGTGCACTTCATGAAGGTGCACGAGTCGGGCACGATCATCAAGGCGTACGAGAACGACGCGGTGCGGTTCCCGTCCGATGCGCTCGGCGCGGTCGAGGGCACGACGGTGTGCCGGCAGTGGACGGCGCGGACGGTGTTCGACGCCGAGGACCGCTTCACCCCGTACTCGCAGTACACCGACACGTCGACGGGCACGTTCTGGTGCACCTCGCGCATCGAGAAGGCCAAGGAGGGCGAGTACTCCGTCTCGGTGGGCGTGCCGTTCGAGCACGTGAAGTGGTTCCGCGGTCGGGAGACGCCCCGGCGTTCGGTGTCGCGCTGCCCCGACGAGTCGTGCTGCCGCCGGGCGCCGTCCGAACTCTCCGAGAAGTGGGCGGATGCCTCGTGGCCGGCCGCACGCACCCCGACCTCGCTGCTCGCGGCGCTGCCGACCGGCACCTTCCCCGGCGTGGACCAGACCGAGGTGTACCAGTTCCTCGAGGCGCACGCGCCCCGCGGCTGAGCCGCGCTGCTCCCGGCCCCCTTCGCGTCCCCTCGACGCCGTCAGACGTCTCGGGCCGCGAGCTCGCGGAACCAGGCCAGCCCCGCGCGGTGCGCCATGAGGCCGTAGTCGAGCGTGGCCCGCTGGTACTGGAACACCGCACGGTACTCCTCGGGGACGGCGCCCGCCTGTTCGTCGAGCGCGGCGGCGAACTCCTCGAGGCGTCCGAGTTCGCGCTCGACCTCGGCGACGATGTGGTCGAGGATGTCGCGCCGCTCGGCGGGGTCCTCCACGAGTCCGAGGAGGAACAGGCGCGAGAGCGCGGCGACCTCGAGGTCGCCCCCGGCGAGCGGCGAGCGGATCCAGGCGTGGAAGGCCGCGGCGCCGGCGTCCGTCACCGCGTAGTTCTTCTTGTTGCGGCCGCCCTCGGTGCTCTCGTGCACGGTCACGTGACCGGTGGCGAGCAGTGACCGCAGGGCGGACTGCAGGCTGCCGAAGCTCGCGCGGTAGAAGAGCGAGGGCCCGCGCTCGAACTGCTTGTTCAGCGAGTACAGGGTCTGGGGCCCGAGCAGCATGAGCAGCCCGAGGATCACGTGGCCCATCGTCGTCGGCACCTTCCGCCATATTCCTGATCGTGATATACCTAACCGTGATATCACGTTTCGAGACGAGAGGATTCTCGCAGATGACCGCCGCCGTCGACTTCGCCACGCGCCTCGATCGCCACCTCGCGCGGGTCGCCGCGCGACGGGGCCCCCTCGCGCCGCCCCAGGTCGCCGTGCACGCCCCGGGGCTCGGCATCTCGTACCGATCCGGCGAACTCGCCCTCCCGTTCCACGCCGCGAGCGTCGGCAAGCTGTTCACGGCGACGCTCACGATGCAGGCCGTCGAGGCGGGCGCCTTCACGACCGACACGCCCGTGAGCCGCCTCCTTCCGGGCGACGAGCTCGCCGGCCTGTTCGACGCCCACGGGTCGACGGATGCCGCGGGCGGCGCGACCGTCCACCAGCTCCTGGCGCACACGGCCGGCGTCGCCGACTACTTCGAGGGGCCCGTGACGAGCGGACGGCGCATGGTCGAGCTGGTCCACGACGAGCCCGACCGGTTCTGGACCCCGCGCGACCTGCTCGACTTCAGCCGCGAACGCCAGCGCCCCGTCGGCCGGCCCGGCGAGCGCTTCCGATACTCCGACACCGGCTACGTCCTCCTCGGCCGCCTGCTCGAGGAGTCGACCGGCTCGACCTTCCACGACCTGCTGCACGAGCGCATCTTCGAGCCCGTCGGCATGATCGACAGCTCGCTGTGGCTCCGCTCGCGGCCCGCCCGGGAGGGCGGCTCGGTCCGGACTCGCATCGCGCCGGTCCGGATCGGTCGACGCGACGTGACGGAGGCCCGCAGCGTGAGCTGCGACTGGGCGGGCGGCGGCGTGGTGAGCACGCTCGACGACCTCGTCGCGTTCAGCGACGCGCTGCACCACGGGCGGCTGATCGGCGAGGGGCACCTCCGGTACCTGGCCGAGCCGCGGCATCGGTTCCGTCCGGGCATCCGCTACGGCGCCGGCATGATGCAGGTGCGCTTCGAGGGGTTCAGCCCGTTCCTGCGCGGCCTGCCGCGGCCGGTCGGGCACATCGGCGTGCTCGCCACGCACGTGTTCCACGACCCGGTGCACGACGCCGAGATCGTCCTGAACTTCGGCGGCACACGAGAGATGGTCCCGAGCTTCCGCACCCTCATCGAGATCGAGCGGGCCCTCCAGCGCGTCTCGCGATGACGGATGCCGCGGCCCACTCGAAGTCGGGCACGCCGCGCTCGCGGCCCCGTCAGCCGGCCCGGTACCCCCGCACCGCGTGCACGGCGAACGACTGCGGGTACGACGCCGTCGCAGGCGGCTCGGGCGGGAAGGCGAACACGTCGAGCATGAGCTGCATCGGGTACTGCGGCGACTGCGCGACGCGCTTGCGCACGAGTCCGTCGATCGAGAAGACGACCTCCTCCGGGCGCCAGTCCACCGTGTAGGTGTGCGGCTCGCGCACGTCGTCGTGGAACGCGACCTGCTCGAAGTCGTCGGTGATCGTCGGATCGTTGAAGGGGTGCACCCCCATGCCGACGAGCGCGCTGCCGTCGTCGGCGATGTCGCGGCCGAAGACCTCGAACACGCAGATCTCGGCGGACTGCTCGGGCTCCTCCTCGAGCCCGATCAGCCACAGCGCGGCCATGGCGTGCTCGTCGATGCCGTCGATCGCCGCGACGATCTCGATGCGGCCGAAGTGCGGCGTGTACAGGCGCCGGTCGCCCTGCGCCTCGCGGACGACGAGCCCCTCGCGGAAGGGGTGCTGCCCGATGGAGGACCCGACCGCGCCGGACCGCACGGCGGTCTGGAGGTTGGACACCTGGGTCGTGCCGTCGTACTCGGCGGACCACGCGGGCTGGTCGGCGTCGACCCGCAGCCGCAGGATGCCGTCGGCCACGTCGTAGCGCGCGCGGGTGCGTTCACGACTGGACCACTGCGGCAGGTAGTGCGGGATCCACTGCTCGAGGTCGAGCTCGGGCCCGGAGAGGTCGGCATCGAACTCGAGCAGGTCGGGCGGGGGCGGCGGCACGGGTGGAGCGGGCGGCACTGCAGGCATGCGTTCGATACTCCCCCACTCCGCCGACACTCGCTGGAGTCATCCACAGGCCACTATTGTCCACGCGTGCAATATGCGTCATGATGGAGCCATCCGCACCGACTTGGAGTGATCCCGCATGGGAACGACCGTCTACGAACGCCGCAGGCCCGCGGCATCCGTCATCGACCGCAGCCTCGCCGACAGCCGCCGCTCGGTCTTCTGGATCGACGACCTGCCCGACTCGGCGAAGCCCGAGCGACCCCGGCTCGAGGGTGCGCGCACGGCCGACCTCGCGATCGTCGGCGGCGGCTACACCGGCCTCTGGACGGCCGTGCTCGCCAAGCACGCGAACCCCGACCAGCGCGTCGTGCTCCTCGAGGGGCGGCGCATCGGCTGGGCGGCATCCGGTCGCAACGGCGGCTTCTGCGAGGCGAGCCTCACCCACGGCCGCGAGAACGGCCTCAGCCGCTGGCCCGACGAGATCGACGAGCTCGACCGCCAGGGACTCGCGAACCTCGACGCGATCGAGGCCGCCGAGGCCGAGTTCGGCATGGACTTCGAGTTCGAGCGCAACGGCTCGCTCGACGTCGCCGTCGAACCGCACCAGGTCGAGTGGCTGCACGAGGCCGCAGCGGATGCCGCGCACCGGGGCGACGACTCCGTCCGCCTGCTCGACGAGCACCAGGTTCGCGCCGAGGTGGACTCGCCCACCTACCTCGCGGGGGTGTGGAACACGCGCACGAGCGCCATCCTGCACCCGGCGAAGCTCGCCGCCGAACTCGCCCGCGTCGCCGAGGAGGCCGGCGTCGAGATCTTCGAGCGCTCCCCGGTGCGGCGCCTCGAGGGCTCCGGTTCGTCCGGGCCCGTCACGCTGCGCACCGAGCACGGCCGCGTCGACGCCGCGCGCGTGGTCCTCGCGACCAACGTGTTCCCGTCGCTGCTCAAGCGCAACCGGCTCATGACCGTGCCCGTCTACGACTACGTGCTCATGACCGAACCGCTGTCGGCCGAGCAGCAGCGGTCGATCGGCTGGGCGAACCGGCAGGGCATCGGCGACCTGGCCAACCAGTTCCACTACTCGCGCATGACGCGCGACGGCCGCATCCTGTACGGCGGCTACGACGCGATCTACCACGCCGGAGGCCGCATCCGCGAGCGCTACGAGGACCGCCCCGAGAGCTACGCGAAGCTCGCGAGCCACTTCTTCACGACCTACCCGCAGCTCGAGGGGCTGCGGTTCACGCACCGGTGGGCGGGCGCGATCGACACGTCGACGCAGTTCACCGCGTTCACGGGGCTCGCGCGCGGCGGCCGGGTGGCGTTTGCGTCCGGGTTCACCGGGCTCGGCGTCGCCTCGACGCGGTTCATGGCCCGGACCATGCTCGACCTCCTCGACGGACGCGACACCGAGCGCACGCGACTCGAGATGGTGCGCACGCGGCCACTGCCGTTCCCGCCCGAGCCCGCGGCATCCGTCGGCATCAACCTGACCCGCTGGTCGCTCGACCGCGCCGACCACGACCTCGGCCGGCGCAACCTGCTGCTGAAGACCCTCGACGCGGTCGGCCTGGGGTTCGACTCGTGAGCGGCGCCGACGGCGGGCTCGCCCGCCTGGTCGCCGGCGCGGTGACGGATGCCGCGACCCTGCCGCTCGCGCACGAACCCGTGCCCGCCGACCAGGTGGTGGCCGGCGCGCCGACCACGGGGTACGCGCCGCTCGACGAGCCGTCGGTCGACGCGGCCGCCGGGGCCGGCGAGCTCGGCGTCTGGGAGATGACGCCGGGCGCGATGCGCGACACCGAGGTCGACGAGGTCTTCCTCGTGATCGGCGGGGCGGCGACCGTGGAGTTCGTCGACCCGGCGCTGCCGCCCGTCGAGCTGCGGCCCGGGTCGATCGTGCGGCTCGACGCGGGCATGCAGACGGTCTGGACGGTCACGGAGACGCTGCGGAAGCTCTTCATCGCGCGCTGAGCTCGCCGCGCCGCGGTGCGCTGCTGCGGCGCATACTTGAGCGATGGACTCCGACTCGCGCGCACCCGCCGTGGTCGCCGTCGCGCGCGACGACCGGCACCGGTTCTCCAAGCCGCTGCGCGACGAGATCGTGCTCGTCGCCGGTCACGGCATCGACGGCGACGCGCACGCGGGCCCGACGGTGACGCGCCGCTCCCGGTTCCGCGGCACCTGGACCGAGCCGAACCGCCGGCAGGTGCACCTCATCCAGGCCGAGCTCTTCGACGAGCTGGCCGTCGAGGGCCACGAGGTCGCGCCGGGCGAACTCGGCGAGAACGTGACGACGACGGGCCTCGACCTGCTCGCGCTGCCGCTCGGCACCCGCCTGCGGCTCGGGTCGTCGGCCGAGGTCGAGATCACCGGCCTCCGCACGCCGTGCGTGCAGATCGACCGCTTCCAGCCGGGGCTCATGCGGCGGATGGTCCGCCGGGAGCGCGGCGCGACCCGGCTGCGCGCCGGCATCATGGCCGTCGTCGTCGAGGGCGGCGTCGTCCGCGCCGGCGACCCGATCGCGGTCGAATTCCCGGCCGAGCCGCACGAGCCGCTCCCCCGGCTCTGACCGGGCTGCGCGGCGATCAGGCGACGGATGCCGCGGCGCCGGCGTCCTCGGCATCCGCGGGCCCGACCGGCTCGACCGGTTCGATGCGGAACGTCGCGCGGAAGCGCTCGACGGACTCGAGGTCGCCGGCGAGGATGCGGACCTCGGTCGCGGGCAGCCGTCCGGCGAGCAGCTCGCCGAACTCGGCGGGTTCGAGCGCGGCCTCGAGGCTCGCCTCGAAGGAGGGCTCGGCGCCCGGCCGCTGCGGTTGTGGCAGGGCGCCCGGCCCGATCGGCGCGACGTCGAGGGTGCCGCCGACGACCGCCGCCGCGACCGAGGCGTCGCCGACGTGGAGTACGTACTCGGTGGGCGGCGCTCCCGCCGCGGCATCCGCTCGGAAGGCCGCCCGCAACGCGGTTGCGAGCGCCTCGCGCGTGAGCTGCTCGCCCTCGGCGGGGTCGCCGAGCAGCGACCAGCCCCACCGCTCGAGGGCGGCGACCACGGGCGCGAGCTCGCGCCCGAGCGGGGTGAGCTCGTACCCGCCGCGCACCATCGGCACGCGGCGGATGACCCCGGCCTCCTGCAGCTCCTTCAGCCGGTCGGCCAGGATGTTCGTCGGGATCCGCGCCAGTCCGGCCTTCAGGTCGCCGTACCGGCGCGGGCCGACGAGCAGGTCGCGGACGATGAGCAGCGCCCACCGTTCCCCGACCCGCTCGAGGGCCCGCGGCACGCCGCCGTACTGGCCGAAGCCGCGGGGTGCGCGTGTGGCCACCGGCGCTCAGGCCGAGCCCGCCGGCGCGGCGCCCTGCTCGGCCAGGTACGCCTCGGGCCCCATCTCGGCGGCGGCCGGCTCCATGTAGAGGTAGCCGAGGATGTTGCCGTCCGGGTCCTCGAGGTCGCGCGAGTACATGAACCCGTAGTCCTGGGCAGGGCGCGGTTCGGTGCCGCCGGCGGCGAGCGCCTTGGCCAGCATCTCGTCGACGGCCTCGCGCGACTCGCAGGTGAGCGAGACGGCCATCTGCGCGTGGGTCTTCGGGTCGATGATCTGCTTGTCGGTGAACGTGCCGAGGAACTCGCGCGTGAGCACCATGAAGTACAGGTTGTCGTCGAGCACGACGCACGCGGCGTTCTCATCGGTGAAGTTCGGGTTGATGCGGTATCCCAGCGCCTCGTAGAACGCCTTGGAGCGGTCGAGGTCGGTCGTGGGGAAGTTCACGAAGATGCTGGCGGTCATGGTGTCCTCCGGTCGTGCGAATAAGTGGGTGACCCGGGTTCTGACCACAGCTTGCTCTTTGCAAGTGCACTTGTCAAGAGCAAGTAACGATCACCGCACGCCGCCGCCTCGGCGCACGAGCAGCGCGAGGTGCAGCGCCGTCAGCGTCTCGCCGTCGTCGAGGTCGGCGCCCAGCAGGTCGCCGATGAGCGCGAGCCGCTGGTAGAACACCGACCGCGAGAGGTGGCTCGCGTGCGCCGCCGCCGTGCGGTTGCCGGGATGCGCGAGCATCGCGCCCAGCACGTCGAGCAGGTCGCCGCCGCGGGCGAGGTCGTACTCGACGATCGGCGCGAGCATGCGTTCGCCGAGCTCCTGCAGCCGGTGGTCGTCGCGGAGCGAGGTCACGAGTCGCACGAGCGGGCGGTCCTCCGCGCGGCGCACCACGAGCCCGCGCGCGGGCCTCGGCGGCGGCGTCGCGGCGAGGTCGAGCGCCTCCTGCACCGAGACGAGCAACCCGTCGAGGTCGTCGGCCCGGGAGCCGATCGCGAGCGACGCACGGACCCCGTCCGCCGGCGACCCGGCGTCGAGGGCGAGCCCGAGCGACCTGGCCGCCGCGTCGTCGAACGGCGTCCCGGTCGGCAGCGACAGCAGCACCACGCGAACGGATGCCGCGGCGCCTCTACCCGGCGCCCGACCCTCGATCGCTCGCCCGCCGAGCGCCCGCGCTGCGGCATCCGCGTCGCCGTCACCGCCGCGACCGGCGAGGGCGAGCCCGTACAGGTCGGACCCGGTGACCGGCAGGCCGGTCGCCTCGAGCCGTGCGGTCGCCCCGCCCGGTGCGGCGAAGCGCCCGGAGAGCAGGTGCTCGACGAGCCGGCGGCGGCCGACGCGACCCCACGTGTCGTCGTCGCCGTCCGCGAGCCGGCCGAGCGCGAGCGCGATCGCGCCCTGCTCGAGGACGCTCGTGCGGCCGGCAGGGTGCGCCGGC
Organism: Agromyces sp. C10; assembly: GCF_023217995.1. NCBI lineage: Bacteria > Bacillati > Actinomycetota > Actinomycetes > Micrococcales > Microbacteriaceae > Agromyces > Agromyces sp. C10. The sequence continues at coordinate 183,141 of NZ_JALPSX010000002.1, read as the reverse complement.
CCGGGCAGCGCGACCAGGTGCCCCCAACGGATGCCGCGCGCCTCGACCGGCACGATGAGCCAGGGGTCCGGCCCGCCCGCCGGCGTCCCCGCGCGACGGTGGGCGTCGCGTGAGCGCAGCTGCCACCCGCCGAGCAGCGCCTCCTCGGCGTCGGGCGGCACGTCGGCCGCCACCACCTCGTGTGCGAGGTTCTCGAGCACCACGGGCGCGTCGAGGGTCTGCGCGAGCTGCTGCACGACGTAGTCCGCGGGGGCGCCGCGGAGGGCCAGTGCCGTGAACCGCTCGCGGACCTCGTCGCGGGCATGCAGTGCGGTCGTCTGCTCGGAGATGATGCGGCGGTGCACCGCCTCGGTGAGGGCGACGAACTTCACCTCTCGGTGCAGGGCGACGAGCGCGAGCCCGTGGTCGGCCGCCGCCTGCACGACGACGGCCGGCACGTACCTGTAGTGCACGCCGAGCTCGAGGACGAGCCCGGCGATGCCGACGTCGACGAGCTCGGCGACGAATGCGCGGAGCTCACCCGGCTCGGCGGGCCAGCCCGACCCCGTGGAGAGGAGCAGCTCGCCGCCGACGAGCAGCCGGGCCACGCCCGCGCTGTCGGAGACGTGCACCCAGCGGACTCGCGCGTCGAGGGCGGTGTCGCCGACGAGCACCTCGGGCACCCCGTCCGCGACCGCCGGAAGCGCGAGGATCTCGGCGACCGTCGGGAGCGCGTCGTCGACGGCGAACGCAGGGGCGGCGCGGTCCGACCGTTCCGGACGATCCGTTCGATCGAGTGGATCTTCGCGACGCTCTGGCACCGTCCACCTCGGTTCTTCGCTGTCAGACTGGGACCACATCAGCGTACCGACCTGCCGGTCGTTCTGTCCGATTCGCGACATCCGGCAGCACCGCATCCACCGAAGGACCACCATGAGCCTCACCGAGACCGCCGCCACCTCGCCCGCCGCGACCGCCGACGTGCCCCACCTCGGGCACTGGATCGACGGCGCGCTGCGCCCCTCCACCTCCGGCCGGACCGCGCCCGTGTACAACCCCGCCACCGGCGCCGTGCAGGCGGAGGTCGCGCTCGCCGACCGGGCCGAGATCGACGAGGCGATCGCCTCCGCGCAGCGCGGCTACGAGGTCTGGAGCCGCTACTCGATCGCGAAGCGCCAGGGCGTGCTGTTCGCGTTCCGGGAGCTGCTCAACGCGCGGAAGGGCGAGCTCGCCGCGATCATCACCGCCGAGCACGGCAAGGTGCTCTCCGACGCGATGGGCGAGATCCTCCGCGGCCAGGAGGTCGTCGAGCTCGCCACCGGCTTCCCGCACCTCATCAAGGGCGCCTTCTCCGAGAACGCCTCGTCGGGCATCGACGTCTACTCGCTGAAGCAGCCGCTCGGCGTGGTCGGCGTCATCAGCCCCTTCAACTTCCCGGCCATGGTGCCCATGTGGTTCTTCCCGATCGCGATCGCGGCGGGCAACGCCGTCGTCCTGAAGCCGAGCGAGAAGGACCCGTCGGCCGCGCTCTGGCTGGCGGAGCTCTGGAAGGAGGCCGGCCTGCCCGACGGCGTGTTCACGGTCCTCCAGGGCGACAAGCTCGCCGTCGACGGCCTGCTGACCTCGCCGATCGTCCAGTCGATCTCGTTCGTCGGCTCGACGCCGATCGCCCAGTACATCTACGAGACCGCCGCCAAGCACGGCAAGCGCGTCCAGGCCCTGGGCGGCGCCAAGAACCACATGCTCGTGCTGCCCGACGCCGACCTCGACCTGGTCGCCGACTCGGCCGTCAACGCGGGCTACGGCGCCGCGGGCGAGCGCTGCATGGCCATCTCGGTCGTGCTCGCCGTCGAACCCGTCGCCGACGAGCTCGTCGCGAAGATCGCCGAGCGCATCGCGAAGCTGAAGATCGGCAACGGCGCCGGCACGGACGGCGTCGAGCCCGACATGGGCCCGCTCATCACCGACGTGCACCGCGACAAGGTCGCCTCCTACGTCGACATCGCCGAAGCCGACGGTGCGTCCGTCGTGGTCGACGGCCGCGGCTTCTCGGTCGACGGCCACGAGGACGGCTTCTTCTTCGGCCCGACCCTGCTCGACCACGTCCCGACGTCGTCGCGCGCCTACACCGAGGAGATCTTCGGCCCGGTGCTCTCGGTCGTGCGCGTCGCGTCGTACGACGAGGGCCTCGACCTCATCAACTCGGGCCGGTTCGGCAACGGCACGGCCATCTTCACCAACGACGGCGGTGCGGCCCGCCGCTTCCAGAACGAGGTGGAGGTCGGCATGGTCGGCATCAACGTCCCGATCCCGGTGCCGGTCGCCTACCACTCGTTCGGCGGATGGAAGCAGTCGCTCTTCGGCGACAGCAAGGCCTACGGCGTGCACGGCTTCGACTTCTTCACGCGCGAGAAGGCCGTCACGAGCCGGTGGCTCGACCCGGCCACCCACGGCGGCATCAACCTCGGTTTCCCGCAGAACCACTGACCGCTTCGGTGGTCGAGTAGCGCGAAGCGCGTATCGAGACCGTCGCAGGGTCTCGATACGGCGCTGACGCGCCGACTCGACCACCGGACCCCGAAAGGACCTTCACATGACCGACACGCTCGTTCCCGAAGCGACGACGGATGCCGCGACCGCGGCCTCGTACGTCGACCGCCGCGGCACGCGGCATCCGCTGCCCGACGCCGCCGCCGACGCGCAGGTGCGCGCCGACGACCGCGCCCACGTGTTCCACTCCTGGAGCGCGCAGGCCCTCATCGACCCGCTGCCCGTCGCTGCCGGCGAGGGGTCGACGTTCTGGGACTACCAGGGCAACGCCTACCTCGACTTCTCGAGCCAGCTCGTGAACCTCAACCTCGGTCACCAGCACCCGGATCTCGTCGCGGCGATCCAGGAGCAGGCGGGCCGGCTCGCGACGATCCAGCCCGCGCTCGCCAACGACGTGCGCGGCGAGCTCGCCCGGCGCATCGCCGAGGTCGCGCCCGGCGACCTCGACAAGGTGTTCTTCACGAACGGCGGCGCCGACGCGAACGAGCACGCGGTGCGGATGGCGCGCGCCGTCACCGGTCGCCGCAAGGTGATGTCGATGTACCGCAGCTACCACGGCGGCACGGCCACGGCGATCTCGCTGACCGGCGACCCGCGCCGCTGGGCGAACGAGCCGAGCGACGGCAGCGTCGTGCACTTCCTCGGGCCGTACCCGTACCGCTCGTCGTTCCACGCGTCGAACGAGGCCGAGGAGACCGAGCGCGCGCTCGCGCACCTCGAGCAGGTCATCACGCTCGAGGGCGCGACCACGGTCGCGGCGATCATCATCGAGACCGTCGTCGGCACGAACGGCGTGCTCGTGCCGCCGCCCGGCTACCTGCAGGGCGTGCGCGAGCTCTGCGACCGGTTCGGCATCGTCTACATCGCCGACGAGGTCATGGTCGGCTTCGGCCGCGTCGGCGAGTGGTTCGCGGTGAACCACTTCGGCGTGACGCCCGACCTCATCACCTTCGCGAAGGGCGTGAACTCGGGCTACGTGCCGCTCGGCGGCGTCGTGGTGTCGCAGCGCATCGCGTCGCACTTCGACACCGTGCCGTTCGCCGGCGGGCTCACCTACTCGGGTCACCCGCTCGCGTGCGCGGCGGGCGTCGCGACGTTCGAGGTGTTCGAGCGCGACGGCATCCTCGAGCGCGTGCGCGACCTCGGCGAGCGCGTCGTCGGTCCGCGCCTGCGCGAGATCGCGGAGCGGCATCCGTCGGTCGGCGAGGTGCGCGGACTCGGTCTGTTCTGGGCGATCGAGCTCGTCCGCGACCGGGAGACGCGCGAGCCGCTCGTGCCGTTCAACGCGTCGGGGGCGGATGCCGCGCCGATGGCGAAGGTCGCGGCCGCGTGCAAGCAGGCGGGGCTGTGGCCGTTCATCCACTTCAACCGCATGCACGTCGCGCCGCCGCTCGTCATCACCGAGGAGGAGCTCGTGCGCGGACTCGACATCATCGACGCCGCGCTCGACCTGGCCGACGCCGAGCTCGGCTGACGCACGGGCGGCCAGGCGTCGCGTGGCGGGAGGGCGGTCCGCCGGGAGCGGCTAGCCTGAGGCACATGGACGCTCGGGGGCCCGCCGGTGGGATGCCGCGGCGCGCGTTCCTCGCGGCCGCGCTCTCGGGCGCGGCCCTCACGCTCGCCGCGTGCACCGACGGTCGCCCCGATCCCACCGGGTCTCCGGGGCCGACGGGCACGCGCACGCCGACCCCGACGCCGACGCCGGGCGGGGTGCCGCAGCCCGTCGCGTTCCGCCGTTCACGCTGGACCGCCGACCCGTTCGTCCGCGGCGCCTACAGCTTCGACGGCGTGGGAACCACGGACGACCTGCGCACCGCCCTCGGCGAGCCCGTCGAGGGCCGCCTGGTGATCGCGGGCGAGGCGACCTCGGCCACGGCACCCGGCACGGTCCACGGGGCCTACAACGAAGGGCTCCGCGCCGGGCGCGTGATCGCGGGGCTCGCCGAGGAGGGCGACCGCGTCGCCGTGATCGGCGCGGGCATCGCGGGGCTCGCCGCCGCCCGCACGCTCGCCGACCGCGGCATCGACGTGGTCGTGATCGAGGCGTCGGACCGGCTCGGCGGGCGGCTGCACTCGATCGACGACGACGACTTCGCCGGGCCGGTCGAACTGGGCAGCCCGTTCGTGTCCGACCTGGCCACGATGCGATCGGTGCTGCGGAGGGCGGCGGTACCGACCCGGCGGTTCACCCCCGTGCTGGAGGCGCGCACTCCGAACGGCGCCAACCTGGGCACGCCTCCGCCGACCGGCACCGCCGCGATCGCCGCGGCACACGAGTGGGCGCTCGCCCAGCCGTCGGACGTGTCCCTCACCACCGCGCTCGTCGACTCCGGGGTCGTGCCGCTCCCCGGCGAAGCCGACGACCTCGGGCTCACGCCGACGGACTGGCTCCGCCACGCCCTGTCGACCGGCATCGAGCCGTCCACCGGGGCGACGGCGACGCGCCTGTCCGCGCAACGCCTCGACCTGGGACGCGTGTGGCGCCCGACGGGCCAGGTCACGGGCGGGTGGTCGGGGCTCCTCGAGACGCTCGCCGACGGGGTCGACATCGCGGGCGCCAGCGTCGTCACCGAGGTGGCCCTCGACGACCGCGGGGTGGGCCTCCGACTCGACTCGGGCGAGTCCATCCGCGTGCAGCGTGCCATCGTGACCGCCTCGGTCGGCGTGCTGCGGACCGACACGATCGCCTTCGACCCGCCGCTGCCGCTCCGCCACCAGCGGGCCGTCTCGCTGCTCGGAATGGGCGCGGTCGACCTCGTCTGGCTCCGGTTCGACACGCCCTTCTGGCGGTCCGAGACGGATGCCACGCCGGGCCCCCTCCCCGGGCGCGGCACGCCCAACGTGCTCACGGTCGTCGGCGAGACGCCGACCGTCGCGGCGTGGCTCGACCTCGGCGACGATCCGCGGCGGCCGATGCTCGTCGGGGTCCTCGCCGCCGAGCACGCGCGTCGGGTCGCCGCGATCGACGACGACGACGAGGCGCTCGACGTCGTGCTCGACGCCCTCGCACCGTTCGTCGCGACCTAGCGGACGCCCCGGGCCCCTATCGCCGGTCCGCTCCGACGAGCCACTCGGCGGGCGAACCGGGCGCGGATGCGGCATCCGCTCGCGCCGCGGCATCCGCTGCTTCGGCCTCGAGCCGCCGCCGGTGGATGCGCTGCCGGAGCCCGCGCCGCTCGAGGCGCCGGTGGACGGCCACCAGCACCGACGTGAGGGCGACGAAGATGAGCAGCACCATCGCGCAGTACGCGGCCACGCCGCCGTAGCCGCCGACCTGCGTCTCGTCGAGGAAGAAGTACGGGTACCAGCCGATCTGCCCGCCGCGCAGGAGCGTGTACACGAGCCACACCGAGGGGAAGAGCAGCACGAACCCGATGGTCGACCACGGCACGGGCGGATTCACCGCGAGGATCGCATCGATGGTCCACGCGATGAGGGCGAGCACGGGCACCACGAAGTGCAGCAGCGTGTCCGACCAGGGGATGTCGAGCCGGTAGTCGCGGCTCGACGCCTGCGCCGCGATGAGCGCGAACACGACCCCGGAGACGAGGAGGTAGACCGTGACCATCGTGCGGAAGGCACCGAGCCACACCGGATCCCGCGGGCGGAACCAGGCGAACCAGGCCGCGACGAGGAGCGTGGCCACGGCGAGCATCGCCGACTGGATGGTGAAGTAGCTGAAGAAGTTCACCGACGCGAACAGCGGGAAGCGCAGCACGTACTCGTAGTTGCCGACGAGCGCCACGATCTCGAGCACGGCGATGCCGAGCCGGAAGGCGCCCAACCCGCGCCTCGCGGTCGTCACCCCTGCGGCGGAGCCGGTGACGGTCGCGGGCATGCCCTCACGTTACGCGCCTCGCACCCGCACTCGCTGGGCGCCCCGCGCCGGTGCCGTCAGTCGAGCGGGCGCAGGATCCGGTCGAGGAACCGCCGGGTGCGCTCCTCGCGCGGGTTCGTGAAGATGTCGCGCGGTGCGCCGCGCTCGACGATGACGCCGCCGTCCATGAACAGCACCTCGTCGGCCGCCTGCCGCGCGAAGGCGAGCTCGTGCGTGACGACGACCATCGTCCAGCCCTCGTCGGCGAGCTCCTTGATGACGTGCAGCACCTCGCCGACGAGCTCGGGGTCGAGCGCGCTCGTCGGCTCGTCGAACAGCAGCAGGTCGGGCTTCAGGGCGAGCGCGCGCACGATCCCGACGCGCTGCTGCTGCCCGCCCGAGAGCTGGAACGGGTACTGGTCGCGCTTCTCGGCGAGGCCCACCCGGTCGAGCAGCGCCTCGGCGGCCGCGATCGCCTCCGCCTTCGGCACGCGCTGCACCCGGATCGGCCCCTCGACCACGTTCTCGAGCACGGTCATGTGGGGGAACAGGTTGTGGTGCTGGAACACCATCGCCGAGCGGTCCCGCATCGCGATCCGGTCGCCCTTCGAAACCGGACGCGAGAAGTCGATCGTCGGCCCGCCGTCGAACTCGAGCTCGCCGCCATCCGGCGTCTCGAGGCCGTTGAGCGCACGCAGCACCGTCGTCTTGCCGGACCCGCTCGGGCCGATGAGCGTCACGACCTCGCCGCGGCGCACCGAGAAGTCGACGCCGCGCAGCACCTCGTTGGCCCCGAACGACTTGCGGATGCCGCGCGCGGACAGGAGCACTGCGGCATCCGTGTGCCGGCGGTCAGTGGGCGACATAGCGGTCCAACCTCTTCTCGATCCTCGCCTGCCCGCCCGAGAGGGCGAGGCAGAACAGCCAGTAGATCAGCGCCGCCTCGAGGTAGAGGAGCATGAACTCCTGGCTGAATGCGGCGATCTGCTGGGCGACGCGGAACAGCTCGGTCACGAGGATGAGCGACGCGAGCGACGTGTCCTTCACGAGCGAGATGAACGTGTTCGACAGCGGCGGCACCGAGACGCGCGCCGCCTGCGGCAGGATGACGCGGCGCAGCGTCGTCGCGGGCGACATGCCGATCGTGTACGCCGCCTCCCACTGCCCCTTCGGCACGGACAGGATGGCCGCGCGGATCACCTCGGCGGCGTACCCGCCGACGTTCAGCGAGAACGCGACGATGGCGCTCGGCCACGGGTCGATGACGACGCCGATCGCGGGCAGGCCGTAGAAGATCACGAACAGCTGCACGAGCAGCGGCGTGCCGCGGATCACCGAGATGTAGAACCGGGCGATGTTCGACACGATCGGGTTCTTCGAGAGGCGCATGAGCGCCACCGCGAGGGCGAGCACGAGCCCGATCGCGAATGAGGCGAGGGCGAGCGGGATGGTCCCGCTGATGCCGCCCCACACGATCGGCCAGAACGACTCGACGAAGAGCTGCAGGCTCTCGTTCACTCGGTCACGTCCTTCCGGGCGTCGACGGATGCCGCGGGCGCGGCCTTCCGCCCAATGTTGCCATCCACGACGAGTGTCGCCGTCCCCGCGGCATCAGGCGGCGGGAACGGCGACACTCGGGTACGGATTACTCGGAGACGTCGGCGCCGAAGTACTTCTCGCCGAGCTCGGCGAGCACGCCCTCCTCGCGGAGCTCCGCGAGCGCCTCGTCGATCGCCTCGACGAGCGCCTCCTTGTCCTGGGTGAGGGCGAACGCGCTCTCGGAGGTCTCGTCGGTCTCGGCGGCGACCTCGATCGCGGCATCCGGGGTCGTGTTCAGGTAGTCGAGGAAGGTGAGCTGGTCGTTGATGGTCGCGTCGACGCGGCCCTGCTGCAGCAGTGACACGGCCTGAGCCCAGCCCTCGACAGCCTCGACGTTCGCACCCGACTCGGTCGCAAGCTCGTACCAGTTGCTCGTGAGCGACTGGGCCGTGGTCTTGCCCTCGAGGTCGTCGAACGACGAGATCGACGTGTCGCCCTCGTTCACGACGACGACGCCGCGCGAGACGGTGTACGGCTCGCTGAAGAGGTACTGCTCCTCGCGCTCCGGGGTGATCGAGACCTGGTTCGCGATGACGTCGAAGCGGCCCGCGTCGAGGCCCGCGAAGATCGCGTCCCACTGCGTCTCCTGGAACTGGACCTCGAGGCCGAGCTTCTCGGCGACGGCCTCGGCCACCTCGACGTCGTAGCCGACGAGGTCGCCCGAGCCGTCCTCGTGGAAGCTGAAGGGGCGGTAGGTGCCCTCGGTGGCGACGGTCAGCGTGCCGGCCTGCACGAGGCCGTAGTCGTCGCCCGCGGCATCCGTCGACCCGGAGCCGGAGCCGCTGTCACCGCTCGAGCAGGCGGCGAGCGCGACGACGGCGGCGGATGCGGCGGCGAGGCCGAGGATCGTGCGGGTGCGGGTCATGGATGGTGCTCCGTTCGTGACGTGGTGGCGGTTCGGCGTGGTGGGCCGGATGCCGCGGGACGTGGTGCGACTGCCGGTTCGAGTCCAGCAGGCCGCGGCCACGGGATGAAACCGGATGACGCCGCGTTTCCATTCCCGATCCGCACGATTCACGGACGATCGGCGGCAAGCCCCGCGATCCCGGCTCGCCACCGGCCTACACCGGCGCGCAACGGACGCGCAACCGGCGGCGCCCCGGCCGCCGCCGTGGCTAGGCTGGCCGCCGTCGAGGGGCGGATCCCCTCGACGAGGTGCCCCCACACCGAAGGAGACCCCCATGCTCACCCTGTCCTGGCTGCTCGTCATCGCCCTCGCCGGCGGCATCGCCGCGCTCGTCGACGGCATCATGCGCGCCCGCGGTCGTGGGACGAACGTCGTCGCGATCATCGAGATCGTCGTCGCCGTGCTGTTCCTGCTCTCGCTGTTCGTCACGGGAATCCCGTTCGGGTCGCTCGTGCTCGGCATCATCCTCGCGATCGTGCTCGCCGTCCTGCTCTTCCTGCGCGGTAGCACCCGCCGCGGCGGCATCGCCCTCACCGTGGTCGCGCTCGTGCTCGTGGTGCTGTGGATCGTGCTCTCGCAGGGCTGGATCGTCATCCCCGGCGTCAACTGACCCGCGCCCCGCTCCACCGAGGCCGGCATCCCCGCGGGGTGCCGGCCTCGGCCGTCGGTGCCCAGTACGCGCGCCGGAGGCGGCGGAGCGCCGGGCGCGACTCAGAACGCGTTGAGGCCCGTGAGCGCCCGGCCGATGACGAGCTGGTGCACCTCGTCGGTGCCCTCGTAGGTGCGAACCGACTCGAGGTTCGCCGCGTGCCGCATGACCGGGAACTCCGACGTGATGCCGTCGCCGCCGAGGATGGCCCGCGCGTCGTGCGCGATCCGCAGCGCCTCGCGCACCGAGTTCAGCTTGCCGACCGAGATCTGCGCGGGCGTGAGCGCGCCGCGCTCCTTGAGCCGTCCGAGGTGCAGCGCGAGCAACACGCCCTTCTCGACCTCGACGAGCATGTCGGCGAGCTTGGCCTGGATGAGCTGGTTCGCCCCGATCGGCTTGCCGAACACCTCGCGCGACATCGATCGCGCGAGCGCCGCCTCGAGGCAGGACCGCGCCGCGCCCATCGCGCCCCACACGATGCCGTAGCGCGCCTCGTTGAGGCAGCCGAACGGCCCCGACAGCCCGCGGGCGCCGGGCAGCATCGCGTCGGCCGGCAGCCGCACGCCGTCGAACGTCACGTCGCACTGCACCGAGGCGCGCATCGAGAGCTTGCCGGTGATGGGCGTCGCCGTGAAGCCCGGCGTCGAGGTCGGCACGAGGAACCCGCGCACGACGCCAGCGTCCTCTCCCGCGTCATCCGCCACCTTCGCCCAGACGACCGCGACGTCGGCGAGCGAGGCGAGCCCGATCCACCGCTTCGCGCCGTCGAGCACCCACTCGTCGCCTTCGCGCCGCGCGACGGTCGTCATCGCCGCGGGGTCGCTCCCGCCCTGCGGCTCCGTGAGCGCGAAGCAGCCGATGAGCTCGCCCGCCGCCATGCCCGGCAGCCACCGCTGCCTCTGCTCCTCCGAGCCGTACGTGCGGATGGCGCTCATCGCGAGCGATCCCTGCACCGACACGAAGGTGCGCCAGCCGGAGTCGGCCGCCTCAAGTTCGAGGCAGACGAGGCCGTAGGCCACGGCGCCCGCCCCGGCGCATCCGTACCCGCTCAGGTGCATGCCGAGGAACCCGAGCTCGCCGGCCTCGCGCACGAGCTCGCGGCGGAAGCGCTGGTCCTCGAAGTCCTGCTCGATGACCGGCGCGATGCGCTCCTGCGCGAAGCGGCGCGCCCGGTCGCGCCACGCGAGCTCCTCGTCGGTGAGCAGGGCGTCGAGGTCGAAGACGGCGTCGATGCGCGGCGCGGTGACGGTCGGGGCGGCGGTGTCGGTCATGGTGGTCCTTTCGCGGTTCGAGGTCTCGATTCGCGCTGCGCGCTACTCGTCCAGCGGGTTCGTTCGGCGCCAGTCGGCGCCGCGGTCGGCGTCGAGACGCGGGGGCGGCGAGTGGTAGCCGGGCGGCGCGGCGGCGAGGCCGATCGGGTTGGCCACCGACCGCACGCCGTCGAGGTCGACGACGGGGGCGAGCCCGAGCCGGTCGGCGAACGCCAGCGCCTCCCCCACGTCGTTCACGAGGCCCGACGGCACGCCCGCATCCGTCAGCACCTCGACCCAATGGGCAGCGGATGCCGCGGCGAGCGCGCGTCCGAGCTCCTCGTGCAGCGCGTCCCGGTGCCCGACCCGGGCGGCGTTCGTCGTGAACCGCTCGTCGTCGGCGAGCGCCGGAGCCCCGAGCAGCCGCGCGAGCGTGCGGAACTGCCGGTCGTTGCCGACGGCGATGACGAGCTCGCGGTCGGCGGCGCGGAACACCGCGTACGGGGCGATGCTCGGGTGCGCGTTCCCGAGCCGTCCGGGGGCGCGACCCGTCGCGAGGGTCGACCCGGCCTGGTTGGTGAGCGCGGAGAGCAGGCTCTGCAGCAGGTTCACCTCGACGTGCGCGCCCTCGCCCGTGGCATCCCGCCGCCGCAGGGCCAGCAGGATGCCGGCGACCGCGTTCTGGCCGGTGAGCACGTCGACGAGCGCGACGCCCGCCTTGGTGGGGTCGCCGTCGGGCGCGCCGGTGATGCTCATGAGCCCGCCGACCGCCTGCACGAGCAGGTCGTACCCGGCGAGCGCGGCGCCCTCGCCGGCACCGAACCCGGTGATCGAGCAGTACACGACGCCCGGGTTCGCGGCGCGCACGTCGTCGTACGCGAGTCCGAACCGCGCCATGACCCCGGGCCGGAAGTTCTCGACGACCACGTCGGCGCTCGCGGCGAGCCGTCGCGCCTCGGCGAGCCCCGCGGCATCCGTGAGGTCGAGCGCCACCGAGCGCTTGTTGCGGTTCACGCTCGCGAAGTACGTGGCCTGCCCGTCGGGCCCGACCGGCGGATGCCACTGGCGGGTGTCGTCGCCCGCGGGCGGCTCGATCTTGACGACGTCGGCGCCGAAGTCGCCGAGCAGCATCGTCGCGTACGGTCCGGCGAGCACGCGCGAGAAGTCGGCGATGCGGATGCCGGCGAGCACGCCGCCGCCCGCACGCTGCTCCGTGTGCGCCATCCGCCCTCCTCGGCCGATCCGGACCGCTCGAGCCGATCCGCTCGCCACGATACCCACGCCCCCGGGGACCCCTCCTGTACAGGATGTCCAACGCCGGTCGCGGATCCGCCACCGCGTCGATCGCGCGGGCAGGATCTCCGCTTAGGCTTGGGAGTGGCGTGCACCGTCGTCGCCGACCGGGTGGCGAGTCACGTGCACCATCATCCAGAGGAGTCCCATGACGAACTACGCCGTCGTCAACCCGGCCACCGGAGAGACGGTCAAGACGTACCCGACCATCACCGACGCCGAGCTGGAGGCCGCGATCGCCGCCGCCGACGAGGCGCACCGCACCTGGTCGAAGTCGACCACGGTCGAGGAGCGCGCCGCCCTGATCCGCCGCGTCGGCGAGCTGCACGTGGAGCGCCGCCAGGAGCTCGCGGAGATCATCGTCCGCGAGATGGGCAAGCCCATCGAGCAGGCGCTCGCCGAGGCCGACTTCGCGGGCGACATCTACACGTACTACGCCGACAACGCGGCCGAGTTCCTGAAGGACGAGCCCATCGAGCTGCAGGGCGGCGAGGGCTCCGCGGTCGTGCGGCGCTCGTCGCTGGGCGTGCTGCTCGGCGTGATGCCGTGGAACTTCCCGTACTACCAGGTGGCGCGCTTCGCCGGCCCGAACGTGATCATCGGCAACACGATCCTGCTGAAGCACGCCGAGCAGTGCCCCGAGTCGGCCGAGGCGATCCAGCGGATCTTCCGCGACGCGGGCGCCCCCGAGGGCGTGTACGTGAACATCTACGCCTCGCACGATCAGATCGAGCGGGTCATCGCCGACCCGCGCGTGCAGGGCGTGTCGCTCACCGGCTCCGAGCGCGCGGGCGCCGCGGTCGCCGCGGTCGCGGGCAAGCACCTGAAGAAGGTCGTGCTCGAGCTCGGCGGTTCCGACCCGTTCATCCTGCTGTCGACCGACGACCTCGACGAGGCCGTGCAGAACGCGGTCGACGCGCGTCTCGACAACAGCGGCCAGTCCTGCAATGCGGCCAAGCGCTTCATCGTGATCGACGAGCTGTACGAGCCGTTCCTCGAGAAGTTCACGGCGAAGATCGCCGAGGTCGAGGCGACCGACCCGATGTCGTCCGACTCGGTGCTCGGTCCCCTGTCGTCGCTGAAGGCGGCCGAGGGTCTCGAGGAGCAGGTGAAGCGCGCCATCGAGCACGGTGCGAAGCTCGTGCACGGCGGCACGCGCGAGGGCGCGTTCTTCCAGACGACCGTGCTCACCGACGTCGCGAGCGACAACCCCGCGTCGAAGGAGGAGTTCTTCGGACCCGTGGCGCAGGTGTACCGTGCGGCTGACGAGGCCGACGCGGTGCGCATCGCGAACGACATCCCGTTCGGCCTCGGCTCGTACCTCTACACGACCGACCCCGAGCAGGCCGACCGCGTGGCGAACGCGATCGAGGCCGGGATGGTGTTCGTCAACATCGTGCTGGCGGATGGCGCGGAGCTGCCCTTCGGCGGCGTGAAGCGTTCCGGCTTCGGTCGTGAGCTCGGCCGCTTCGGCGCCGACGAGTTCGTGAACAAGAAGCTCATCCGCATCGGCTGATCGTCCCACCCGACGCGCCCCGCGGCATCCGCTGCGGGGCGCGGCGTCGTCTGCACGGCGTCGTCGCTCAGCGGATGCCGGGGTCGATGCCCTCGGGCGCACCCGGGAACTGCACGTCGAGGCCGGCCTCCTCGGCCGCGGCGGCCGTCGCGCGCAGCAGCCGCTCAGCCACTTCGCTGACGTAGGTCACGTCGTCGAAGTCGAGGCGGAGGGTGCGCGCGTCGACGTGCTCCACGAGCCGGCCTGCGTCGTGCACGACCTGCTCGGCCGCCAGGAAGTCGAGCTCGCCGCGAAGCTCGAGCGTGACCGAGCGGGTCTCCTCGTCGACCGTCGCCGACCCGACGGGCGACGCCGGCACGCGCAGGTGGTCGAACATGTGCAGGCCGAAGCGGGCCGACAGCTCTTCGAGCATCGCGACCCCGCGGAGGCTGTTGCCGGCCTCGTCGAGGGGCGGGCTGAACACGCCCACGCCGAACTCGCCGGGCCGCACGGCGACGATCCCGCCGCCGACGCCCGACTTGGCCGGCATCCCGACCCGGAACGCCCAGGACCCGGAGCGGTCGTACATGCCGCACGTGGCCATGACCGAGAGCGTGTCGCGGGCGGCCCGCTCGCCCACGACGCGGTCGCGCGTCAGCGGGTGCACGCCGCCGTTCGCCAGCGTCGCCCCCATGAGCGCGAGGTCCTCGGTGGTGACGATGAGCGAGCACTGGCGGAAGTACGGGTCGGTCGCGCTGTCGACGTCGTCGGTCGCGAGCGATCCGGCCGCGAGCGCGAGGCCCGCGAGCGCCCGGTTGCGGTGGCCGGTGTCGGCTTCCGAGGTGTACACCTCCTCGTCGACGTCGAGCTCGCGGCCGGCGAATCGCGACAGCGCCTCGTGGATGCGTGAAAACCGCTCCTCGGCGTCGGCCGCCGGCACGAGCGAGGTCGTCACGATCGCGCCGGCGTTGATGAACGGGTTCTCGGGCCGACCGAGCTCGTCGAGGCTGATCGCGTTGAACGGCTCGCCGCTGGGTTCCACGCCGACGCTGCGGTGCACGGCGTCGGTGCCGACCGTCTCGCACGCGAACGCGTACACGAACGGCTTCGAGGCGGACTGGATCGTGAACCCGACCCCGGTGTCGCCCGCGCCGTACACGCGTCCGAGCACGCTCGCGACCGACACCCCGAACCGGTCGGGGTCCACGTCGGCGAGTTCCGGGATGCCGTCGGCGACCTTCCCGCCGTCGACCGATTCCACGACGCGGCCGAGCGCCCGGGCGAGCTCCTCGTCGACGGCGGCGCCCAGGAGCCGCGGCCGCTCGTTGCCGCTCACCGGCGACCGCCGACGGACGCGTCGATCTCGTCGCGCCGCAGCGACACGAGTCGTTCGACCAGGTCATCGGGCAGCGGATGCTGCGGGGTGAACCGGATCGTGCCCTTGGCCGTGCCGAAGCCCGCCAGCTCGTCGGCGAGTGCTGCGATCACGGCGGGACTGAACGGGTACAGCCCGAGGTGCGCCTTCGCCTGCATCACCGAGAGCAGGGCGGCGTCGCGGTAGCGCAGCGCCGGCATGCCGTAGCCCTGGCCATCGACCGCGTCCGGGACGGTCGCCCGCGCCACCCGGTACACCGCCGCGATGGCGGACCTCGCCGGTTCGTCGAGCCCCGCCACGTACTCGTCGACCTCGCCCATGCGGCTCATGCTACGCGGGGCTCGCGCGGCGGCATCCGTGCGTCGCCGGGTCGGCGGGTCTACCCTCGGGACGAGGGGGTCGCATGATCCGACAGCGCGTCATCGTCCACGGCCGCGTGCAGGCGGTCGGCTTCCGGTTCAGCGCGCGCGTCGAGGCCCAGCGGCTCGGCGTCTCCGGATGGATCAAGAACCGCTCGGACGGCGCCGTGGAGGCCGAGATCGAGGGCGAGGCCGCCGCGGTCGACGCCATGCTGTCGTGGCTCGACGAGGGCCCGCCCGGTGCCGACGTCACCTCGATGAGCACCGCCGACCTCGCGCCGACCGGCGAGCGCGGGTTCCGCGTCGTCAGCTGACGGATGCCGCCGCCCATGGCCCGCGGCGCGTGACGTCCGGCGGGGAGCGTGTCAACGCCTGTCGGTCCGAGGCGTGCCGGTCTTGACTGGGACGGTCGGCGGTCGACGACCGCCGGCGGACCGAGAGGAGGTGCCCATGGCCGAGGGCGATGTCGAGACGATGTCCAAGCGCGGACAGTGGGTCAACCGGGTGATCGGCGAGCCCGAGCGCTCGCGGAGCTTCCGCACGCGCGACGAGGCGATCGACGCCGGGCGCGAGCTCGCCGCGTCGCTCGGCACCGAGCACCGGATCATCCCGGCTGAGGAGACCGGCGTGATCACCGATGAGGACGAGGCGGGCGCGGACGACCGCGCGCGAGCAGAGGAGGCGGACGCATGACCGATCGACGAGACGACTTCATCGAGGCCGACCGGGAGGCGAAGGAGACCGTGGTGAACGACGCGGTCGCCGGCGAAACCGTCCTGCCGGGCACCGGCGACGGCAACGACGGGCCGACCGGTGGGTCGCCCCGCGAGCAGGAGCCGATGTACGCGGACAACGACCTGGCTGGCGAGGAGATCGACCTCGACGACGCGCCGGAGTCGACCGAGTAGCCTCCGGGTACGACGAGGGGCCCGCCGGCGAACCGGCGGGCCCCTCGTGACGAGTCAGGCGACTCAGATGGCGTTGACGTCCAGCGGGATGCCGGGGCCGAACGTGGTCGACACGGCGCCCTTCTGGATGTAGCGGCCCTTGGCGCTCGACGGCTTGAGGCGCACGACCTCCTCGAGGGCGGTCTTGATGTTGTCGTTCAGCTGCTCCTGCGTGAACGAGGCCTTGCCGACGACGAAGTGCACGTTGGCGTGCTTGTCGACGCGGAACTCGATCTTGCCGCCCTTGATGTCCTCCACGGCCTTGGCCGGGTTGGGGGTGACGGTGCCGGTCTTCGGGTTCGGCATGAGGCCGCGGGGGCCGAGGACCTTGCCGAGACGACCGACCTGGCCCATGAGCTCCGGGGTGGCGACGGCCGCGTCGAACGCGGTGTAGCCGCCGGCGACCTTCTCGATGAGCTCGGCGCCGCCGACCTCGTCGGCGCCCGCCGCGATGGCGGCCTCGGCGGCCGGGCCGGTCGCGAAGACGATGACGCGGGCGGTCTTGCCGGTGCCGTGCGGGAGGATGACGGTGCCGCGCACCATCTGGTCGGCCTTGCGGGGGTCGACGCCGAGCTTCAGCGCGACCTCGACGGTCGAGTCGAACTTCGCCGAGCCGGTCTCCTTCGCGAGCGCGACGGCGTCGGTCGGGGTGTAGTACTTGCCGGCCTCGATCTTCTCGGCCGCGGCCCGGTAGGCCTTGGACTTCTGTGCCATGTTGGTTCTCCTTGCGAGAGTGTGGTCATCGCGCCTGGCGGGCGCTGCCACGAATGAGAGTTCTGTGGTGACCGATGCCGCGTGGCATCCGTCGGCCCGGTGGTCGAGTCGGCGCGAAGCGCCGTACCGAGACCCGGGCGAGTCGGCTATTCGACCGTGATGCCCATCGAGCGAGCGGTGCCGGCGATGATCTTCGACGCGGCGTCGATGTCGTTGGCGTTGAGGTCGACCATCTTGGCCTCGGCGATCTCGCGGACCTGGTCGGCCGAGATCTTGCCCACCTTGGTGGTGTGCGGGACGCCCGAGCCCTTGGCGACGCCGGCGGCCTTCTTGATGAGCTCCGCGGCGGGCGGGGTCTTCAGGACGAAGGTGAAGGAGCGGTCCTCGTAGACGGTGATCTCGACGGGGATGACGTTGCCGCGCTGCGCCTCGGTGGCGGCGTTGTACGCCTTGCAGAACTCCATGATGTTGACGCCGTGCTGACCCAGCGCCGGACCGATCGGCGGGGCGGGGTTGGCGGCGCCGGCCTTGATCTGAAGCTTGATCAGACCCGTGACCTTCTTCTTCGGTGCCATGATTTCTCTCTTCCTGTTCGAACGCCCGGCCTGGGCCGGGGCACTCTCCCGCAGGTCCCGGCGGTTCCGGGTTGCGGTGGTCTGTGGTGTGTGCGGAACGCAGCACAACCCTCCGATGATACCGGAGGGTCGCTGCGCGGATGCTGTGTTCGGTTTAGAGCTTGGTGACCTGGTCGAAGCTGAGCTCGACCGGCGTCTCGCGCTCGAACAGCGAGACGAGCACGGTGAGCTTGCCGCTCTCGGGCTTGATCTCGTTGATCGTGCCGGGCAGGCCCGCGAACGAGCCGTCCTTGATGGTGATGGTCTCGCCGATCTCGAAGTCGACCTCGGCGGGGATCTGGCGCGCGGCACCGCCCGCGGCGGCACCCTTCGCACCCTTGGCGGGAGCGACGTCCTTGATGTCGACGAGGCTCTTCAGCATGTTGAAGGCCTCCTCGAAGCGGAGCGGCGTCGGGTTGTGCGCGTTGCCCACGAAGCCGGTGACGCCGGGAGTGTGGCGGATGACCGACCAGCTCTCCTCGTTGAGGTCCATGCGGACGAGCACGTAGCCGGGCACGCGGACGCGCGTGACCATCTTGCGCTGGCCGTTCTTGATCTCGACGACGTCCTCCATCGGGACCTCGACCTGGTGGATGAACTCCGCCATGGCCATGGTCTCGCGACGCTGCTCGATGTTCGCCTTCACGCGACGCTCGAACCCGGCGTAGGAGTGGACGACGTACCACTTGCCCGGGAGGAAGCGCAGCTCGTTGCGGAACGCCTCGTAGGGGTCGTGCTCCTCGTCCTCTTCGGTCACGGCCTCGAATGCGGCCTCGGCCTCGTCGGCGGAGTCGATGTCGAGGGCGTCGTCCACGACGGCGTCGGCCTCGGGGTCGGTCGCCTCGGCCAGCGAGTCGAGCACGGCGTCGAGGTCGACCTCGGTGCCCTCGTCGTCGACGACGTGCACCGCGCGGTGCTCGGCGGGCTCGACCGAGTCCTCGTCGTGCTCCTGCGTGGCGCCCTCCTGGGCCTCCTCGACCTCGGACGACTGCTCAGCGGCCGTGGCCCAGTCGACGTCTTCGCGCTCGTTCCTCGACACTGTTCCTCAATCCTTCTCTTCTGCCGTGCCGCCCGGAGACGGCGGCGGGTATCGGGCCGACGGCCCGATCAGACCCCCGGCTGTCCGAAGACGTACAGAACCAGCCAGCCGAACACCTGGTCCATACCCCAGACGATCGCCATCATGATCACCACGAACACCAGCACGACACCGGTGAAGGTGAACAGCTCCTTGCGCGTCGGGGTGACGACCTTCTTCAGCTCGCCGATGACCTGCCGGATGAACAGGGCGATCCGGGCGAAGGGGTTGCGCCGTGCCGCGCGTTCGCGCTTGGCATCGGCGACGATCTCCTCGCTGGGTTCGTCGATCACTTTCCGGGCCACTCGTACACCTTTCATGGGCCGGCCGACGCCGGCCGGCTCGCAGGGCGGACAGGACTCGAACCTGCAACCTGCGGTTTTGGAGACCGCTGCTCTACCAATTGAGCCACCGCCCTATGCGACCCGCAACCGGCGGATCACATGGATCGAAGCCGCCGATCCCGTTCCTCCCGACGGGCGGAGACCCGGAAGAAGGCGCAGAAGATCTTGGCTGACTTCAACAACCTCACCAAGTGTATGCGACGCCGGGAGCGGCACCAAACCGCCCGGAATCCCGCGGGACGAACGTCCCGCCCGCGGCATCCGCCTCGGGATTACCGTGACGCGCGTACGGCGAGCGGGCCGGAGGCCGCCCCGCCACCGCACGGAAGGGGGCACCGCCATGAGCACTCGTTCCGCCGCGGACGAGGTCCGCGTGACCGGTTGGATCGGCTGGGGCTGGTTCGCCGGGACCATCCTGCTGATCGCCGGCGCGATCGACGCGATCTACGGCTTCATCGCCATCCTGCAGCCCGACGCGTACTTCGTCGTGACGAGCGGCACGCTGTTCCTGCTCGACGTGTCCGGGTGGGGCTGGTGGCACCTGATCCTCGGGATCGTCCTCATCCTCGTCGCGCTCGCGCTGTTCACCGGCGCCACGTGGGCCCGCGTCGTCGCCGTCGTGCTCGCGTCGCTGAACGCGGTGGGCCACGTCTTCCTCCTCCCGGCCCAGCCGTGGTGGTCGCTCATCGTCATCGTGCTCGACGTCTTCGTCATCTACGCGCTCACCGTCCACGGCAGGGAGTTGGCCGTCCGGAACGACTGAGCACAGGGCGCGCCCGTGGGGGCGGGCGCCGGCGCCGCGGCTGGGGGCACTGCCGCGGCGCCCCTCCGTGCGGGCGAGCGGGCTCCCCGCGGCATCCGCTGACACGGACGGGCGCAAACCCTAGGCTGGTCGCGTGAACGAACAGCGACGTCTCTCAGCCCGCATCGCCGCCATCGCCGAGTCCGCGACCCTGAAGGTCGATGCGAAGGCGAAAGCCCTGCAGGCCGAGGGCCGCCCGGTGATCTCGTACGCCGCGGGCGAGCCCGACTTCGCCACGCCCGAACACATCGTCGAGGCCGCGCTCGAGGCGGTCCGCGACCCGCGCAACCACCGGTACACGCCCGCGGCGGGCCTGCCCGACCTCCGCGAGGCCATCGCGGCGAAGACCCTCCGCGACTCCGGGCTCGAGGTCGGCATCGGCCAGGTGGTCGTGACCAACGGCGGCAAGCAGGCGGTCTACCAGGCCTTCCAGGTGCTGCTCGACGAGGGCGACGAGGTGCTCGTCCCCACGCCGTACTGGACCACGTATCCCGAGGCGATCAAGCTCGCGGGCGGCACGCAGGTCGACGTGTTCGCCGGCAGCGACCAGGGCTACCTCGTCACGGTCGACCAGCTCGAGGCGGCGCGCACCGAGCGCACGAAGGTGCTGCTGTTCGTCTCGCCCTCGAACCCCACCGGTGCGGTGTACTCGCCCGAGCAGGTCCGCGAGATCGGCGAGTGGGCGCTCGAGCACGGCATCTGGGTCGTGACCGACGAGATCTACCAGAACCTCACGTACGCCGACGACGAGGGGGCGCCCGCGCCACGGGCCGTGTCGATCGTCGAGGCCGTGCCGGAGCTCGCCGACCGCACCGTCCTCGTCAACGGCGTCGCCAAGACGTACGCGATGACCGGCTGGCGCCTCGGCTGGATGGTCGGCCCCGCCGACGTCATGAAGGGCGCCGCGAACCTCCAGTCGCACCTCACGTCGAACGTGTCGAACATCTCGCAGCGCGCGGCGATCGCGGCCCTCACCGGGCCCCAGGAGCCCGTCGAGCGGATGCGGCAGGCCTTCGACCGCCGCCGGCGCCTGATCGTCGCCGAACTGTCGAAGATCGACGGCATGGCGGTGCCCGTCCCGCAGGGCGCCTTCTACGTGTACCCGGATGTCACGGGCCTGCTCGGCCGCGAGTGGGACGGCGTCACGCCGACGACGTCGCTCGAGCTCGCCGACCTCATGCTCGAGCGCGCCGAGGTCGCGGCCGTGCCCGGTGAGGCGTTCGGCCCGAGCGGCTACCTGCGGTTCAGCTACGCGCTCGGCGACGAGCCGCTGCTCGAGGGCGTCCAGCGCCTGCAGCGCCTGTTCGGCTGACCCGGGTGCCGCCGATGGATCGCGCGACGCGACGCGTCCACGAACCGCGCCGCAGCGCCGACGTGGTCGGCGAGCACTCGCAGTTCCGCCTCGACCTCGAGCGGATCCGGTTCTCGCCGTACTTCTCCCGGCTGTCGGCCGTGACGCAGGTCATCGCGCAGCCCGGGGCCGGGCCGCTCATCCACAACCGCCTGACCCACTCGATCAAGGTGACCGCGGTCGCGCGCGCGAT
The DNA here is from genome assembly GCF_023217995.1 of Agromyces sp. C10. Taxonomy (NCBI): domain Bacteria; kingdom Bacillati; phylum Actinomycetota; class Actinomycetes; order Micrococcales; family Microbacteriaceae; genus Agromyces; species Agromyces sp. C10. The sequence goes on along the minus strand of NZ_JALPSX010000002.1, from coordinate 161,825 downwards.
CGCCGTCAAGCTGACGGATGCCGCGTCCCCCGCCCGGTCGCTCGCCCTCGAGCACGGCTGCGACGCCGTCGTCGTGCAGGCGGCCGCGAGCGCCCACGACCTCGGACATCCGCCGTTCGGGCACCTCGGCGAGCGCGTGCTCGACCGGCTCGCGCGCGAGCGGCTGGGCCTCACCGACGGCTTCGAGGGCAACGCGCAGACGTACCGCATCCTCGCCTCGCTCGACGTGAGCGAGGCGGCGCCCCGCGGGCTCAACCTGACCGCCGCGGTCCGCACGGCGGTCGCGAAGTACCCGTGGACGCGCTACCTCGACGTGGAGGCCCTCGGCGACGGCCCCCTCCCCCGCGGCCTGCGTCGCACGCCCGACGGGGTCGACGTGCTGAAGTTCTCGACGTACGGCATCGACGCCGCCGACTTCCACGAGGCGCGCCGCGGCCACGCGCCGCTCACCCAGTCGCTCGAGTGCTCCGTCATGGACATCGCCGACGACATCGCGTACTCCATCCACGACGTCGACGACTTCTACCGCGCGGGCCTGCTCAGCCAGGGCGCGGTGGCGCGCGAGTTCCGCGGCTGGATGGACTTCACCGCCCAGCTCCGCGACCTCGAGGCCGACGCGCTCCGCGGGCGGACCGCCCCGCCCGGCAGCGCACTCGAGGCGCTGCGCCGCAAGATGCACGCGAGCGACCCGTGGATCGCGAACGACGACGCGTTCCGCGAGGCGGTGTCCGTGGTGGCCGACGACCTCGTCGACGGCCTGCTCGCGATGCCGTTCGATGGCTCGATCGCCTCCGAACGGGCGCTGTCGTCGTTCGCGAACCGGTGGATCGACCACCTGCAGTCCTCGGTCGTGCCGTCGCCCGAGGGCGTCGTGCGGGCCGGTCCCGTGACGCTCGACGTGCGGGCGTGGCACGAGGTCGAGGTGCTGAAGTTCGTGCACCGTCACTTCATCCTCGACCGGTCCGACATCGTCATGTACCAGCGCGGGCTCAGCCGGGTGCTGACCCGCGCGGTCAACGGGCTCACCGCGTGGGTGCACGACGAGGACGACCGCGACCGCGTCCCGCAGCGACTGAAGGAGCTGGTCGAGATCGCCACCGACGGGTACGCGCAGCTGCGCGAGACGCGACCCGAGGGCGTGCCCGTCCCGGATGCCGCGGACGTGCCGGCGCTCGGGGTCGGCCGCGGCGTGATCGACTACGTCGCGTCGCTGTCCGACGACCAGGCGCTCGCGGTGTCGGAGGCGATCGACGGTCGCCCCGACCGGCTGTGGGACATCGGGCAGAACCTCTGAGGTCTCGGTACGGGCGCTTCGCGTCCTACTCGACCGGCGGGCGCCGCAGGGCGCGGCGCGCCTCGGCGGTGATGCCCTCGGCGATCGCGTCGAGCAGGGGCGAGCCGAGGTTCCACTGCTGCCAGTAGAGCGGTACGTCGATGGGCGGCCCGCCGAGGGCGACGAGGCGTCCGTCGGCGAGCTCGTCGTCGGACTGGAATCCGGGCAGCAGGCCCCACCCGAGTCCGAGCTTCACGGCCGTGGCGAAGTCGTTCGAGGCGGGCACGTAATGCCGGGGCGGCTCCGCTGCATCCGTCCCCAGCAGCCGCAGGTACTCGCCCTGCAGGTCGTCGCGGCGATCGAAGTCGACCCGGGGCGCGTCGGCGAGCGCCGCGGCATCCGCCCCCTGGGGACACCATCGCGCGACCCAGCCGGGCGTCGCGACGGCGGTGTACCGCATGACCCCGAGCGGGCGGACGACGCAGCCCGCGACCGCCGCCGCACGGGAGGTGACGGCGCCCATGACGGTGCCCGACTCCAGGAGCTCGGCGGTGAAGTCCTGGTCGTCGCGGTGCAGGTCGAAGACGACGCGGTGGCGCTCGGCGATCCGCGCGAGCGCCGGCAGGAACCACGTGCCGAGCGAGTCCGCGTTGACCGCGAGGGGCACGGTGGTGGGGCGAGCGGATGCCGCGTCGTCGCCGCCGAACGCGGCGAGCGCGTCGTGCTCGAGCAGGGCGAGTTGGCGAGCCAGGCGGACGACCGCGGCACCCGCCTCGGTGGTGCGAACCGGCTTCGAGCGCACGACGAGCACCCGACCGAGTCGCTGCTCGAGCTGCTTGAGGCGCTGCGACACGGCCGACGGCGTGATGCTGAGCTCGGCGGCGGCCGCCTCGAGCGTGCCGGCGTCGACCACGGCGGCGAGCGTGCGCGCCAGGTCGAGGGGGATCTGCATGAAGCAATGCTAATGCTTGTGAAGAATCCTGAGCTGGAGTTGATTCGATGCACTGCGTAGCCTGACGCCATGGACTTCAGCGTGCTCGTGGCCGGCCTCGGCCTCGGCTTCTCGCTCATCATCGCGATCGGCGCGCAGAACGTGTTCGTGCTGCGGCAGGGCATCCGCCGCGAGCACGTCTTCGTCGTCGCCGCGATCTGCGCGATCTCCGACGCGGTGCTCATCGCCGCGGGCGTCGGCGGCATGGGCGCGGCGCTGCAGGCGATGCCGTGGCTGGTCGGCGTCGCGCGCTGGGCGGGCGCGGCGTTCCTCGTGGGATACGCGGTGCTCGCGGCACGGCGGGCCATCCGTGGGACGGAGGCGGGGCTCGTCGCGGAGGACGGAGCCGGGGGCCTCGATACGGGCGCTGACGCGTCCTCCTCGACCACCGGGGCGGGCGCCGGCGCGTCCTCCTCGACCGCCGGCGTGATCGCCCGGCCGACGGCGGTGCTCCCCGTCATGCTCACGTGCCTCGCGCTGACCTGGCTGAACCCGCACGTCTACCTCGACACGGTCGTGCTGCTCGGCTCGGTGGGCGCCACGTACGGCGACCTCCGCTGGACCTTCGCCGTCGGCGCGATGCTCGCGAGCCTCGTCTGGTTCTTCTCGCTCGCGTACGGCGCCCGCCTGCTCGGCCGGGTGCTGGCGAGCCCGCGTGCCTGGCGCATCCTCGACGGCATCATCGCCGTCGTGATGCTCGCCATCGCGGTCTCGCTCGTGCTGCCCACCTGAGTCGTGCTACCGTGTGCGTCATCGTGAGCACCAAGTCCTGTCGCTGCTGTCGCCGCTAGGCGATCGTCTCCCCGACGATCCCAGGGCGCGATTCCTCCGCGCCGCCGACCGCAGCCCCCGTGCTCACGCCGCATCCGACGCGTCCGCGTCAGCTCAGCGGCATCCGCTCTTCGAGGCACCGCCATCGAAACGGATGCCACGAGCCGACGTCAAGGATGCCGGGGCCGCCTCGTCGTCGGCGCACCCATCCCCGGCACCCTCGAAAGGACCAGCACATGTCCGGCATCCCCGTCCTCGACCTCTCCCTCCTCAACGGCACCGCGGAGCAGCAGGCGCAGTTCCGCGACGAACTGCGCCGCGCGACCCACGAGGTGGGCTTCTTCTCGCTCGTCGGCCACGGCGTCCCCGCTGAGCTGATCGACCGCGCGTACGAGGTGGCGCACGCGTTCTTCGCGCTGCCCGAGTCGCACAAGCTCGCGATCGAGAACGTCACGAGCCCGCACTTCCGCGGCTACACGCGGATGGGCGGTGAGCGCACGCTCGGCCGCGTCGACATCCGCGAGCAGATCGACATCGGCGCCGAGCGCCCCGCCGTGCCCGCCGGACCCGACACGCCGGACTACTGGATCCTGCAGGGCCCGAACCTGTGGCCGGAGGCGCTGCCCGAGCTGCGCGAGGTCGCCGAGGAGTGGATCGCCCGGCTCGACGAGGTGAGCTCGCGCCTGCTGCGCGCCTGGGCGGAGGCGCTCGGCGCACCCGCCGACACGTTCGACGAGGCGTTCCGGAACCCGTCGCCGTACATGAAGATCGCCCGCTACCCCGGTGTCGAGGCCGAGCAGCCCGCGCAGGGCGTCGGCGCCCACAAGGACCTCGGGGTGCTCACGCTGCTCTCGGTCGAGGAGGGCAAGGCCGGGCTGCAGGTCGAGAAGGACGGCGAGTGGATCGACGTGACCCCGCCCGCCCACGCGTTCGTGGTGAACATCGGGGAGCTCCTCGAGATCGCCACCGGCGGGTACCTCAAGGCGACGCTGCACCGCGTGGTCTCCCCGGCGCCTGGTACGGAGCGGATCTCGATCCCCTACTTCCACGGACCGGCCCTCGACGCCACGATTCCGACCATCGAGCTCCCGCCTGCGCTCGCGGCCGAGGCGGCGGGGGTCACGCAGGACCCGGCGAACCCGCTCCACGCGGTCTTCGGCGAGAACTGGCTGAAGAGCCGGCTGCGCGCGCACCCGAACGTGGTCGAGGCGCAGCACCCGCACCTGCTCGTCGGGGCCTGATCCGATCGAGTGTCCACTCGATGCGGGTCGCGGAGCACCGGACCCGCACGATGTGGACACTCGATCGTCGGGGACGCCGGCATCCACCGGTCGGTGGAGGGCGGAATCGACCGGATCACGGCTACCGCGGCCCGGGGCGGGCGGGCAGGATCGGGAGCATGGACCAGATCGCGACATCGGACGCCCCCGCCGTACGGGTGCGCGGGCTCCGCAAGGACTACGGCGGCAAGGCCGCGGTCGACGGCATCGACCTCGACATCGACCGGGGCGAGACGTTCGCCCTCCTGGGTCCGAACGGGGCCGGGAAGTCGACGACGATCGAGATCCTCGAGGGCTACCGGCTCCGCACCGCGGGCGAGGTGAGCGTGCTCGGCGCCGACCCGGCGCACGGCAGCCTCGACTGGAAGGCCCGCATCGGCATCGTGCTGCAGTCGGCCGCCGAACCCGGTCGATACACCGTCCGCGAGCAGCTCGCCCACTTCGCCCGGTTCTACCCCGATCCTCGCGACGTCGACGAGGTCATCGCCGCCGTCGGGCTCGAGCCGCAGGCGCGCACGCGCATCGCCAAGCTCTCCGGCGGCCAGCGTCGGCGAGTGGATGTCGCCCTCGGCATCATCGGCCGGCCGGAGCTGCTGTTCCTCGACGAGCCCACGACCGGGTTCGACCCGGAGGCGCGGCGCGAGTTCTGGACGCTCATCCGCGCCCTCAAGCAGGAGGGCACCACCATCCTGCTGACCACGCACTACCTCGACGAGGCCGCGCAGCTCGGCGACCGGGCGGGCGTGATCGTCGGCGGCCGGCTCGTCGAGGTCGCCCCGATCGGCGAGATCGGCGGCGCCGAGGCGCGGGTGCCGATCGTGCGCTGGCGCGACCGTGACGGGGTCCTCCGCGAGGAGCGCACCGAGCGGCCCGCCGAGCTCGTGGCCGCCGTCGCGCGCGACCTGGGCGGCGAACCCGACGGGCTCGAGGTGATCCGCCCGAGCCTCGAGGACATCTACCTGGGGATGGTGGGCGCGACGGGAAGCGTCGCCCCCGATGACGAGGAGGCGCTCGCATGAGCACCACGACCGATCGCGCCGACGGCACCGCCCGCGACATCCGCTCGACCGCCCCCGACGCCCGCCGTCGACGCGGCACCCGGCCCGGCCGGCTCGCCGTCGGCATCGGCCGCATCGGATACGAGGTGGTGGGCTACTTCCGCACCCCGGACGCGGTGTTCTTCACGTTCCTGTTCCCGTTCATCATGCTCGGCATCTTCACCGCCGCGTTCAGCTCCTCGGGCGACATCCAGCCCGGGCCGGGAGCCGAGGGCATCTCGGTCGGGGCGTACTACCTGCCGGGCCTGCTCGCGGCGGGCATGCTGCTCTCGGGCGTGCAGAACCTGGCGATCGACATCGCCATGGAGAAGTCGGACGGCACGCTGAAGCGCCTCGGCGGGACACCGCTCTCGCCGGTGTCGTACTTCCTCGGCAAGTTCGGCCAGGTGTTCGTGACCGGCCTGCTCCAGGCCGCCCTGCTGCTCCTCGCCGCGGCGACACTGTTCGGGATCGCCCTGCCGACCGAGCCCGAGAAGTGGGCGACCTTCGCCTGGGTGTTCGTGCTCGGCGTCGCCACGTCGGCGCTGCTCGGCATCGCGCTCTCGTCGGTGCCGCGGTCGGGCAAGTCGGCGGCGGCGGTCGTCATCCCGATCCTGCTGGTGCTGCAGTTCATCTCGGGCGTCTACCTGCAGTTCTACGCGCTGCCGGAGTGGATGCAGAACCTCGCGAGCCTGTTCCCGCTGAAGTGGATGGCGCAGGGCATGCGCGCCGTGTTCCTCCCCGAGGACTTCGCGGTCCTCGAGCAGAACGAGTCGTGGGACCTCGGCTGGGTCGCGCTCGTGCTGCTCGCCTGGCTGATCGTCGGGCTGGTCGTCAGCCGCCTCACGTTCCGCTGGATCCGCCGGGACGACTGACGGCGGCTGTGGGAGCCTGAGTCGATGCAGAACGTGCGGTGGTGGGATGCCGCGGCGGTGGCGGTCGCGGCCGTCATCGTCGCGATCAGCCTGCTCGACCCGCCGTACGGGATGGACGACGCCGCGACCTGGGCGGCGGCCGGGGCGTTCCTGCTCGTCCACCTCGCGTGGGGCCGCGGATGCGTGCCGGTGGCGTCGAGCCGCCGTCACCTCGCGGTCGCGATCGCCTACGCGGTGATCCTCGCCGTCGGCACCACGATCGAGCCGTCGTTCGCGATCCTGCAGGCGTTCCTCTATCCGTTCGTCTGGTCGACCTCGCCGTCGACGCGCGCCGCGATCGTCGCGAACCTCCTCATCGCGGTCGCGATCGTCGCCGGCTACGCGATCCGGCACTGGCCCGCCGGGCTCGTGACGGGCACCGCGATCGCCGCGCTCTCGGTCGGGTTCAGCATCGCCCTCGGCCTCTGGATCACCCGGATCGCGATGTACGGCGAGGAACGCGCCCGGCTGCTCGACGAGCTGCAGGCGGCGCAGGGCCAGCTCGCCGCCGTCCATCGCGACGCGGGCGTCGCCGACGAGCGGGCCCGGGTCGCGCGCGAGATCCACGACACGATCGCGCAGAGCCTCACCGGGCTCGTGATGGTCGCGCAGCGTGCCGAGCGGCGGCTCGACGGCGTCGACGGCGCGGGCGCGGCATCCGCTCGCAGCGATCTCGAGCTCATGGAGCAGATGGCCCGGGAGGCCCTCACGGAGGCGCGCGGACTGGTCGCCTCGCTCGCGCCCGTCGATCCGGGCGCCGGACTCGCCGAGGCGCTGCGGCGGCTCGCGACGTCGTTCGAGCGCGAGACCGGGGTCCGGGTGACGGCGACGACGGATGCCGCGGACCTCGACCGCGAACTCGAGGTCGTGCTGCTGCGCTGCGCACAGGAGGGACTGGCGAACGTGCGCAAGCACGCGCACGCCTCGGCGGCGGAGGTGCGCGTCGGGGCCGACGCCGGCGCCGTGACGCTCGAGGTGCAGGACGACGGGGTCGGCCCGGGCGACGTGGCGGCCGGCGACGGCGGCTTCGGGCTCGCCGGCATGCGCGACCGCGTCGCGCTCGTCGGCGGCCGCGTCGAGTTCGGTCCCGGCGCGTCCGGCGGCACCGTGCTGCGCGTGACCGTGCCGAGGGCGGATGCCGCGACCACCGCCCCCGACGATCCGACGGGAGTGACACCATGACCGTGCGAGCACCCGGGGACGGCGCCGAGCCCATCCGCGTCGTCGTCGCCGACGACCACCCCATCGTCCGGTCGGGCATCGTCGCGCTGCTCGAGTCGGAGCCCGGCATCGAGGTGGTCGGCGAGGCCGCCGACGGCGCCGAGGCCGCGGCGCTCGCCGCCGAGCTGTACCCCGACCTCGTGCTCATGGACCTGCGGATGCCCGTGCTCGACGGCGCGGCGGCGACCGAACGCATCCTCGCCGAGGCGGGCGCCGGCACGCGCGTGCTCGTCCTCACGACGTACGAGACCGACGACCACATCCTCGCCGCCATCGAGGCGGGCGCGAGCGGGTACCTGCTGAAGGCGGCGCCGCAGGAGGAGATCCTGGCCGGCATCCGCTCGGTCGCCGCCGGCGAGACGGTGCTGGCGCCGTCGATCGCGGCGAAGCTCGTGACGCGCGTCCGCCAGGGGGCGGCCTCCGCCGGCCGGGCGGCGCCGTCACTGTCGCCGCGCGAGCTCGAGGTACTGCGCCACGTCGCCGACGGACGCTCCAACCCCGAGATCGCGCGCCTGCTGCACATCGGCGAGGCGACGGTGAAGACCCACCTGATCAACGTGTTCGCGAAGCTCGAGGTGAGCGACCGCACGCGTGCCGTCACGCGCGCGATGGAGCTCGGGCTGCTCTGACGGGACCGTGGGCCTACGCTGGCCTCGTGGGGGTCGTCACGGGGGTACGCGTCGCCGTCCGTCGCGCGCGCCTGCTGCCGCCCTGGGTGCAGCGAGCGGATGCCGCGGCCGCGCGTCGCGTGAACGGATGGCACTCGCATCCGCACGTCGACCGCTTCTGGTCCAGGCTCACGGGCTTCGCCGACAAGGGCGTGCTGTGGTTCACCATCGCGGGCGTGCTCGCCGTGGTCGGCCGCCGTCGTGCGGCGGCGCGCGGCATCCTGTCGCTCACCGCGGCGAGCGCCCTCACCAACCTCATCGCCAAGCGCATCTTCGGCGGCGACCGGCCCACGCTCGAGGACATCCCCATCGGACGCCGCCTCCCGGTGCAGCCGTCGAGCCGCACGTTCCCGTCGGGCCACTCCGCGAGCGCGGCCGCGTTCGCCACGGGCGTCGCCCTCGAGTCGCCGCGGATCGGGGCGGCGATCGCCCCCGTCGCGCTGGGTGTCGCGTACTCGCGGCTGCACGTCGGCGCGCACTGGCTCTCCGACGTCGTCGGCGGCATCACGATCGGCGCGGGCGTGGCGGCGGTCGGCGCCGCCGTCGTCCGCCCCCGGCCGGGCCCGCCACCCACCCCGCTCCCGGCGGGCGCCGACCGGGAACTGCTCGCGTCGCCCGAGGGCGAGGGCGTGTTCGTCGTCGCCAACCGCTCGTCGGGCACGAGCATCGTGCGCACCGACCCCCTCGACGTCGTCCGCGACCGGCTGCCCCTCGCCGAGGTGCGGATCCTCGACGACGACGAGGACCTCGGCGAGGTGGTGCGGGACGCGCTCGCACGATCGACCCCGCCGCGCGTGCTCGGCATCTGCGGCGGCGACGGCTCGGTCGCCGCGGTCGCGCACGAGGCCCGGCGCGCGGGCGTTCCGCTCCTCGTCGTCCCCGGCGGGACCTTCAACCACTTCGCGCGCACGGCGGGCGTGCCCTCCGCCGAGGTCGCCGTGGAGGCGCTGCAGCGCGGTGAAGGGGTGCGAGCGGATGTCGCCGAGCTCGCCTTCGGCGACGCCGACCCGATCACGGTCATCAACGCGGCATCCGTCGGCATCTACCCCGACTTCGTGCAGGCGCGCGAGGTGCTGCAGCGGCGCCTCGGCAACAAGTGGCTCGCGGGCGTGGTCGCCGCCGAGCGCGTCCTGCGCCGCGCGCAGCCGACGACGGTCGTGGTCGACGGACGCCGCGCACAGGTGTGGACGCTCTTCATCGGACTCGGACGCAACGACCGCGACACCCCGGCTCCGCTGCAGCGGCAGTACCTCGACGACGGCCTGCTCGACGTTCGCATCCTGCACGCGGGCTCCCACCTGCGGGCGATCGCGTCGCTCGCGTTCGGGCGCCGGTCGGCGGGCCTGCTCCGGCGGCTCCGGCTGATCCCCGAGCGGGTCGAGGCGTACACCGACACCGAGGTCACCGTCGACGTGCGTCCGCGGGGCGGTCAGCCGCCCGGATTCGCGCACGACGGCGAGCTCGCGGTCGACGAGCCGGCTGCGGCATCCGCCGACCTCTCGGCCCCGGGCTACCGCACGACCGTGCGGCTCGTGCCCGGCGCGCTCGACGTGTACCGGCCCGCCGTTCGCACCACCCGCATGGAAGGTCCACGATGAATCCGTACGAGCACCGGCCCTGGCTCGCGCACTACGCCCCGGGCGTGCCGCACGAGATCGACGAGCCGACGCAGACGCTCGTCGACCTGATCGACGACGCGGTCGCTCGGTTCGACCGTCGCACCGCGCTCGAGTTCTTCGGCGCCGAGACCAGCTACCGCGAGCTCGGCGAGCAGATCGCGCGGGCCGCGGAAGGGCTCCGGCGGCTCGGGGTGGGGCCGGGCGACCGGGTGGCCCTCGTGCTGCCGAACTGCCCGCAGCACGTCGTCGCGTTCTACGCCGTGCTCCGGCTCGGGGCCGTCGTCGTCGAACACAATCCGCTCTACACGGCACGCGAGCTGCGCCACCAGTTCGAGGACCACGGCGCGACCGTCGCGATCGTCTGGGACGCCACGGCCGACACCGTCGCCGACTTCCCGCGCGACATCCGGCCCGGGCATATCATCTCGGTGGACCTCACGCGGGCGCTCCCGTTCGGCAAGCGGGTGGCGCTCCGCCTGCCCCTGCGGAAGGCGCGCACGGCACGCGCGGCGCTCACGACCCGGCCCACGGCGCGCGGCGTCGTCGCCTGGCACGACGTGCAGGACGCGCGTCCGCTCTCGAAGCGGCATCCGCGGCCCGCGCTCGGCGACACCGCGCTGCTGCAGTACACCAGCGGTACCACCGGCACGCCCAAGGGCGCCGTGCTCACCCACCGCAACCTGCGCGCCAACGCCATGCAGGGGCGCGCCTGGGTTCCGGGTCTCCGCGAGGGCGAGGAGGTGTTCTACGGGGTGCTGCCGCTGTTCCACGCCTACGGCATGACGCTGTGCCTGACGTTCGCGATGAGCATCGGCGCGAGGCTCGTCCTCTTCCCCAAGTTCGACGTCGACCTGGTCTTCGCCGCGGCGAAGCACTCCCCGCCGACCTTCCTGCCGGCGGTCCCGCCGATCTACGACGCGCTGGCCCGAGCCGCCGAGGCTCGCGGCAGCACCGCCCCGCTGCGCGGCATCCGCTACGCGATCTCGGGGGCCATGGCGTTGCCGACCGCCTCGGTCGACCGCTGGGAGGGCGTGACCGGCGGTCTCCTCGTCGAGGGATACGGCATGACCGAGTCCTCGCCGGTGGCCATCGGGAACCCGATGGGCCCCACCCGTCGGCCGGGCACGGTGGGCGTGCCGTTCCCCAGCACGGAGATCCGTGTGGTCGACCCAGAGCGCCCGACCGAGGACGTGCCGGCGGGTGAGGAGGGCGAGCTGCTGCTCCGCGGTCCGCAGGTGTTCGAGGGCTACTGGCGACGGCCGTCCGAGACGGCCGAGACGCTGCTGCCGGGCGGATGGCTGCGCACGGGCGACATCGTGCAGGTGTCCGACGACGGGTTCGTCGCGATCGTGGACCGGCGCAAGGAGCTCATCATCACGGGCGGCTTCAACGTGGCGCCGTCGGAGGTCGAGGGCATCCTGCTCGCGCACCCCGACGTGCGCGGTGCGGCCGTCGTCGGACTGCCGCGCGACGCGGGCGGCGAGGAGGTCGCCGCCGTGGTCGAGTTGCGCGACGGCGCCGCGTTCGACGCCGGCGCGATGCGCGACTTCTGCCGCGAGAGCCTCACCCCGTACAAGGTGCCGCGCCGCATCGTCGCGGTCGACGAGCTGCCGCGCTCGCTCATCGGCAAGGTGCTGCGGCGGAAGGTGCGGGAGCGGCTCCTCGCCGAGCGCGACGCCGGCTGACGCCGCGTCGCGAGTCGGAGCCCGCGGCTAGAGCTCGAGGCCGATCAGCACCGGCTCGGGGTGCAGCGTGATGCCGAACTCGGCCTGCACGCGTCCCTGCACGAACCGGGCGAGCTGCACGATCTCCTCGGCTGAGGCGCCGCCCCGGTTGGTGAGCGCGAGCGTGTGCTTCGTCGAGATGCCAGCGCGCGACCCGGGCAGGGCGAAGCCGCGACGGATGCCGCTGTGCTCGATCAACCACGCGGCCGAGAGCTTCACGAGCGGCTCGTCGGGTGCGGCATCCGCCCGCTGCTCGGCCTGCTCGACCTCGGCCTGGTGGGCGAGGAACGCGTCGAGCGGCGACCGGGCCTCGAGCTCGGCGAGCGGGGTGACCTCGTCGGGTTCGTCGGGTTCGAGGTACCAGCGCGGCGCATCGCCGGGCAGGGTGCGCGCGACGTGCTCGGAGACGATCGGGTTGGTGAAGAACGACCCGGCGCTCACCGAGTCGCGGTCGTCGGGGTCGAGGACCATGCCCTTGGCCGAGCGGAGCGCGAGCACGGCCTCGCGCACTCGCGCGACCGGCACCCGGTCGCCGAGCTGCACGCCGAGGGCCTGCGCGAGCTGCGCGTAGGCGACCGGCCGGCCCACCGGCTCGCCGAGCACCTCGCGCTCGGCGGTCGTGTCGTGGAGGGCGAACTCGACCGACACCACCACACCGCGAAGCCCCTGCTTCAGCACCGACGTGCGGTACCCGAGCTCGAGCTCGTCGGCGGACATGAAGCGCGGCTCGTCGGCGCCCTCGTCGAGGAACTCGATGCCGATGAGCGCGTCGGAGACCTCCTGCCCGTACGCGCCGATGTTCTGCACGGGCGACGCGCCCACCGAGCCGGGGATGCCCGACAGCGCCTCGAGGCCCGAGTAGCCGCGGGTGACGGTGAACGCGACGAGCTCATCCCAGTTCTCGCCGGCCTGCACGCGCAGACGCACGGTGCCCTCGTCGTCGCCGGGGTGCACCTCGATGCCGCGCGTCGCGATGCGCACGACCGTGCCGGGGAAGCCGTCGTCGCCGACGAGCAGGTTCGATCCGCCGCCGAGCACCATCCACGGCCCGCCCGACGCCTCGGCCTCGCGCACGTGCGCGACGAGCTCGTCGGGGGTCGTCGCCGTCACGAGGCGGCCGATCGGCCCGCCCACGCGCAGGGTCGTGAGGTCGGCGAAGCGGATGCCGGGCTCCTCCGTGGTCGCGGCGTCGGTCATGTCAGGCGAGCACCACCCGCACCTGGGCCTTGCCGAGCACCGTGGCGCCCTCGAAGGTCACGGTGAGGTCGATGCGCGCAGCGCGGGCCTCGGCGTCGAGCTGGCCCACCTTGGCGGTGACGCTCACGTCGGCGCCCGCCTCGGGGTCGACGACCACCGGACGCGTGAAGCGCACCTGGTAGTCGGCGACGCGGCCGGGGTCGCCGGCCCAGTCGACGACCGGCTGCACGGCGAGCCCCATGGTGAGCATGCCGTGGGCGAGCACGCCGGGCAGGCCGACGGCGGCGGCCACGTCGTCGCGGTAGTGGATCGGGTTGAAGTCGCCCGAGGCGCCCGCGTAGCGGACGAGCGAGTCGCGCGTGAGGTGGACGTCGCGTTCGGCGACCACGTCGCCGACGGCGAGCGCGTCGAAGTCGGGGGTGGTGGGGGCGGCGGCCATCAGTCGTCTCCTCGCACGACGAGGGTGGAGATCGCGGTGACGACGTGCGCGCCCGCGGCATCCGTGATGACCGACTCGGCGGTCACCATCGAGTGGGCGCCGAGCGTCTTCACGCCCGACACGGTGAGCGTCGCGGTCAGCTCGTCGCCCGCGACGATCGGACGCGACGACGTGAACCGCTGGTCGCCGTGGACGACCCGGGAGAAGTCGATGCCGGCGTCGGGTTCGGCGAGCAGCTGCGCGAGCGTGTGCTCCTGCACGACCACCGCGAACGTGGGCGGGGCGACGACGTCGTCGTGCCCGGCGGCGCGGGCGGCGTCGACGTCGAGGTTGACGGGGTTCGTCGCGAACACGGCGCGCGCGAACTCGCGCACCTTCTCGCGGCCGACGAGGTACGGCGCGGTGGGCGCGAATACGCGCCCCTGCAGCTCGGGGTTCACAGGCACCGTGACAGTCTACGCAGGGGTGCCCGCGGCGGGTCGATGCGGCATCCGTCGCCAGCCCACCCGTGCGGGTGGGGTCAGCGCTTGCCGCCGCCGAGGAGTCCGCCGAGGACGTCGCCCAGGCCGCCGAGCATGCCGCCGGCCCCGCCGCCGGCACCCGCACCGCCGCCGCCGCCGAGCAGGCCGCCCAGCAGGTCGCCGATGCCGCCGCCACCGCCCGTGGGCGCGGCATCCGCCTGCCCGGGGTTCTGCTGGCGCTTGGCGAACTGGCTCGCGAGGAAGCTGAGCACGATCGGCGCGAGGATCGGCAGCAGCTTCTGGATCAGGCCCTGGTCGGCGCTGCCCGATGCGCCGAGCTTCTGCACCACCTGGTCGGTGTTCCGGCCGAAGACGTTGTGGACGATCTTGTCACCGTCCTGCTCGTCGACCTCGTCGAGGTTGACGCCGCCCTCGAACAGCGTCGCCGGGTGCTGCTGCACCGCGCGCTCGAGCGACGCGGCCCCCGCGGGGTCCTGCGCGTTCGCGCCCATGCCGCCGAGCAGCGCCGGGAGCGCCTCGTCGACCGCGCGACGCGTAGTCGCCTCGTCGACGCCGAGGCGTCGCGACAGGTCGGAGATCGGGATGTTGGCGATGATGTCGTCGTACGCGGCCATCTGGATGGTCTCCCTCCGCGCCCGCCGTCGGGCGTCCTCGTTCACGCTAACCGCAGCGTCCCGCGCCGCGGTAGGCCCCGTTGCTGCGAGTCAGCCGAGGAACATCGCCCAGAGCAGCGCGAGGTAGATCAGCACGAAGATCGTCGGCGTGACCCACTTCACGACCTGCATCCAGAGGGCGGATGCCGCGATCCGCCGCCCGAGGGGCGTGGCCGCCGGGAGCGCCCGGAGGTCGTCGATCACCGCGAGCCCCTCGTTCGCCGCGCTGACCTGAGCGACGGCCCCGAGGATCCCCGAGGCGAGCAGGATCCCGGCCGCGGCGAGTCGCACCGGCAGCTCGGCGTCGGCGAGCCCGATGAGCAGGAACCACGTCGTGAGCGTGAGCAGGAACGTCGGCCCGAGCTGCGAGACGATGACGTGCCAGCGGCTCGCCCGCCACGCCGCGATGAGATCGTGCTCCGACATGCGCCCTCCCGGTGATCGGCCTGCCGTCACGGTACCGCCGGGATCCATCCGGGCCGGTGCGTCGTCGCCGGGAATCCGCCGTGAACGACGTCCGCGCTGCGACCCGGGCCGCACCGGACCGGAGGTGAGAGGGCTATTCATAATTGAGCGTTGACTTATATAAGTCATTGGTGAATTATGGTGGCATGCACGCGCTCGACCTCCTTGGCGATCCGGTCCGACGCCGGATCGTGGAGCTGCTCGCCGATGGCGAACTGGCCGCGGGAGAGGTCGGGCGCGTCGTGCAGCGCGAGTTCGGCATCAGCCAACCCGCCGTGTCGCAGCACCTCCGGGTGCTGCGCGAAGCCGGCCTCGCCACGGTGCGGGCCGAGGGCACCCGACGCCTCTACGCACTCGACCCCGAGCCGATGCGCGAGGCGGCCGAGTGGTTCACGCCGTTCGAGCGTTTCTGGGGTCCGCGCCTGGACGCACTGGGCACCGAACTGGCCCGGTCGGCGCGGGCGCGCCGGCTCGCGGCATCCGCTTCAGCGACGACGCAGACGAAGGAGACCTGACATGGACATCGACGCCCAGATCGCCGCGGTCGACCGCGGCCTCACCGACGGCACGCGGGACGGCGCCGTGACGCGCGTGCAGACCCTCGCGCAGACCTACGCGGCTCCGATCGACGACGTGTGGGACGCGCTCACGTCGGTCGAGCGGATCCCCCGCTGGTTCCTCCCGGTCACGGGCGACCTGCGCCTCGGCGGCCGCTACCAGGTCGAGGGCAACGCGGGCGGCACCGTCCAGACGTGCGACGCCCCGAACTCGTACGGCGTCACGTGGGAGTTCGGCGGGGGCGTCACCTGGCTCACGGTGCGGCTCAGCGCCGTCGACGAGACGCACACCCGCGTCGAACTCGAGCACGTCGCGCTCGCCGACGACCTCGGCTCCGAGATGTGGGAGCAGTTCGGGCCGTCGGCGACCGGAATCGGATGGGACGGGGCGCTGCTCGGACTCAGCCAGCACCTCACGACCGGCGAGATCCGCCCCGACAACTCCGCCGAGTGGCTGCAGTCCGACGAGGGCCGGCGGTTCCAGCGCCTGAGCGCCGACCGATGGGCCGCAGCCCACGAGGCGAGCGGGGCGGATGCCGCGACCGCCCGCCGGGCGGCCGACACCACATACGCCGCCTACACCGGTACATCCGCGCCCGCCGCGGACTGACGCCCGCCGCGGACTGACGCCCGCCGCGCGCCAGCAGCCCGCCGCCCCCGGCCCGCCCAGGCCCCGTCGAGGGGACGCAACACGCCGTCGGGCCGGCGGCCCGGACGGCGTGTTGCGTCCCCTCGCGCATGAAGGATGCGGCGCCGGCACCGGCGGGAACGCGGAACCGCCCCGCCGGGTGTCGCCGGCGGGGCGGTTCGGTTCGCGCGGGTCCCGCGCGGTGAGGCGACGCGGGACCCGGCGCGGCTCAGTCGGCCGAGGCGCGCGAGAGCACCTCGCCGCGGAAGAACGCGGGACGCTTGATCGCCTGCCAGATCATGATGACCACGCCCGTGAGCAGCACCAACATGCCGAGGATGAACACGAGGCCGACGCCGCCGATCGCCGAACCCGAGCCGTAGTCGGGGTCCATGCTGTCGATCAGCGTCGTGAAGAACAGCACCGACAGGATGACGCCGCCGACGAGCGGGAACAGGAGCGTGAAGAAGAACTCGCGCACCGAGCGGAACCACGTCTTCCGGAAGAACCAGACCGCCGCGAACGCCGTGATGCCGTAGTAGAAGCAGATCATCATGCCGAGCGCGGTGATGGTGTCCCACAGCACGTTCTCGCTCACGAACCGCATGACCGCGTAGAAGACGGATGCCACGACGGCCGACACGATCGTCGCGTACCCGGGCGTGAAGAACCGCGGGCTCACCTGCGCGAACTTCTTCGGCAGCGCGCCGTAGTGGCCCATCGCGAGGAGCGTGCGGGCCGGCGACACGAACGTCGACTGCAGGCTCGACGCGGAGCTCGTGAGCACCGCGAGCGAGACGAGGATCGCGAGCGGGCCGAGCACGGGCCCGGCGAGCGCGAAGAACACGTTGTCCTGGATGTCGGGGTTGCCGAGGCCGTACTCGCCGTCGCCGACGCCGGCGAACGAGATGAGCGAGACCGAGATCAGCAGGTAGAGCGAGACGATGATGAGCACCGACAGGGTCGCCGCACGGCCCGGGGTCCGCTCCGAGCCCTTCGTCTCCTCGTTCATGGTGAGGGTGACGTCCCAGCCCCAGAAGATGAAGATCGACAGGGACAGGCCGGCCGCCAGGGCGCTGAAGTCGCTCACCGCGAACGGGTTGAACCAGCTGAGCTCGATGGGCGTCGCGTCGAACGCGTTGCCGTTCGCGACCTCGACGAGCGCCGCGCCCGAGAAGATGACGAGGACGAGCACCTGGAACCCGACCAGCCAGTACTGCAGCTTCTGCGTGGTCTGCATGTCGCGGTACGAGATCGTCGTCGCGCCGAGCATGAACAGCAGGCACACGACCACGTTCACGAACGGGTTCGCGGCGATGCCGGCGATCTCCGGGTTCCCGACGACCTGGGAGATCGCGAGGAACAGGAAGTCGACCGCGATGCCGGCGAGGTTCGACAGCACGAGGATGGTCGCGGCCACGAGGCCCCAGCCGGCCATCCAGCCGATCCACGGACCGAACGCGCGCGTCGCCCACGTGAACGACGTGCCCGAGTCGGGCATGCGGCGGTTCAGCTCGCGGTAGCCGAACGCGACGAGCAGCATCGGGATGAATCCGAGCAGGATGATCGCGGGGACCTGCGTGCCCACCTCGGACACCGTCGGGCCGAGCGCCGCGGTCAGCGTGTACGCCGGGGCGATGCACGAAATGCCGATGACGATCGCGCCGATGAGACCGACCGAGCCGGCCGACAGGCCCTTCTTGCTGATGCCGTGATCGGACGAGTCGACCGCACGGGTCGCCTCGGTCAGCGGGGGCTGGGAGGGGTTGGTTTGCGTCATTGCACGGTCTTTCAGGAGGAGCGGGTGGTGCGCGGCACCACGATCATGGGCACCGGGAGCTCGCGCAGCATCTTCGCCGCGGTCGAGCCCAGGAACAGGTGGCGCGGTGCCGCGAGGCGGCTCGAGCCGACGAGCACGAGCTCGCCCGAGTGCCAGTCGAGCGCACGGACGGCGTCCTCGATGGACGCGCCCGTCGCGGTCTCGACGGTCGCCTCGACGCCGTCGGGCAGTGCCTGGCGGGCCTCGTCGAGGACCTCCTCGGCGTGCACCGTGCTCGTCAGCGCGACGAGCTCCGGGTCGAGGCCGTGGGGCAGGTCGATCGGCACGAGCGAGAGCAGTCGCAGCGGCGCCTTCGTCGCCCGGGCGAGCACGATCGCCGACTCGAGCAGCGCGTCGGCGCCGGGGCGGGTGCCCACGCACGCCGTCACGCGCGTCACGCCCTGCGAAGCGGGGACCTCGCGCGATCCGGCGGGCGCGATCACGACCGGCACGTCCGAGGAGTGCAGCAGCTCGTTGGCGACCGAGCCGATGCGCGAGCGTCCGAGCAGTCCGCCGCCGGCGGCGCCGACCACGATGAGCGAGGCACCGAACTCGTGGGCGGCCGCGACGAGGCCCTCGGCGTACGACTCGGCGTAGCGCAGGTGCAGCTTCGACGCGACATCCGCCCCCAGGTGCTTCGACGCCTCGGCGAGCCACTCGCGCGACTGCTCGCGCAGGTACCGCTCGTAGCCGGCGTCGGCGGGCACCAGCGCGTTGCGCGCCTCGGACGGGAGGATCATCACGACCTCGAGCAGCGCCTCGGCCGCGGAGGCGACGCGGTTGGCGAGCGCCAGGGCGTCGGCGCCGGCCTCGTTGGCGGTGTACCCGACGACGATGGTCACGTCGGTCATGCGAGCTCCTCCAGGATCTGGGCGGCGACGAGGCGCCCCATGCGGATGGCGCCGTCGACGTGCTGGTAGCCCTTGCCGGCCATGTCCGAGCACGCGAAGCGGATCGGTCCGACCGGCGTGCGCAGGTCGGCGCCGTAGCGGGCGAGGCCGCCCATGTCGAAGCTCGCCGCGTACGCACCGCGGGTCCACTCCTCCGAGCCCCAGTCGGACTCGTAGTAGACCACCGGATGCTTCGCCTGCTCGCCGTAGTAGTGCGACATCGACTCGAGGATGCGCGCCTTGCGCTCCTCGGCGCTGAGCTCGAAGACGCCGTCGGCGGCCTCGTCGGCGACGAAGCCGACGAGCGTGCCGCGCGGGTCGTCGTGGTTGGAGTTGTCGTACGCCTCGTGCACGAGCTCCCACGGGCTGAACGCGGTGCCCGACAGGCCCTGCTCGCGCCAGAACGGCGTCTCGTAGACGGCGTGCACCTTGATGACGAAGCCCATCGACAGGTGCTGGTGCAGCTGGTGCTGGCGGCGCGGCAGCGGCGGCTCGTACGAGATGCGGTTCACGAGGATCGGCGGCACGGCGAGCACGACCTCGCGCGCGTGCACCTCGAGGTCGTCGGTCACGGCCACGACCGCGGCCTGCCCGGGTGCGGCATCCGACTGCCAGCGGATGGTGCGTACGGGCTGGTTCAGGCGCACGCGCTCGCCGAGGCGCTCGGCGAGGCCGATCGGCACGAGCTGCAGGCCGCCGACGACGCGGCGGTCGAGGATGAAGTCGGCGTCGACGAGGTTCGAGAACGAGCCCGCGGATGCCGCCATGAGCAGGGCCTGCAGCGCGGAGAACGCGTGCGCGGGCTTGGTGAGCATGGCACCGGCGATGAACATGCCGATGTTCTCGCGGGCCTCCTCGTCGTCGGTCTGCGTCTCGAGCCAGCGGGCGAACGAGATCTCGTCGAGCTCCTTCGCACGCGGGTGGGCCCACGGCTGCTCGGGGTCGATCTCGGCGACGAGCGCGTCGAGCTTCTCGATGAGCGTCAGGATCTGCTGCTCGGTCGCCGGGGGCACCGGGAAGATGTCGCCCTCGAACTTCTTCACCTCGCCGTCGGGTCCGATGTAGACGTTGACGCCCTCGCGGTAGCGGGGGTACGTCTCGAGGCCGAGCTCGTCGAGCGTCTCGATCAGCGCGTCCTGGTCGGGCGAGACCCACTGGCCGCCGACCTCGAGCATGGCGCCGTCGATGACGTCGGTGTGCAGGCGGCCGCCGACGCGGTCGCGCGCCTCGAGCACGACGACGTCGCGCCCGGCCTTGACGAGCTCGGTCGCGGCGGTGAGGCCGGCCGCGCCAGCGCCGACGATGACGACGTCGGTGTCGATGCGTTGCATGGTGTTCCTTCTGTGTGCGGGGTCCGCCCCTGCTGTTCTCAGGAGTTCTCGGGCGTGTCGCCGCCCGCGGCGGCGTGTCGTCCTGAGAAACGGCCCGGTTCGGCGGGCGCGTCCTGAGAAGAGCAGTGCGGCGAGAGAGAAGCGGGCGGATGCCGCGACGCGAGGGTTCGCGACATCCGCCCCGCCCGGCGCTAGGCCGGGATCAGGGTGTACTTGGTGTCGAGGAACTCGTGGATGCCCTCGAAGCCGCCCTCGCGACCGATGCCCGACTGCTTGACGCCGCCGAAGGGGGCGGCCGCGTTCGAGACGAGGCCCGTGTTGAGGCCCATCATGCCGGTGTCGAGGCGGTCGATCATCCGGTGGCCGCGCGCGAGATCCTGCGTGAACACGTAGGAGATGAGGCCGTACTCGGTGGCGTTCGCCAGGCGCACCGCCTCGTCCTCGTCGGCGAACGTGGTGATGCCGAGCACCGGTCCGAAGATCTCCTCGCGCAGCAGGCGCGCGTCGGCCGAGACGTCGCCGAGCACGGTCGGCGCGTAGAACGAGCCGGTGCCGTCGACGGGGGCGCCGCCGGCGAGCACCTTCGCGCCCTTGGAGACCGCGTCCTGCACGAGCTCGTCGGTCGAGGCGACCGCGTTGTCGTCGATGAGCGGACCGATCGCGACGCCGTCCTCCGTGCCACGGCCGACGCGCATCGCCGAGACGCGCTCGGTGACGCGCTTGGCGAACTCGGCGGCGACCGACTCGTGCACGATGAACCGGTTCGCGGCCGTGCACGCCTGGCCGATGTTGCGGAACTTGGCGACGAGCGCGCCCTCCACGGCCTTGTCGAGGTCGGCGTCCTCGAAGACGACGAACGGCGCGTTGCCGCCGAGCTCCATCGACGTGCGGAGGATGCCCTGCGCGGACTGCTCGATGAGCTTGCGGCCCACCTCGGTCGAGCCCGTGAACGAGAGCTTCCGCAGGCGCGGGTCGGCGATGATCGGACCCGAGACCTTCGACGAGCTCGTCGTGGTGACGACGTTCACGACGCCCTTGGGCAGGCCGACCTCCTCGAGCAGCTGCACGAAGGCGATGGTGGTGAGCGGCGTGAGCGCGGCCGGCTTCACGACGACGGTGCAGCCCGCGGCGAGCGCCGGGGCGATCTTGCGGGTCGCCATCGCGAGCGGGAAGTTCCACGGCGTGATGAAGTACGACGGGCCGACGGGACGCTGGGCGACCACGATGCGGCCGGTGCCCTCGGGGTTCCAGCCGTACCGGCCGGTGATGCGCACGGCCTCCTCGCTGAACCAGCGGAGGAACTCGCCGCCGTAGTTCACCTCGCCGCGGGCCTCGGCGAGGGGCTTGCCCATCTCGAGCGTCATGAGCAGGGCGAAATCCTCGCGGCGCTCGATGAGGCGGTCGAACGCGCGACGGAGGATCTCGCCGCGCTCGCGGGGTGCGGTCGACGCCCAGGCGTCCTGCGCCGCGACGGCGGCGTCGAGGGCGCGGATGCCGTCGGCGGCCGACGCGTCGGCGATCGTCTTGATGACCTCGCCCGTGGACGGGTCGCGGACCTCGAAGGTCTTGCCGCCCTCGGCCTCGACCCACTCGCCGCCGATGTACAGGCCGTCGGCGACGCGGTCGAGGAGTGCGGATTCCTGCGTTGCAGTGGTCATGCGTTGGTTGTCCGTTTCCGTGTCGTGCGCGGGTCTCGCGCGATCAGGGGTAGAGGCCGCGGATGCGGTGCGCCTCGGCGACGCGCTCGACGGCGAGCGCCGTGGCGGCGGTGCGGAGCGAGAGGTCGCGGGCCTCGGCGTAGCCGAGGACGTGACGCCAGGCGTTCAGCATCCGCTCCTCAAGTCTGCTCTCGACCTCGTCGGCACGCCACCAGTACGCCTGGTTGGCCTGCACCCACTCGAAGTACGAGACGATGACACCGCCCGCGTTGGCGAGGATGTCGGGAACGACGAGCACGCCGCGCTCGCGAAGTATCGCGTCGGCTGCGGGCGTCGTGGGGCCGTTGGCGCCCTCGACGATGACGCGGGCGAGCACCTCGCGCGCGTTGGACTCGTTGAGCACGCCCTCGACGGCGGCGGGCACGAGCAGGTCGACGTCCTGCGTGAGCACGGCGTCGCGGTCGAGCTCGTCGGCGCCGGCGAACCCGACGACCGAGCCGGTGGCGCGCACGTGGTCGGCGAGCGCCTCGATGTCGAGCCCGCTGTCGTTGCGCACGGCGCCGTACTGGTCGCTCACGGCGGTGACGCGCACGCCCGCTTCGGCGAGGAACCGCGCGGCATCCGCACCGACCTTGCCGAAGCCCTGCACGGCGGCGGTCGACCGCGACGGCTCGAACCCGGCGTGCCGGAGCGCCGCGAGCGCGATGTGCGTGACGCCGCGCGAGGTGGCGGAGGCGCGGCCGAGCGACCCGCCGAGCGAGATCGGCTTGCCGGTGACGATGCCGGGCACGGTGTAGCCGGAGTTCACCGAGTAGGTGTCCATGATCCAGGCCATGGTCTGCTCGTCGGTGCCGATGTCGGGTGCGGGGATGTCGCGCTCCGGGCCGATGATCGGGAGGATCTCGCTCGTGTAGCGGCGCGTGACGCGCTCGAGCTCGGCCTGCGAGTGCTCGCGCGGGTCGATCGCGAGCCCGCCCTTGGCGCCGCCGTACGGCACGTCGAGAAGCGCGCACTTCCACGTCATCCACATGGCGAGCGCGCGCACCTCGTCGAGGTTCACGTTCGGCGCGTAGCGCAGGCCGCCCTTGGCGGGGCCGCGCGAGAAGTTGTGCTGCACGCGGTAGCCGAGGTACAGGCGGCTCTCGCCCGAGTCCATGCGCAGCGGCACGGCCACGCTGAGCTCGCGGCGCGGGGTCGCGAGCATCTGGTGCAGTCCGTCGCCGTAGCCGAGCAGGGCGACGGCCTCGGCGAGCTGGGCGCGCGCGTCGGCGAGCGGGGTCGCCTCGGCGTCGACCGAGGGGGCGGGGCGGGTGACGGATGCCGCGGCATCCGTCGGCGACATCGTCGGCGCCGTCACGGGGTTCATGCCTGCTTCAGCCCCTCGGCGATGACGTCGAGGCCCTCGATGAGCAGCTCGTCGCCGATGGTGAGCGGCGGCAGGAAGCGGATGACGTTGCCGTAGGTGCCGCACGTGAGCACGAGCACGCCGTTGGCGTGGGCGTAGGCGGCGAGCTTGCCGGTGAGCGCCGCGTCGGGCGCGCCGGTCGCGGGGTCGACGAGCTCGATGGCGACCATGGCGCCGCGGCCGCGGACGTCGCCGATGCGGGCGTCGGCGGTGCGGAGCGCGTTGAGGCGGCCGATGAGCACGGCGCCGATCTGCTGGGCGCGCTCGATGAGCCCGTCCTGCTCGTACGAGTCGATCGCGGCGAGCGCGGCGGCGCACGCGAGCGGGTTGCCGCCGTAGGTGCCGCCGAGGCCGCCGGCGTGGGCGGAGTCCATGATGTCGGCGCGGCCGGTGACGGCCGAGAGCGGCAGGCCGCCGGCGATGCCCTTCGCGGTGACGATCAGGTCGGGCACGATGCCCTCGTGCTCGCTCGCGAACCAGGCGCCCGTGCGGGCGAAGCCGGTCTGCACCTCGTCGGCGATGAAGACGACGTCGTTCTCGTTCGCCCACTTCACGAGCGCGGGCAGGAAGCCGGGGGCGGGCACGATGAAGCCGCCCTCGCCCTGGATGGGCTCGATGATGATCGCGGCGAGGTTGTTCGCGCCGATCTGCTTCTCGATCTGCGTGATGGCGCGGGCCGCGGCCTCGGCGCCCGAGAGGCCGTTGTCGCGGTACGGGTAGCTGAGGGGTGCGCGGTACACCTCGGGCGCGAACGGGCCGAAGCCGTCCTTGTACGGGATGTTCTTCGCGGTGAGGCCCATGGTGAGGTTGGTGCGGCCGTGGTAGGCGTGGTCGAACGCGACGACGGCCATCTTCTTGGTGAAGTGGCGGGCGATCTTCACGGCGTTCTCGACGGCCTCGGCGCCGGAGTTGAACAGGGCCGACCGCTTCGCGTGGTCGCCCGGGGTGAGCTCGTTGAGCTTCTCGGCCACGGCGACGTAGCTGTCGTAGGGCGCGACGGTGAAGCAGGTGTGGGTGAAGGCGTTGAGCTGCGCGGTGACGGCCTCGACGACGCGCGGGTTCGAGTTGCCGACGCCGGTGACGGCGATGCCCGAGCCGAGGTCGATGATCGAGTTGCCGTCGGCGTCGACGATGACGCCGCCGCCGGCCGCGACGACCGAGACGGGGATGGTGGTGCCCACGCCCTTGGCGACGGCGCCCGCCTTGCGGGTCATGAGCTCCTGCGAGCGGGGGCCGGGAATGCTGGTGACGAGGCGGCGCTCCTGGGCGAGCGAGGGGCCGCCGACGGCGGTGGCCGTGGGTTCGACGAGGGTCATGGGTGCTCCGATGCGGTGACGACGGTGGCGGTGTCGGGCCATGGTAGGCAGCGGCGAACGGATGCCACCCCCTCCCCGATGTACACTCGACCCCAGTGTTCTCGACGCGGCGTACACCGAGGAGGTCCCGTGAAGCCCACCGTGCGCACCCTGCTCGAGCGCGGCGACCTCGCGCTCACTCCACTGGTCGACGAGTCGCACCTGCCCGGCGGCGTCCTCGACGCGCCCGTGCCGTGGGTGCACAGCTCCGATCTCGACGACCCCGCGCCGTTCCTCGAGCCGGGCCAGGTGCTGCTCACCACCGGCACCCAGTTCGGCGCCGACCCGTCCCGCGACGACCCGGCCGTGTTCGACGCGTACGTGGCGCGGCTCGAGGGTGCGGGGCTCGCCGCACTCGGCTTCGGCGCCGAGGTGGTGCGGCCCGCCACGCCCGCCCCGCTCGTCGAGGCGTGCGAACGCCACGGACTTCCGCTGTTCGAGGTGCCGTACCGCGTGCCGTTCATCCGCATCGCGCGCACCATCGCCGACCTCACCGCCGCCGACGCGAACGCCCGGCAGGCGTGGGCGCTGCAGGCGCAACGGGCCATCTCGCTCGCGGCGCTCCGGCCGGACGGGCTCGGTGCGACGCTCACCGAGCTCAGCCAGCGCCTCGGCACGTGGGTCGGGCTCGTCGACGCCGCGGGCGCGCTCGACCGCGAGGCGCCCGAGGGCGGACTCGGCCAGCCGGCGCTCGGCGAGGTCGTCGGCGAGGCCCGGTCGATGCTGCGACGAGGGCAGCGCGCGAGCCGCACCCTCGAGGCCGGCGCCTCGGTGGGCCGACCGCAGCGGATGACGCTGCAGACGCTCGGCGCCGGCGGCGCGCTCCGCGGCGTCCTGGCGATCGGCGAGTCGCCCGAGCTCGACCAGGCCGGCCGCGAGGTCGTGACGTCGGTGATCGCGCTCGCCGGACTCGCGCTCGAGCAGAACCGCGACCTCGACCGCGCGCGCGGGCACCTCCGCTCCGGGCTGCTGCGCTCGATGCTCGCGGGCGACGTGCACCTCGCGAGCGAGGTGTCGGCCGAGATGTGGGGGCCGCTCCCCGCCGACCCCGTCCGCGTCGCCGTGTGCGACCTGCCCACCGAGCACATCGACCGGGTGGCCGAGTTCCTCGAGCTCCGCGTCGACGAACGGGACGGACGGCTGTTCTTCGGCCGCGACGGCGAATCCGTCACCATCGTGATGGAGGACGCCGACAGCGGGGTCGCCGACGAGCTCGCCACGGAGTTCGACGTGCCCGTCGGCGTCTCCGACGCGGCATCCGTCACCCGCCTCGCCGAGCTGCACGAGCAGGCGCTGCGCGCCCTCGACCGCGCCCGCGAGACCGGGCCGGGCGTGACCATGTTCGACGACATCAGCCGCCAGGGCGTGCTCGCGTTCCTCGCCCGCACCGACGCCCGCGCCGTGGCCCGTGCCACGCTCGAGCCGCTCATCCGGCACGACGAGCAGAACGGCACGGCCCTCCTCGAGACGACCCGCGCCTGGCTCGCGCACGGCGGCCAGTTCGACGCGACCGCGCAGGAACTCGGCGTGCACCGCCACACCGTCCGCAGCCGCATCGCGCTCGCCGAGAAGCTCCTCGTCCGCGACCTGTCGGGGTTCCACGCGCGTGCCGACCTCTGGGCGGCGCTCCTCGCGACGGACTGACCTCCCTTCCCGCGGCGGACGCCGAGGCGTACCGTGGAAGCGGACGGTTCTCGCGACGGAGGGAGGCTTCCCGATGCAGGCGACGGTCGGCGATCGACTGGTCATCCACGGCAAGCAGGTGGGCAGCGCCGAACGGCACGGCGAGGTGCTCGAGGTCCGCGGTGCCGACGGCGCACCCCCGTACGTCGTCCGCTTCGACGACGGGCACGAGGCCCTGCTCTACCCGGGCAGCGACTGCGAGCTCGAGCACGCGACCGGCTGAGGCGCGCACGGGGCGGCGTCGTGGCATCCGTCGACGCCCGAAAGGCAACCCCCGAGAGATGACGGATGCCGCACGCTAGCGTGGAACGCATGCTCTTCCACTCGTACGCGGCGATCGGCGACAGCTTCACCGAGGGCGTCGGCGACGAGTTGCCCGACGGCAGCGTGCGCGGATGGGCGGACTTCGTCGCCCTCGGGCTGGCCAAGGAGGCCTCCCCCGAGGCGGTGCGGTACGCGAACCTCGCAATCCGGGGCCGCAAGCTCGGTCCCATCGTCGACGAGCAGCTCGAGGCGGCCATCGCGCTGAAGCCCGAGGTGATCAGCTTCAACGGCGGCGGCAACGACATGCTGCGCCCGCGCATGCCCGAGGAGCTCGTGGCGCAGCGGTTCCGCCAGGCGGTGCACCGCATCCGCGACGAGGGCATCCACGTGCTCATGCTGAGCGGCGCCAACCCCACCGAGCACCTGCCGCTCGGGCGCGTGTTCGACGCGCGCGGGGTGCGGCTCACCCAGGCGCTGTACGACCTCGCGTCGCTCGACGGCGTCACCTTCGTCGACAACTTCGCCGATCGCGGGCTCCGCGACATCCGCTACTGGTCGGCCGACAAGCTGCACCTCAACTCGCTCGGCCACGCGCGCGTCGCCTCGAACGTGCTCACGGCGCTCGGGGTGCCCGTGCCCGAGGAGTGGGGCGTCGCCGAGGTGGCGGCTGCGCCGCCCGGTCCGAAGAGCCGGAACACGGCCGTGTACTACCGCGAGTACGTCCTGCCCTGGATCGGGCGACGACTCACGGGGCGGTCGTCGGGCGACGGTCGCGCGGCCAAGCGGCCGACGCTCGAGCCCGTCGCGCTCGACGCGGAGTAGGTCTCGGTACGGGCGCTTCGCGTCCGACTCGACCACCGAGCGCGTCAGCCCGCGCGGACGCCCTCGACGAAGGCGCGCGTGCGTCGGGCGAGTCCGTCGATGCGCGCCCACGCGTGCGAGCCGGTGCGCACCTCGGCGGGGGCGAGCGGGGCGTGGAGTCGCACGTTCTCCTGGCACGACAGGTCGCTGCACAGGTAGGTGCCGACCGTGTTGCCGTTGCGCCCGGCCTCGCCCGCGCGCCGCGCGGAGAACATGGTCACCTGGTTCGCCGGCTGCTGCGTGTGGCAGAAGTTGCACATGCCGGCCCGGAACCGCGAGGACGGCGGGTCGGCGGCGCGCAGCACGATGCCGACGGGCTCGTCGTCGATGATCGTCACGAGGTAGCCGCGGCGGCTCGCCCGACGGTCGCGCCAGGCCAGCGCGTCGACGTGCTCCCAGTCGACGAGCAGGTACTCGAGCGGCAGTTCGAACTCGTCGAGCTCCCGATCGGTCGCGTTCACGAACGACGACCGGAGCTCGTCCTCGCTGAGCGGACGCATTCCGACCCCCTTCGACCCGAACCAGTGTAGGCGCGACCCCGGATGCCGCCACCGGGTGGACGCCGCGTCGACGGTCGGTCAGCCGACGGCGGGGCGCGGCCGGTCGTCGTGTCGCGGGCACCAGCCCGCGGGCGTGCGGTCGTAGACGTGCCCGGGGCCGGCGGCGACGAGCCGGCGGAGTGCGTCGAGGAACCGGTCGACGTCGTCGGCCGACGTGCCCGCACCGACGCTCGCCCGGAGGCCGTTGGCGCGCGTGGCGATGCGGTCGAAGAACGGGTGCGCGCAGAACCGACCGGCTCGCACCGAGATGCCGTGCTCGGCGGCGAGCGCCGCGGCGACGAGCCCGACCGACCCGCGTTCGAGCTCGACGGTGGCGATGCCGAGCCGGTCGTCGACGTCGGCGAAGCCGCGCAGCACGCGCACGCCTGGGATCGCGGCGAGCCCGTCGTGGAGACGGCCGGTGAGCGCCGCCTCGTGGGCGCGCAGCGCCGATTCGCCGAGCCGCTCGAGTTCCGCGAGGGCCGCGGCGATCGCGGCGACGCCGATGACGTTGGGGGTGCCCGCCTCGTGCCGCTCCGGTCCGCGCTTCCACTCGGCACCGTCGACGGCCACCGTCTCGACGGCGCCGCCGCCCGCGAGGTGCGGGGGCGCCACGTCCAGCCAGTCGCCCCGGCCGACGAGCGCACCCGCTCCGAACGGCGCGTACGCCTTGTGTCCCGAGAAGGCGACGTAGTCGATGTCGGATGCCGCGAGGTCGATGCGCCGGTGCGGCAGGAGCTGCGCGGCATCCACCGCGAACCGCGCACCGTGGTCGTGGGCGACCCGGGCGAGCACCTCGAGCGGCAGCACCTCGCCGGTGAGGTTGGAGGCGCCCGTGACCGACAGCAGTGCCGCAGGCGTGCGGCGGAGCTCGACGGCGAGCGCGTCGAGCGTGGCGGCGAGGGTGCCGCGCGCGACGACCACGCGACGACCGCGACGCGTCCAGGGCAGCAGGTTCGCGTGGTGCTCGAGGTCGAGCACCACGGTGTCGCCGGGCACGGCCGAGGCGAGGAGGTTGAGCGCGTCGGTGGTGTTGCGGGTGACGACCACGTGGTCGTCGATCCGGGCGCCCACGTGGCGGGCGATGGCGACGCGGGCGTCGTCGACGACGGCGGTCGACGCCTGCGAGAGGTAGCCGGTGCCGCGGTGCACGCTCGCGTAGTACGGCAGCACCCGGGCGACCCGCTCGGCGACGGCCGTGAACGCGGGGGCGGATGCCGCGACGTCGAGGTTCACGTGGCGCACGCGCCCGCCGCCGAGGACGGGGACGTCCAGGTCGGCGCCGACGAGCGCGGCGAGCGGTCCGGGCCCGGCTCCCGGCACCCGCGCCGGGGAGCCCGCGAGCGTCGTCGCGCCGCCGCGCGGGGTCGTGCTCGCACTCGTGTCCGGCATGCCGCCTCCCTCCCGTCGCGTGCGGTGCGCCCGACGCTACGGATGCCGCGAGGACCCGCTCAAGGGGCGCCCGTCACGGCACGACACGGTGCGACACGCGGCGAAACACGGGGGCGGTCTCCCGCCCCCACGCAACCCCGCATCCGGGCGCCCGCGTGGACGTACCATGAGAGCATCGCGCCGTTCGGCGCACACCCCCGACCGAGGAGCACCTCACGACGTGACGACGACCGAGCCCGCCGAGCCCCGCCGCGACCGCATGCCCCAGACCGGCGACGCGTTCCGTCGCCGTCCCGTCCCGGATCCCGGCCTGCGCCTCAGCGACGTGCCCGAGCTCGTCCTCGTCTCCCCGGATGCCACGCACTCGCGCTTCGACCGCGACGACATCGTGGTGCGCAAGGGCCAGTACGCCCTGCGCAACGGCCACGTCACGCCGCACGAGTCGATGGTCGAGGACCTCTGCGCCGTGGCATCCGCTCTCGACGGCGCGGGCATCGACTACCTGCTGGTGCGCCGCGACGGCGGTCGCCCCGTGATCGCGGTCGACCGGGCCGAGCGCAAGCGGGTCGCGCGCGCCCTCGCCGAGGCGTTCGCCGACGAGCCGTTCTACTCGGCGACGCTCGTGCCCGACAAGGCCGCGGGCGACCGGCACGTGCTCGTGGCCGACGGCAGCCTGTCGTCGCACCGCAAGCCCAAGGCGGTGCGCCTGTACCGCCCGCGGGTCGAGCCCGTGGGCCGGCTGCGGTACGGCGCGGAGACCGCCGTGCAGCTCGAGTTCTGGCGCTTCGGCGAGGACGTCATCGAGGCGCCCGTCGAGAACGCCCTCATGCGTCGCACCCTGCCGCGCGGCGAAGCGGTCGAGGAGACCGTGCACCTGCACGGGCGCGAGTGGCGCACGCTCGAGCACATGTGGTCGCCGCTCGCGAGCGACGTCGACTTCGAGATCGACATGGTGTTCTCGTGGGTCGACGGGTCCGACGTCGAGTTCCTCCGCGAGCGCGCACGTCGCATGCAGACCTACGTCGTCGGCGAGGGCGACGACTCCGAGGCGCGCTACCGGCAGATCGACGAGCTGAAGTACGCGCTGCGCTCGGTGTACCTGTTCGCGCCGTGGGTGCGCCGCATCTTCATCTGCACCGACTCGCGGCCGCCGGCGTGGCTCGCGAAGCACCCGAAGGTGACGATCGTGCGGGCCGAGGAGATGTTCGCCGACACGTCGGTGCTGCCCACGTACAACTCGCACGCCGTCGAGAGCCAGCTGCACCGCATCCCGGGCATCGCCGAGCACATCCTGTACTCGAACGACGACATGTTCTTCGGGCGCCCGCTCTCGCCCGACCTGTTCTTCTCGCCGGGCGGCATCACCAAGTTCGTCGAGGCCGGCACGCGCATCGGGCTCGGCGACTCCGACCCGAGCCGGTCGGGCTTCGAGAACGCCGCTCGCGTGAACCGCCGGCTGCTGCGCGAGCGGTTCGGCAAGGTCACCACCCGGCACCTCGAGCACTGCGCGGCGCCGCTCCGCAAGTCGGTCATGGCCGAGCTCGAGCGCGAGTTCCCCGACGAGTTCCGCCGCACGGCCGCGAGCCGGTTCCGCTCGGCGACCGACATCTCGGTGACGAACTCGCTGTACCACTACTACGCGCTGCTCACCGGCCGTGCCGTGGTGCAGACCGATGCGAAGGTCAAGTACATCGAGACGACCCTGAAGCGCGCGCTCCCGGCGATGAAGCGCCTGCTGAAGCGCCGCGACATGGACATGTTCTGCCTCAACGACGGCAGCTTCCCCGAGATCTCGGTCGAGGAGCGAACCGAGGCGGTCATCGACTTCCTCGAGCGCTACTTCCCCTTCGCGGCACCGTGGGAGAAGGGCGCGACGGATGCCGCGGAGCCGGCGTTCGACGCCGCGGGCGCGCCGATCACGAGCGACGCCGACCACTCGGCGGCCTGACGCGCGGCGCTCGCCGCGACCGGGGACGTCGCCGGCTACGCCATGACGGGGATGGGCCGCGTGAAGGGCGGCTCCTCCTCGCGCGGGGCGGGCGCCGCGGCATCCGTGATCTCGACCCCGGCCGCGTCGAGCCGGCGCCGGGTCTCGGCGGCGTCGACCCAGTCGAGCGCGGGCGTCTCGCCGAGCGGGACCACCGAGTGGAGCACCGTGCCGGGGTAGACGTGCACGAGGTTGAAGGCGCGGGCGCCGTCGCGTCCGCGCGTGCCGCCGGCCGGCACCGTGAGGTCCTGGGTGTAGCAGCTGGCCGAGGCGACCGAGACCGGCACGCCCGCGAACATCGCGGTCGACGAGTAGTGCAGGTGCCCGGCGATGATCGAGCGGATGTCGCTGCCCGCGATGACCTCGGCGAGCGGTCCCTGGTCGCGCAGCTCGACCGACACGGCCAGGTCGAGCACGCTCGGGATCGGCGGGTGGTGCATCGCGAGGATCGTGCCGTCGGGCGCGGGGATCGACAGTTCCTCGGCGAGCCAGTCGAGCTGCTCGTCGGCGACCTCGCCGTGGTGCCGACCGGGGACGGTCGTGTCGAGCGTGATGACGCGGAGGCCGTTCACGTCGTCGACGCGGTCGACCGGGCGCTGCCCGCCGGCGACGTCGCGGAGGAGGCCACGACGGAAGGCGTCGCGGTCGTCGTGGTTGCCCATGACCCAGATGATCCGCGAGCCGAGGCGCGCGGCGGCCGGTTCGACGATGCGACGGATCAGGTCGTACGCCTCGGGTTCGCCGCGGTCGGCGAGGTCGCCCGTGAAGACGATCGCGTCGGGCCGTCCGCCCGACGCCTCGAACTGCTCGAAGAGCTCGCGCAGGTGCCGGTCGGCGTCGATCCGGTCGTAGAGCCGTCGTCCGGCTCCGAGCAGGTGGGTGTCGCTGATGTGCAGGAGGAAGTGCGACGGGCGGGGGTACTCGGCCCTGCGGGGGTTCACGCTGACTCCGTCTCGTTGCCGATGGTCCGGGTCGATCCGAAGCTAGCGCAGCATGCCCACCCGAACGATCAGTGAATGCGGAGTGTGACGAACCTGGACGCTTCGCCGACCACGGTCGATTCCGGATGTCAAGGCCCTCCCCCGAATCGTCGCGCCGTCGCAGACTCGGTGCCGAGGTGGTCGTCACCTCTGGCAGGCCGGTCGGCGTGCTGAAGACCGTTCCCGTCCCCCGGGAGCCTCGCCGCCGGCCTGCCGTCCACCCGATGCGGTCCCGGCGACCGTCTGCGGTCGGGCGACTCAGGCGGCGGACGAGGCGGCCGCGGAGGACTCGGCGGGCACGACCACGACGGGGCCGGCGAGGTTCATGAGCAGGTCGGAGTTGGTGCGGCCGAGGGGCAGGAAGCCTCGCCCGTCCGCTCCGCGTCGCCCCGTCACCGTCAGGACCGCCCGGCGGGAGACGCCGATCAGCGTGCCCGAGGCCGGGTCGGCGGTGCTGCGCTGCTCGATGGAGACGTCCGGGTGCACCGCCGCAGCGAGAGAGGCCGCGCGCTCGGCGGGCGCCGGTCGCTCCTCGTCGCCGTCGGAGTGCACGATGACGAGGGCCTCCCCGAGCCGCTTCGCCTCCCGCGCGGCGAACCGCACGGCCTCGTCGCTGTCGGTGCCCTCGGAGACGCCGACGGCCACGCCCGACCGGCCGCGCCACGACGTCACGGGCACGACGACGGTCGGCGTGGTCGAGACGGCGGCGAGCTGCAGGCTCCGCGAGCCGAGGGCGTGGCCGTGGAAGTAGCCGACCTTGTGGGTGCCGACCGCGACGAGGGCGGCGTCCCGCGCGGCCTCGGCGAGCGCCAGCATCGGGCTGCCCACGGCGAGGTGCGTCGACACCTCGAGGTCCGGCGCCAGGCCCCGCACGAACTCGACCTCGCGCTCGGAGCCGCGCTCCGCCGCACCCTTCAGCTCTGCGAGCGCCGACCCGCCCACCGTGCCCCAGCCGTCGTCGACCACAGTCGCGAGCACGAGGTCCTCGCCGGTGCTGCGCGCACGATCGATCGCCCAGGTGAGAGCCGCCCGACTCGCCACGCTTCCATCCGCACCGACCACGATCGTCATGCGATCCAGCATCCGCTCCCGGGGGCTGCGGGAGCGAGGCCTTTGGTCCCCCAGCGCGTCGGGTCGCCGCGGCGGACGCCTGCCGAGGGGGTCCCGGGCGCCGGAAAGCGGGTGCTACAGTGGCGGCAGATACCGTGGGGGATATGGGGATGGGTGCGATGGATTCGCCCTTGTCGTTTCCCGAGGGTCCGCGCTCGGAGCTCGACCGGACGCTCAGGGAGCTCGTCGACCGTGCGGACGAGGTCATGCGCACGCAGGAGCGTCTCCGCGCCCTCCTCTCGGCGACCCAGGCCGTCGTGGAGCCGATCGAGCTCGCCGAGGTGCTGCGTCGCATCGTGGAGGCCGCGGTGAGGCTCGTCGACGCCGAGTACGGCGCCCTGGGGGTGCTCGCGCCGCAGGGCGGACTCGAGGAGTTCATCCACGTCGGCATGCCCGACGACATGGTGCATCGCATCGGCCACCTGCCGGAAGGGCGCGGCCTGCTCGGCGCGTTGATCGACCACCCCGACCCGATCCGCCTGCACGAGATCGGCGAGGACCCCCGCTCGGTCGGGTTCCCCGCCGGGCACCCGCCCATGCACAGCTTCCTCGGCGTCCCCGTGCGCGTGCGCGACGAGATCTTCGGCAACCTCTACCTCACCAACCGCGCCGACGGCGACTTCTCGGAGGAGGACGTCGAGCTCATCTCGGCGCTCGCCGCCGCGGCGGGGGTCGCGATCGACAACGCGCGCCGCTTCGCCGAGGCCCAGATGCGGGAGGCCTGGGCCGCGGCATCCGCCCAGGTCGCCGCCGCGCTGCTCACCTCGTCGAGCGACGATGCGGCCGCGTTGATCGCCGACGAACTCGCGTCGCGCGGGGCCGCCGACCGCGTGTCGGTCGTGGTGCGCGGCGAGGAACCGGGATCGGTGCGCGTGCTCGAGTCACGCGGGGTCGACTGCGACGACGTCGCCGGCGACGAGGTGCCGCCCGGTCGGACGCTCGCAGCGGTCACCCTCGAGGGCGGCGCCACGCGGACCGCCCCCGGCGGGCGGACCGAGGCGCCGCGCGACGCCCTCGCCCTCCACGCGGACGGACACGACGGACCCGTGCTGTTCGTCGCGCTGCGCAAGTCGGGCCTGCCCACTGCCGTGATCGCCGCAGGCCGGCGCCCGGGCGCCCCGCACTTCACCCCCGCGGAGATGCGCATCGCCGAGGACCTCGCGGAACGCGTCTCCCTCGCGCACGAGCTCGCCGAGGCCCGGGAGGCCCAGCAGCGTTCCCTGCTGCTCGAGGACCGCGCCCGCATCGCCCGCGACCTGCACGACCACGTCGTGCAGCAGCTCTACGGCGCCGGGCTCGATCTGCAGGCGGTCGCCTCGCTGAGCACGGGCGCGGCGGCCGAACGCATCGAGTCGGCCGTCGAGACCCTCGACGAGTCCATCGCGCAGATCCGCACGATCGTGTTCGCGCTCACGCCCCGTGCGGGCGGCGCGCCGACGTTGCGGCACCGCGTGCTCGACCTCGCCGGCGCGGCGTCGCGGCACCTGCGGCAGCCGGTCTCGGTGTCGTTCAGCGGTCCGGTCGACCTGATCTCGCAGGGCCGCCTCTCAGACGAACTCACGGCGTCGGTCCGCGAACTGCTCTCCAACGCGGTCAAGCACGCCGACGCGCACACCGTGGGGCTGACGGTCGCGGCATCCGACGGCGTCGTGGCGGCCGAGGTGGTCGACGACGGGCGCGGCATCGGCGCTCCCGTCCGGCGGAGCGGCCTGGACAACCTGCGGACGCGCGCCGAGCAGCTCGGCGGCGCCTTCGAGATCGACAGCGGCCCGCACGGCACCCGCGCGCGGTGGTCCGTCCCCGTCGAGGCCGAGCCCGTGTCGGCGAACCCCTGAGCGAATTGGAGCCCCAGTGACCCGAGTCTTCCTCGTCGACGACCACGAGATCGTGCGGCGCGGCGTCGCCGAGCTGCTCGAGCGCGAACCCGACCTCGTCGTCGTGGGCGAGGCCGACAGCGTGGCGCACGCGCTCCCCCGCATCCAGGCCACGGCGCCGGATGTCGCGGTGCTCGACATGCGGCTCCCCGACGGCGACGGCATCGACCTGTGCCGGGAGATCCGTTCGCACAATCCCGAGATCGCCTGCCTGATCCTCACCGCGTACGACGACGACCAGGCGGCCATGTCGGCCGTGCTCGCGGGGGCATCGGGGTACGTGCTGAAGAACGTCCGCGGCTCGACCATCGTCGAGGACGTCCGCGCAGTGGCGGCCGGCAAGTCGCTCATCGACGCGAGGGTCACCGCGCGCGTCACGCAGCAGGCCGCGCGCGACGACCACGACGATCCCCGCTTCGCGGCCCTCAACCTCCGGGAACGGCAGGTGCTCGCGCTCATCGCCGACGGGCTCACGAACCGGCAGATCGGTGAACAGCTCGGACTGGCGGAGAAGACCGTGAAGAACTACGTCTCCGGCCTGCTCTCGAAGCTCGGGTTCGAGCGCCGCACGCAGGCTGCCGTGTACCAGATGGAGCGGCGCGCGCACGAGCAGGGCTGAGCTCCGAGACGCACCGCGTCCGTCGCGTTCGACTGTTCCGGTCGTTCCGCAACCCCCTGACGGCGTCGGTACCGCCGTGTTCGGCTGTGCGCTCGAGCACGACACGGCACGGCCGACGATGAGGAGCGACACATGCGCGCGATGGTGTACCGAGGGCCCTACAAGGTCCGCGTCGAGGAGAAGGACCGGCCGCGGATCGAGCATCCGAACGACGCGATCGTGCGCGTCACGGCCGCCGCGATCTGCGGTTCCGACCTCCACCTGTACCACGGCATGATCCCCGACACGCGAGTGGGCATGACCTTCGGCCACGAGTTCGTCGGCGAGGTCGTCGAGGTCGGACCGTCGGTGGAACGCCTGAAGGTCGGCGACCGGGTGATGGTGCCGTTCAACATCTACTGCGGGTCCTGCTACTTCTGCGTGCGCGGCCTGTTCTCCAACTGCCACAACGTGAACCCGAACGCCACCGCCGTCGGCGGGATCTACGGGTACTCCCACACGAGCGGCGGCTACGACGGCGGCCAGGCCGAGTACGTCCGCGTGCCGCTCGCCGACGTGGGTCCGTCGGTGATCCCCGACTGGCTCGACGAACGCGACGCCGTGCTGCTGACCGACGCGCTGCCGACGGGCTACTTCGGCGCGCAACTCGGCGACATCGCCGAGGGCGACACGGTCGTGGTCTTCGGGGCCGGGCCGGTCGGGCTGTTCGCCGCGCGGTCGGCGTGGCTCATGGGCGCCGGCCGCGTCATCGTCGTCGACCACCTGGAGTACCGGCTGGAGAAGGCCCGGGACTTCGCCCACGCCGAGACCGTCAACTTCACCGAACTCGACGACGTGGTCGTCGAGATGAAGCGCACGACCGATTGGCTCGGGGCGGATGTCGTCATCGATGCGGTGGGCGCGGAGGCCGATGGGAACTTCCTGCAGCACGTGACCAGCGCGAAGTTCAAGCTGCAGGGCGGCTCGCCCGTCGCGCTGAACTGGGCGATCGACTCCGTCCGGAAGGGCGGCACGGTGTCGGTGGTGGGTGCGTACGGGCCGATCTTCAGTGCGGTCAAGTTCGGGGACGCCATGAACAAGGGCCTCACCATCCGCACCAACCAGTGCCCGGTCAAGCGGCAGTGGCCGCGACTGCTCGAGCACATCCGCGCGGGCTACTTCAAGCCGAGCGACATCATCACCCACGAGATCCCGCTCGAGCACATCACCGAGGGCTACCACATGTTCTCGGCGAAGCTCGACAACTGCATCAAGCCCATCGTCGTGCCGAGCGCGGCCTGAACGGAGGAGGAGACCATGCCGTACAACGCTGAACCGCACCTGCGCCGGCCCAGTTCCGAGGCGCTGAGGGAGCGCATCCCCGGGTGGGGCGCCGACCTCGACCCGGCCGATCGGCCGTCGGTGCCGCGCGAGTTGAACCTGACCCCCGAGGACAACGGCGCGCATTGGGACGTGCCCGAGCGTCAGCCGGAGCTCGAGCCGCGTGAGCGGTCCATCGAGCACGGGATGCTGCCGCCGGTCTTCGGCACGGTCGCGCCGCTGCGCGGCCTGTCGGGGGCGATCCGACGCTACGCATACGAGAACTACAGCGAGGCGCGCGCCGCGCACTGGCTGCTGCTCGTGCTCGGCGACCGGGTCGACGCGGGCGAGCAGCACCTCCGCTCGCTCGCCTCGACGCGGCCCGACAACCCGATCACGCAGACCGGCGTGCTGAGCGAGGGGCGCCGGCACGGCGTCGCCTCACGGTTCGGCGTCGGTCGCGCCGACACCGCGCATCAATGGATGGACCCGGTGATCGTCGCGGCTCCCTGGGTCGTGACGGCCATCGGGATCGGGCTCCTGGTCCGCGGCGCGCGGCGCACGGCGTCGTCCGAGCGGGTCGAGACCGAGTAGCGCGACCGGGCGGGCGCATTCCGTCGACGCGGCGGAATGCGCCCGCCACTGTTGGAGTTATACTTGTCGCTACAAGTAATCACCGACGGGAGATCCTCATGTCCGACGAGCGCGTACTCGACCCCGACACCTCGATGGGCGCCGTCACGCTGCGGGTCGGCGACCTCGAGGGCATGACCGCCTACTACGCGAACGCCTTCGCGATGGAGCCGCTCGAAGAGCGCAGCCGCGCCCGCGAGGTGCATCGCGTCCTGGGTCGCGGCACGACTCCCCTGGTCCGACTCGTGCACACGCCCGACCTGCCCGTGGTCGACCCCCGCCAGCCGGGCCTGTTCCACACGGCGTTCCTGTTCGACGACCGGGCGAGCCTCGCGGCGACGGTGCTCCGCGCCGCGCAGGACCCGCGCAGCCGCTTCGTCGGCTCGAGCGACCACCTCGTCAGCGAGGCGTTCTACTTCACGGACCCCGAGGGCAACGGCGTCGAGCTCTACACCGATCGCGATCGCAGCACGTGGATCCACGACGGCGAGCAGATCCGGATGGCGACCGCCTACCTGGATCCCAACGACTACCTCCGCCGCCACCTCAGCCAGGCCGCCGTCGATGCCGGCCCGTCGCTCGTCGGGAAGGTCGGGCACGTGCACCTGCAGGTCGGCGACCTGACGAGCTCACGGGAGTTCTACGTCGACGCGATCGGCTTCGAGCCCACGCAGACCGGGTACCCGGGCGCGGTGTTCGCGTCGGCCGGCGGATACCACCACCACATCGCCATGAACACGTGGAACAGCCGCGGCGCCGGACCTCGCGCGGCGAGCCTCGGCCTCGGCGACGTCTCCGTGACCGTGCCGGCCCGCGACGACCTCGACGCGCTCGCCGCCCGCCTGCGCGGACGCGGCCTGCGGTTCGCCGACGACGGCCGCGCCATCACGGTCGACGACCCGTGGGGCACCCAGGTCACGGTCGGCCTGCCCGACCTCACGACCGACGAACTGCTCGCCCGCTGACCAGCGGTGGTCGAGGAGGACGCGAAGCGCCCGTACCGAGACCCGGCCGAACGTCACCGGCTCGCCGTACGCTGCCCCCATGGCAACGGATGCCGCGGCCTGCACCGCCGTCGACGAATTCGGCGCCTGCTCGGCTCCCGCCGAACCGGGCGCTCCGCTGGCGCTGTGCACCACGCACCTGCTCGCCGCGTACGACTGGGTCGCGCGCGAGCAGGGCGTGACCGACGTACTGCCGGGCGCGTGCCCGGTGTGCGGCTCCCGCGTGGGCGTGCGCTACCCGTCGGGGTGGACCTGCGCCGTCTGCGAGTGGCGGCTCGGCGACGTGCCCGACCTCGACGTCCTCCCGGCCCGGGTCGACGTCGTCTACTACGTGCGCTGGCGCGACCGCGTCAAGATCGGCACGTCCTCGAACCCGCGGCAGCGGTTGGCGGTGATCCCGCACGACGAGGTGCTCGCCTTCGAACGCGGCGGTCGCCTGCTCGAGCAGCGGCGGCACGCGCAGTTCGCGGCATCCCGGTACCCGGGCGGCGAGTGGTTCGCGTTCGACGCCCCGATCGCCGCGCTCGTGGCCGAACTCGCCGCCGGGGTCGACGACCCCTGGCAGCGGTACGACCGCTGGCGCAGCGAGGAGCTCGCCAGGCGGGCGTGACCGTGCGCCGGCGTCAGCGCTTGGAGTGACGCGGCTTGCGAGCGGGTCGGTCGTCGCCCCCGGCCGCCTCGCCGGCGTCGCCCTCGCGAGCGCGCGCAGGGCGGTCACCGTACTCGCGCGGGCGGCGCGGGCCCCGGTCGTCGTCCCAGCTTCGCCGGCGGGGCCGCCCGGAGTCGGGCCGCAGCTCGATGAGCTGCCCCGAGATCCGGGTGCCCGCGAGGCGGTCGAACACCTCGTTCGGCAGGTCGGCGGGCAGCTCGACCAGCGAGAAGTCCGACTTGATCTGGATGGCGCCGAAGTCGTCGCGCTGCAGTCCACCCTCGTTCGCGAGCGCTCCCACGATCTGGCGGGGCTGCACCCGCTGGCGCTTGCCGACGGCGATGCGGTACTGCGCCATCCGCGTGTTCGGACGCGGACGGCGGTCCGGTCGCTCGCCGCCGCGGTCGCCGCGGTCCGGGCGCTCCCGGTCGCGATCGAACCGCTCGCGCACCGGCCGCTCGGGCTCCGGCTCGAGCAGCAGCGGCGAGTCGCCCTGGGCGACGACGGCGAGGGCCGCTGCGACATCCGCTTCGGGCACGTCGTGGTTGCGCACATAGTGGGCGATGATGTCGCGGAACCCGTCGATGCGCTCGGCCTGGGCCAGCGCGGCGGTGATGCGGTCGTCGAACCGCGCGAGCCGGGTCTCGTTGACCTCGTCGACGCTCGGCAGCTGCATCTGGGTGATGGGCTGCTTGGTGGCCTTCTCGATGCGCGCGAGGAGCCCGCGCTCGCGGGGCGTGACGAAGCTGATCGCGTCGCCGGTGCGGCCGGCGCGGCCCGTGCGCCCGATGCGGTGCACGTAGGGCTCGCTGTCGGTCGGGATGTCGAAGTTCACGACGTGGCTGATGCGCTCCACGTCGAGGCCGCGGGCCGCGACATCCGTCGCCACCAGGATGTCGAGCTTGCCCGACTTCAGCTGGTTCACGGTGCGCTCGCGCTGCGCCTGCGCGATGTCGCCGTTGATCGCGGCGGCCTCGTAGCCGCGGGCGCGGAGCTTCTCGGCGAGGGTCTCGGTCTCGTTCTTGGTGCGGACGAAGACGATCATGCCCTCGAAGTTCTCGACCTCGAGGATGCGGGTGAGCGCATCGACCTTCTGCGCGTACGACACGACGAGGTAGCGCTGCGTGATGTTCGCCGAGGTCTGGGTCTTCGTCTTGACCGTGATCTCCTCGGGGTCGTGCAGGTACTGCTGCGACATCCGTCGGATCGTGGCGGGCATGGTCGCCGAGAACAGCGCGACCTGCTTGTCGTCGGGAGTGTCGGCGAGGATCGTCTCGACGTCCTCGGCGAAGCCCATCTTGAGCATTTCGTCGGCCTCGTCGAGCACGAGGTACTTCAGCTCCGACAGGTCGAGCGTGCCCTTGTCGAGGTGGTCCATGATGCGGCCGGGCGTGCCGACGATGATGTGCACGCCGCGGCGCAGCGCCGACAGCTGCACGCCGTACCCCTGGCCGCCGTAGACGGGCAGGATGTGCACGCCGCGGAGGTGGGCGGCGTACCGCTCGAACGCCTCGCACACCTGCAGCGCGAGCTCGCGGGTGGGGGCGAGCACGAGGGCCTGCGGGGTCTTCTGCGACACGTCGAGGCGTGCGAGGATCGGCAGCGCGAAGGCGGCGGTCTTGCCGGTGCCGGTCTGCGCGAGTCCGACGACGTCGCGGCCGGCGAGCAGGGTCGGGATGGTCGCGGCCTGGATCGCGGAGGGCGTCTCGTAGCCGACGTCGTCGAGTGCCTTGAGCACCGGACCCTCGAGCCCGAGGTCGGAGAAGGTGATCGCGGCGGGCTCCTCGGGAGCCGCGGCCTCGACGGGGGAATCCACGGAAGTCACGCTTCAGGGTAGTCCGTGCGCCTGAACGGCGCCCGGGTGCCCCATTGCGCGCTGGCGAGACGGATGCCGCCTCGCGGCGAGGGGCGCCCAGTGTGCGCCATCCGCGCCCATGCCGCAAGGGGTCGCGTCGCCTCCGGCCGTTCGGAAGGGTTGGAGGCTCGTGATCAGAGGAGGAACGACATGCTGACACTCACCCCATCGGCGAGCACCGTCGTGAAGGAGATCGTCGACCGCAGTGGTGCCCCCGCCGGGGCCGGCCTCCGCATCGACACCGAGGATGCCGCCGGCACCGAATTCGGCGTCGCCATCGCGCCGGCTCCTGAGGAGCGGGATTCGGTCGTCGAGCAGGAGGGCGCGCGCGTCTACCTCGCCGAGAACGCGGCGAAGGCGCTCGACGACAAGACCCTGGACGCCCATGTGGCCGAGGACGG
This sequence comes from Agromyces sp. C10, assembly GCF_023217995.1. Lineage (NCBI taxonomy): Bacteria > Bacillati > Actinomycetota > Actinomycetes > Micrococcales > Microbacteriaceae > Agromyces > Agromyces sp. C10. Next base: position 120,298 of record NZ_JALPSX010000002.1, on the reverse strand, counting down.
ACGCGTGGCGTTCGACATCCTCCCGCAGCGGGTCTGATCCGATCAGGACGGTGGTCCGGTGACCCGTTCCCCGGACCGTCGCACGTCGGATCGCAACGAACGCCCCGGGCTTCGGCCCGGGGCGTTCGTCGTGCGGCGGGGCCGCGTCCCGTCCGGTCAGGTCCAGGGACGGGCGCTCCGGGCGTCCCAGTAGGACTCGGGGTCCTCGGCGAGGTCGGGCAGGGCTGCGGCATCCGTCACCGTCGCACCGGACGCGAGGTTCGCGTCGAGCTGCTCGGGCGTGACCGCCCCCGAGAGGACCACGCCGGCCCACGGCTGGGCGCGGGCCGCGCCGATCGCCACCGCGTCGAGCGACGCGCCTCGCGCCGACGCGAGCGCCGCTGCCGAGGGCCCGGCACCCGCGGGCGAGAGCCGCCCGTTCGCGACGGCCTCCTTCACGACGACGAGCCAGCCCGCGTCGTGCGCGCGTGCGAGCGCCGGCCCGGCTGACGGCTCGAGCAGGTTCCACGTCGCCTGCACCGCCGTGAACGGCGAATCGCGCAGGGTGCGCGCCGCATCGAGCGCCTCGCCCTGCCGGGGTCCGCTGGTGGAGACCCCGACCCGGATGCCGGACGCCGCGAGGCCGCGGAGGCGGCCCAGCAGCGCCCGGTCGGCGAGCGCCGGGCTGTCGGGCGTGAGCGAGTGCACGAGGTACACGTCCGGAGCCCCGCCGAGCGCGGCGAGCGTCTCGGGCCATTGGCGCTCGAACATCGCGAACGAGTGCTCCTTGCGCTCGTGCACGTCGGCGTCCATGCGCCATCCGCCGACGTACTCGTAGCCCCACTTGGACTCGATCGTGAGGTCGGCGCGACGGTCGGGGTGGGCGGCGAGCCACGACCCGAGGAACTCCTCGGCCAGTCCGTACGAGCGGGCCGCATCGACGAAGCGGATGCCGCGGGCCCACGCCGCGTCGAGCATCGCGTGCGCGCGAGCGCGCAGCGCCTCGACGCTCCGGTCGCCGCCGAGGTCGTCGTCGCGACCCTCCGTGATGTAGGCCGGGCGGCCGAGCGCGGCCAGGCCCAGGCCGAGCGGGGCGAGGGGTGCGGCATCCGTCACCCGCCCCAGCGTAGCCGCGGGGAGCCTCGAGCGGTCGGGGCCGATTCCGTCGCGATCCCGAGAGTTTGGGGGGAACCCTCCCGTCCGACCCGCGATGGGGCGTACATTGCGTTATATCGCGAGTTGAGCGCGCGGAACTCGTCCCGCGCGACCCGCGTGCTGGAGGTGGTCGTGTGGAGGTCCTGCTCTGGATCTTCGTCGCATTCCTGATCATGGCCCTGGCCTCGATCACGATCGTGGTGCTCCTCGTGCGCGCCGTCTTCCGGCGCATTCGCCGCAGCCGCGCCCTCGCCGGCCGCGCCCTGCGCACCCGCGCCCGGTTCACGACCGGGCCGCGCGGACAGGTCCTCCGGCTCCGGGTCCGACTGGCCGACTCGCTCGCCAGCGGACGAGCCGCCGTGGAACTCGCGGCGCAGGGCGCCGGACCGCGCGGCGAGCTCGACCGGCTGCACCGGCGCATCGCCCAGGAGGGCGACGCCCTCGACCGTCAGCTGCGCTTCATGGAGAGCGAGACCGACGCCGCCGCCCTCGCCCGCGACCTCCCGGTCGCCGAGGGCCGCGTCGACCAGCTGGTGTCGCTCGTGCGCCGCGTCCGCGCGGCGGTCGGCGCGCAACTCGACGGGCTCACCGACGATAGCCTCGCGGCCCTGCGCGCCGACGTCGACCGCGAGGTGTCCGCATTGCACGCCGGGGTCCAGGCACTCCGCGCCCTCAACGGGCGCGACGCGTACGGTGACGCCTCCCCCGAGACATCCGCCCGACGCCTTGACCGCTCGAGATAGGGGAACACCACCATGAGCAACTCGTCGCGCATGCGTGACATCTTCCGCAGCAAGACCTCCCGCGCCCTCGACCGCATCGAGGACCCCCGCGAGATGCTCGACGACAGCTACGACCAGCAGGTCAAGCTGCTGCAGCAGGTCAGGCAAGCCCTCGCCGAGGTCGCGACCGCGAAGAAGCGCATCGACCTGCAGGGCCAGGAACTCGGCGCGCGCTACCAGCGACTCGCGGCGCAGGCGCAGGAGGCGCTCGACGGCGGCCGCGAGGACCTCGCGCGCGCCGCCCTCGAACGTCGCGCACTCATCGAGCGGCAGGTCGCGAACCTGCAGCAGCAGTACCTCGGCATGCAGCGGCAGACCGAGCAGCTGCAGGACCGCGAACGCCAGCTGTCCGAGCAGGTCGCCGCCTTCCGCATCGAGAAGGAGGCCATCAAGGCCACCTACTCCGCCTCCGAGGCGCAGGTGCGGGCCAACGAGGCGGTCGCCGGGCTCGGCACGAGCATGCACGACGTCGGCACGAGCCTCGAACGCGCTCGCGACCGCGTCGCGCAGATGCAGGCGCGCGCCCAGGCCACCGACGAGATGCTCGCGAGCGGCGCGCTGAAGGACCTCACCGCCCCCGCGGATGCCGACATCGAGCGCCAGCTCGCCGCGATGCAGGCGAAGTCCGACATCGACCGGCAGCTCGAGGCGATGAAGGGCACGGGCGCATCAGCGGCGGGCGGCGCAGGGCGACCGGGTGGCGCCGAGGACGCGGGCGAGTGGCTCAGCATCGGACAGGGGCCGACCGGGTCCTGAGCGGTCGGCGGCGACGGCATCCCCGCCTGCGCCTCCGGTCACCGAGCGCCCCGGCCGGGCCGCCTCACCGCGCGTCGGCGGGCGGGTCGGGACGCCGCGAGTCGCCGCGCGCCTCCCGCTCACCGAGGCCCACGTACATCGACTCGTGGAGCTCGACGATGTGCTCGAACGTGAGGCGGCTCGCGAGTGCGGCATCCGCGGCCGCGAGGGCGTCGACGAGCCGGGCGTGCTCCTCGTTCGACGCCCGCAGGTAGTCGATGCGGTACGGGATGAAGTACGCGTACAGCTCGTGCGACAGTCGGTGGTGCAGGTGGGCGGCCGCCTCCACGTCGGGAATGCGGGCGATGCGGTCGTGGAACTCGGCGTCGAGCTCCCGGTAGCCCGCCCAGTCCGGCACCGTGCGCATGCGCTCGACGAGATCGGACAGGGCCGCCAGGTCCTCTGCCGGACAGGCGTGCGCCGCGAGCCCGGCGAGCCCGGCCTCCAGGGCGGCGCGTTGGTCGATGAGGTCGTGGACGTGCTGCGCATCGGCCCGGTACGCCTCGATCTCGGGCAGGTCGCCCACGTGGGGCTCGTCGACGATGAACGTGCCGCCGCTGTTGCCGCGACGACGGGAGACGAGGCCCTCGTCGGCGAGCGTGCGATACGCGCGGCGCACCGACATCTCGCTCACGTCGAACGCCCTCGCCGTCTCCTCGGGCGACGGGAGTCGCTGGCCGGGCGCGAGCATCCCCAGCTCGACGGCGAGCATGATGCGCGCCCGCACGGTGTCGACCGCCCCCGAACGCCGAATCGCACCGAGCGGCCCGGATGAGAGATCCATCGAGGACTCCTTCCGAGGCTCGCGTGCGATCCGGCGCGGTGACGGATGTCGGGGGTCGGCGTTCAGCCGCGGTCTGCTGCGGCGACCTCCGCGACCTCGTCGTCATCCGACGCGTCGAGCGGGAACCGCCTGCCCAGCAGGATACCGACGACGAACGCGATCGCCGGGACCAGGGCGAGCATGATGCTCACGCCGAGGCTCCCGCCGGTCACGAGGGTGAAGTTCGACAGCACGAGCCACATCCCGATGAGGAGGCCGGCGACCGCCGCCGCGGGCACGACTCGGGTGGTCCAGGCGCGCCCCGCGCCGAGCTCGGGGCGGCGTGCGAAGAACACGACCACCGCGATCGAGGTGACGAGCATGAGCAGCACCATCCCCACCGTCGCGACGCCGGCCATCGAGCCGAAGACGCCGACGAGGGGGTCGAGGCCCGAGAGCGCGAGGACGGCGAGCACGACGGCGGCGGTCGCCGTCTGCACGAGCGAGGACGTCGCGGGCGAGTGGTGCTTCTCGTGGCGACGCCCGAGCGCAGCGGGCATCGCGCCCTTGTGGGCGAGCGTGAACTGGTACCGCGCGATCACGTTGTGGAACGAGAGGACGCACGCGAACAGGCTCGTGATGAGCAGGACCTGGACGACGTCTCGCACGACCGGCCCGAGGTACTGCGTGGTGGTGTCGAGGAGCAGGTTCCCCTCGCCCGCGAGCGTCTGCTGGGCGACGGCGACCGCATTGCCCGCGCCGACGCCCGTGACGAGCGCCCAGCAGGAGACCGCGTAGAACACGCCGATGATGACGACTGCGAGGTACGTGGCTCGCGGGATAGTGCGCTCGGGATTCCGGGCCTCGTCGCGGAAGACGGCGGTGGCCTCGAAGCCGATGAAGCCGGTGAGGGCGAAGAGCACGCTGACGCTGAGCCCGGTCGTGAACATGTTGGCGGGGTCGAAGCTCTCGAGCGCGAGGCCGTTCTCGCCGCCCGTCGCGAGGATGGCGACGTCGAGGACCACCACGACGAGGATCTCGAGTACCAGCGCGACGCCGAGCACCTTCGCGCTCAGCTCGATGTGGCGATAGCCGAGCACCGCGACGACCGCCATCGTGGCGAACGAGTAGAGCCACCACGGCAGCGACGGACCGCCGAAGAACGTGACGAGGTCGTCGAGGGCCCACCCCATGTAGCCGTAGATGCCGACCTGGATCGCGGTGTACGCCACGAGGGCGGTGAAGGCGGTTCCCAGCCCGGCACGGGACCCGAGCCCCGCCGTCACATAGGAGAAGAACGCGCCGGCCTCGCGGACGTGGGGCGTCATCGCGACGAAGCCGACCGAGAAGAGCAGGAGGATGACGGCGGCGAGGATGAACCCGGCCGGCGCGCCGACGCCGTTGCCGACGCCGATCGCGAGGGGGACGTTGCCGCCGATGACGGTGAGCGGTGCCGCCGCGGCGATCACCATGAAGACGATGGCGCTCGTGCCGAGCTGTCCGTCGAGCCGCGCGCGCTGGCGTGCGCGGGGTTCGGCGATGGGAGAGACGGTCATGTGGTCGCTTTCTGCAGTGGGGGCGCCGCGGCGTCCGAGAGTGATCGTTGGGAAGGTGCTGGTGCGCAGGCGGTCGGCGGGGTCACCGCTCCGGTGCGTACAGCGCGGGCCTGCGGTCCGCGAGGTACGGGTTCGCCGCTCGTGCGCGGCGGGTGGCCTCGGGATCGATCGTGGCGATCATGAGGCCGCTCTCGTCGGTGCCGCCGAGACGCGCGAGGACCTCGCCGTCCGGACCGACGATGCTGCTGAGGCCGACGTACCGCAGCTCGCCCTCCGAGCCGCTGCGATCGACGTAGGCGACGTGGATCTGGTTCTCCCAGGCACGGACCGGGATCAGCCGTTCGGCGATGTGGCCGAAGGGCTCCATCTGCGCCGTGGGGACGATCACCGCATCGACGCCGGCGAGCGCGGCCGCCCTCACGGTCTCCGGGAACTCGACGTCGTAGCAGATGAGGACCGACAGGCGGACCCCGTCGAGCTCGACGGGATCGGGCAGGCGATCACCCGGCTCGAAGAGCGCGCGATCGAGCGCCCCGAAGAGGTGCGTCTTGCGGTACCGGAGCAGCTCCTCCCCGTGCTCGTCGACGAGCACGACCGCGTTCGCGATACCGCCGCCGGGGCGCCGTTCGGGCAGCCCGGCGGCGATCGCGATTCCCACCTCGGCTGCGATGGCGGCCACGCGGTCGACGAGGTCGTCGGCCACGAGCGGCGGGAGACGGTCGCCGATGTTGTACCCCGTCACGAACATCTCGGGGGTGACGAGCAGGCGAGCGCCGCGCGCGGATGCCTCGCGAGCCGCCTCGGCGATGATGGCGAGGTTCGCGTCGACGTCCCCCTCGACGCCCGCGTGCTGCAGGCCGGCGATGGTCAGACTCATGTGGCGCTCCCTTTGATCGTCGCGTCATTGAAACAGATCAAAGTGATCCTAATGGGTCGAACGCGTTTCGTGGGTGTTTCGGTTCCACCGACGTTCGAGCCACGCACTGAGGGGAGCGGTCGTGAGCCCGTGCACGACGACCGACAGGGTGATGGCGAGGCTGACGAGCACGAACACCCGCTCGTCTCCGGTCAGTCGTTCGGCCATCGTGGCGTAGAAGAGGGCCGAGACTCCGATCGGCCCGAACCAACTCAGGAAGAACGTCTCAGGACGCGTGTGCAGGCCGCGGATCAGGGGCCTGAGGCTCCAGATGGTGATCAGGCGCCGCAGGAGCACCGCCGCGAGGAGGGCGAGCGGCACCGACCAGCCCAGCGCCAGCCACTCCTCGATCGGCAAGGCCATGCCGAACAGCACGAAGATGGGCAGGAGGAACAGGCGATTCACGGCGTCCTCCACCTTGTCCTCCTGCGCCTCGTCACGTTGCGGGATCACCTGGCCGAATACGGCGGCGGCGACGAACACGGCGAGGAGGTCGTTCGTCCCCATGAGCTTCGCCACTCCCAGCACGGCGAGCGCCAACGGGACGAGGAACCCGAGGTAGGCGCTCTCCTCCATCAGGCTCCGCCGGCGAGCCATGGTGAAGAGCTTCCCGAGGCAGTATCCCGCGAGCGCCCCGAACGCCGCGCCGCCGAGCACCTCGCGGAGCAGCACGGTGCCGAGGAGATCGCGCCAGGCGGCATCCGGAGCAGTGATCAGGAGCACTGGGAGCATGACGAACAGGTAGCCGAGCCCATCGTTCACGCCGCTCTCCGAGGAGATGTTGTGGCGGACTCGCTCGGGGATGCGTTCCTCCGCCAGCGAGCCGGTGACGATCGGGGTGCTCACGACCGGGTCCGTCGGCGTGATGATCGCGCCGACCAGGAGGGCGAGCAGGAACGGGGCGCCTGCCGCGACCGTCAGCACGCCGGTCGCGACGACCAGCATGAGCGGCATGCCGAGGCCGATGATCACCAGGACCCAGCGGAGGTTCCGACGCCAGTAGCCGTGCGGCAGTCGCAGGGCCACGCCCGCGAGGCCGACGGCCAGCGTGAGTCGGGCACCCTCCTCCAGCAGCATCCGCGGGTCCTGCGCGAGATCCTCGATCCGGAGCAGGTCGAGAGCGAACGGTCCGATCAGCACGCCCGACACGAGCGCGAGCACGGGCCCCGGGAGACTCATCCGCTGGAAGGCGGACGAGAAGAGGGAGAGGAGCAGGACGACGCCGCCGAAGAGCGCCAGGGTCAGGTTCGTCTCAATGCCCATGCCGACCTCCGGTCCCGGTCGGGTCTGCGGTGTCCCGCGGCGCGTCGGGGCGCGCGGTCCTGGCCGGCTTCTCCAGGAAGTACGCGCCGAGTGAACCGGCGAGCGTCGCGAAGACGACCACCGAGTACACTGACAACGCCACGTGCAGGATGCGCGTCAACACGGAGTCGCCCTCCAGCGGGGCGCCCGTGACCGTCGCTTGCGCGGCCTGGTAGAGCGCCTCGCCGTAGCTGATGCCATCGCCGAGCAGGTAGAGCAGCTGGCTGGCCGCCAGGATCACCACCGCCGTGACGGCCGCGAGCCAGGCGATCCGATCCGACAGGAGCCGACCGGCGGACCGAGATCCGCGCACCCCCGCCGTGAGGATTCCGCCGAGTCGAGCCACCGGAGCCACGCGGATGACCGAGAGCGCGCGGAAGAAGCGCAGGAACGGCACGGCGAGGAACAGGACCTGCCACCAATTGCGACGCCAGAAGTCGATGGAGCGGGCGACGACGGCACGCAGGACGAACTCCGCCACGAAGATCCCCCAGAAGATCCACCCGAGGACGGAGAAGACGGTGACGAGCACCGGATCACTCGCCAGGACCTGGCCCAGGACCACGAAGAGGAACAGGATGCCGAGGACGCCCATCGGCCGATCGAGCCGAACCGCGAGCCGCTCGGCCGCGTCGACCCGCTCGCGTTCGGGAAGGGGCGCGGCACGTCGGCCGCGCGACACCGACTCGCGTCTCCCCGCGGGCACCTCGAGCGTTCGCCCGCTCTCCCCCGCGGGATTCCCGGCCTGGTTCCGCATGCCCACTCCGCTCACCTCCCCGCCACGGTAGGCGGGACGGCAGGGCGGTTGAAGGCGGTCGACGGAAGCCGTTCGATCCGCTAGGCGGGGGGCCGGTCAACGAGAACGGCCCGGCACCACGAGAGGGAACCGGACCGTTGACGGTAGCGAGGGCGGGACTCGAACCCGCGACACCACGATTATGAGCCGTGTGCTCTAACCACCTGAGCTACCCCGCCGCAAGGCCGCTCCGAACGGATCCGGAGGAACCAGAGCCCCGAGTCAGGATTGAACTGACGACCCCTTCCTTACCATGGAAGTGCTCTACCACTGAGCTATCGGGGCAGTGCCGCTCGCGCGGCAACCACACGAGGATATCACCTCGGAGCGCCACCATTAAATCGGCGGCGACGCCGATCTCACGGCATCGCGGACACCCCCGCGGCGGTCGCCGAGAAGGCGATGATCGCCACGATGAACAGCACGTACAGCACGATGCCGACGACCCACAGGGCCGTGACGATGTAGCCGGCGATAAGGCCCGTGAGCGCCGCGGTGTCGCCCTGCTCGCCGCGTTCGCGGATCTGCCGCCGGGCGATGTGCCCGCACACCACGCCGGCGATCGACGAGAGCGGACCGAGCATGAGGCCGCCGAAGGCGAGGGCGAAGGCCACCCACGCGAGCACGTTCTGCCGCGGCGGCGCCGGAGCCCAGCCCGCGGGCGCGCCGTACGGGGAGCCGTAGCCGTAGCCGGCATGCGAGGGCGCGTGAGCGACGGGCGGCGCAGCGGCGGGCGCGGGCGGCGCCGGCGGCACGGCGGGGGTCTGGGCGGCGGGGGCGTCCATGGGGCTCCATCGGGGTCGGGGGCGGGCCGAGCGACATGCTATCGCCGAGACGACGGATGCCGCGTCGCGGTCGCCCGCGCGCGGCATCCGTTCGCCGGAATCGGCGTCGACTACTTCACGGCACCCGCCGTGAGCCCGCCGACGATGTACTTCTGCAGGTAGAGGAAGAGGAGCACGACGGGCAGCGCCGCGATGACCGCACCGGCCGAGAACGCGGCCCAGTCGGCGTAGCGCGGGTTCGACACCAGCTTGACCAGGCCCACGGCGAGGGTCTGCTTCTCGGTGTCGATGAGGATCACCGACGCGACCACGTACTCGTTCACCGAGAAGATGAACGACAGCAGCGCGACCACCGCGAGGATCGGCGCGACGAGCCGCAGGATGATCGTGAAGAAGATACGCGCGTGGCCGGCGCCGTCGATCTTCGCCGCCTCGTCGATCGACGACGGGATGGTGTTGAAGAAGCCGTACATGAGGTAGGTGTTCACGCCGAGCGCGCCGCCCAGGTACACCATGATCAGGCCGATGTGCGTGTTCAGGCCGATGGCCGGGAACCAGTCGCTGATCGCGCTCATCACGAGGAAGATCGCGACGACCGCGAGCATCTGCGGGAACATCTGGATCACGACGATCGAGATGAGCCCGAAGCGGCGGCCCGTGAACCGCATGCGCGAGAACGAGTACGCCGCGAGGGCTCCGAGGAACACCGTCAGCAGCGCCGTGATGCCCGCGATCAGGATCGTGTTGCCGAACCACGTCGTGAACGGCACCTGCGGGTTGGTCAGGATGCGCGCGTAGGCGTCGAGCCCGATCTGCGAGAACAGCGCGTTCGAGCCGGTGAGCGTGCCGGTCGGGTTCAGCGACGAGGAGATGACGAACACGATCGGGAACAGCGCGAACGCGACGACGACGATGCCGACCAGGTGGCGCCATCCGGTCGCCTTGAACCAGCGGCCGAAGCTGAACGGCCGCTTCGGCGCGACCTCGCGGGTGAGCTCGGGGTCGCCGCCCGCCTTCACGGCGGCGCGCTGCTCGACGAGCTCGCCCTGGAGCAGTCCGGTCTCGGTGCCGGAGATGGGACGCGGCTCGGCCATCAGTTGATCTCCTCGAGCGACTTGGTGCGGCGGAAGGCGATGATCGAGATCACCGCGACCACGATGAAGATGATGATCGAGTACGCCGACGCGAGCCCGTAGTCGCGCGTCTGGCCCGTGAACGCCACTTTGTAGACCATCGAGATCAGGATGTCGGTGAAGCCGACCGGGATCGGGGCGCCGGTATCTCGCGGCCCGCCGTTGGTCAACATGTAGATCACGTTGAAGTTGTTGAAGTTGAACGCGAACGAGGCGATCAGGAGCGGGGCGACGCTGACGAGCAGCAGCGGCAGCTTGATCAGGCGGAACACGTTCCACGAGCTGGCGCCGTCGACCGTCGCGGCCTCCTGCACGTCGTCGGGGATCGACTGCAGCGCGCCGAGGCACACGAGGAACATGTACGGGAAGCCGAGCCACAGGTTCACGATGAGCACGGAGATCTTCGCGACGAACGGGTCCGTCAGCCAGGGCACCGACGCACCGCCGAGGAGCACCTGGTTGATGAACCCGAAGCTCTGGTTCATCATGCCCGCCCAGACCAGCGCCGACAGGAACGACGGGATCGCGTACGGGAGGATCATCGCGATGCGGTACGCCTTGCGGCCGCGCATGCGCAGGTCGTTGAAGGTGATGGCGAGGAACAGGCCGAGGAAGAAGGTCGACGCGACCGAGATGAGCGCGAACGCGAAGGTCCAGAGCGTCACGTAGACGAGCGGCCCGGCGAGGCGCGGATCGGTGACCGCGCGAATGAAGTTGTCGAATCCGACGACGATCTGCCAGCCCGGGCGGAGCTCCTGGCCGTCCTCGGCGACGAAGGCGCCGGTGCCGATGTCGGTGTAGACGGTCCCCGTCCCGAGGTCGGTCATCGTGCCGGCGGCCTCGTCGTACTCGAGGTTCGAGGTGTAGAGGTAGCCGTTCGACCCGTCCGGCGTCCGCAACGCGCCGTCGTTCGGGTCGTCGGAGGCCGGGATGGCGAGCTCGGTGATCTCGTCGGTGCGGGAGATGACCTCGCCGAACGAGAGGGTGGTCCATCCGTCGACGGCGACGGCCTTGCCGTTCTCGATCTCGGCGCCGTCGACCTCGGCGAGGGGCTGCTCCATGGTGCCGAGCTGCACGTCGCCGTCGGGGTCGGTGACGAGGAGGCCGAGCGTGCCGAGCTGGTCGACGACGGTGACCTGGTAGGTGGGCGAGTCGGGCACGCGCTCGAGCGAGGCCGCCATGAGCGAGCTCACCGCCTGCTCCTTGGAGCCGTTGTGCCCCGTGCCGTAGTTCGTGAAGGCGACGTACCCCGTGTAGAGGAGCACGAACACCTGGAAGAGGGAGAGGAAGATGATGCCGGGCGTCAGGTACTTCGCCGGCAGTCGACGGCGCGAGAAGTAGATCCAGTTGACGAAGACCGTGACGGCGACGATCACGCCGAGCACGATCCACTCGCGCTGGAGCGCGAGGATGAACACCGCGTAGAGGGCGATCGCGTCGACGAGGCCCATCAGCACGAGCTTGACGACGAAGGCCTTCATGCTGCCGGATGCCGCGTCGGCGATCTTCGCCGCCTGGCGCTGCCGTTTCGTCGGCTTCCTGTCGGCCCCGGGGTCGGCCGCGACGTCCTCGTCGATCATGCTGCTCATCTTGCTCGCTCTTCTCGTGGAACGGGAGTGCCCCGGGCCGGATGCCGTTGCGGCATCCGACCCGGAGCGCTCAGTCGTTACTTGGCGTCGATCGCAGCCTGGACATCGGCGGCGAGCTTCTCCCAGGTCGCAACCGGGTCCTCACCGTTGATGATCGAGGCCTCGGCGATGCCCCAGTACTGCCACACCGAACCCATGGCGGGGATGGCGGGCATCGGGACGGCCTCGGCACCGACGGCAGCGAAGCCCTCGATGATCGGGTCGCTCGAGGCGGTCTCGGCCGCGGACGAGAGGGCGGGCAGGATGTTGCCGGCCTCGAACAGGTCGAGCTGGACCTCTTCGGTGCCGATGTAGTTCACGAGGAAGTCGTTCGCGGCGACCTTGTTGTCCGACTCCGAGCTCACGAAGAAGCCCTTGACGCCGGCGAACGGCGAGGCGGGCTCACCGGTCGGGCTCGGGATGGTGTCGATCGCGACGTTGATGCCGCCGTCGACCGCGGCGCCCACGTTCCACGGACCGGTCAGCCAGAAGGCCGCGGTGCCGTCGAGGAATGCCTGCTTGGCGATGTCGCCGTCGATGTCGGTGTTGAAGTTGCCGGCGCCGTTCTTGCCCTGGCTGCCCAGCCAGTTCGCGAACTCGATGCCGCCCTCGTTGCCGAGCTGCAGGTCGGTCGGGTCGTAGCCCTCGTCGTTGGTGCCGAAGACCGGAGCACCGAACGCCGTCTGGAACGGGTAGAGGTGGTACGGGTTGCCCTCGGCACCCTGCTCGACCACGAACGGCTTGTCGAGGCCCGCGGCCTGGCCCTTGGCGATCATGTCGTCGAAGCTCGTCGCGGCCTCGGGGACGAGGTCGGCGTTGCGGAGGATCGCGATGTTCTCGACCGCGTAGGGGAGCATGTAGACGGTGCCCTCGTAGGTCGCCGCGTTGATCGCGACGTCGAGGTAGTCGCCGGCCGAGTCGCCGAGCTCGAGCGGCGCCACGACGCCGTTCGTCGACAGCTCGCCGAGCCAGTCGTGCGCGCCCATCGTGATGTCGGGGCCCTCGCCGGTCGGGACCTGCTGGATGAAGTCGTCCTTGATGGTGGCGACGTCCTTGCCGACGATCTCGACCTCGACGCCCTTCTCCTCGGAGTAGGCGTCGGCGGCGGGCTGGACCGCGTCGACGCGCTCGGCGTCGACCCAGACGGTCAGCGTGCCGCCCTCGGCCGAGCCGCCGTTCTCGCCGTTGTCGGCGTCGCCGCTCGCGCAGCTCGCGAGCCCCAGGGTCGCGACGACGGCGACGGCGCCGGCCGCGAACAGCTTCTTGTTCACCCGCATTGGTGTGTGCCCTTCTCAGTGTGCGTGAGACCGGCGCCTTCGCCTGGTGACGTGCGCACCGTGCTCGAAAGGCCGTTCTTCCGTTTGGATGTCGCTCGCATCGTGATTGCAAGCGGTTTCAGGTATACCCTGTCAAGGTCCCATTGACAACTCGGTGTTATCGGATCGATACCGCTTACTCAGGAAACTGCGCGGAGTCCAGATCTGCAAACGCTTTCAGATTGACCTAGGATCTTCCCTCATGACTTCCGAATGGTGGCGCACCGCCGCGATCTACCAGATCTACCCCCGGTCGTTCGCCGACGCGAACGGCGACGGCATGGGCGACCTCGCCGGCATCCGCTCTCGCCTGCCCGAACTCGCCGACCTCGGAGTCGACGCGATCTGGCTCTCCCCCTTCTACGCGTCGCCGCAGAAGGACGCGGGATACGACGTCGCCGACTACTGCGACGTCGACCCGCTGTTCGGCACGCTCGCCGACTTCGACGACATGCTCGCCGAGGCCCACCGGCTCGGCCTCAAGGTCATCGTCGACCTCGTGCCGAACCACTCCTCCGACCGGCACGTCTGGTTCCAGGAGGCCCTCGCCGCAGCGCCCGGCAGTCCCGAGCGCGCCCGCTACATCTTCCGCGAGGGCAAGGGCGAGCACGGCGAGCTGCCGCCGAACAACTGGCAGTCCGTGTTCGGCGGCTCCATGTGGACCCGCGTCACCGAGGCCGACGGCTCCCCCGGGCAGTGGTACCTTCACATCTTCGACAGCTCGCAGCCCGACTTCGACTGGACCAACGAGGAGGTGCGCGAGGAGTTCCGCCGCATCCTCCGCTTCTGGCTGGACCGCGGGGTCGACGGCTTCCGCGTCGACGTCGCTCACGGCCTCATCAAGGCCGACGGCCTGCCCGACTACACCCCGCCCGCCGACGCCGGCTCGATGGGCGGCAATGCGCACGGCCTCGAGGCCGGCGTGCCCCTCGAGCCCGAGATCCACGATGAGGGCGACGGCGCACCGTACTGGGGCCAGGAGGGCGTGCACGAGGTGTACCGCGACTGGCGGAAGCTGCTCGACGGCTACCCCGGCGAGCGCATCCTCGCGGCCGAGGCCTGGGTCGACCCGCTGACCCGCGTGGCGAAGTGGGTGCGCCCCGACGAGATGCACCAGGCGTTCAACTTCGCGTACCTCGAGACGCCGTGGGAGGCGCCCGCGCTCCGCAACGTGATCGACCACTCGATCGAGACGTTCGGCGCGGTCGGCGCGCCCTCGACCTGGGTCCTGTCCAATCACGACGTGATCCGGCACGCCTCGCGGCTCGCGCTGCAGGCCGATAGCCTGCAGGGCCACGGCATCGGCCCGAAGAGCGCCGGCCTGCCCGACCCGGTCGTCGGCCTGCGCCGCGCCCGCGCCGCGACGGCCGTCATGCTCGCCTTGCCGGGTTCCGCCTACATCTACCAGGGCGAGGAGCTCGGCCTGCCCGAGGCCATCCACCTGCCCGACGAGGCGCGCCAGGACCCGACCTGGTTCCGTACGAACGGCGAACGATACGGCCGCGACGGATGCCGCGTGCCCATCCCGTGGGAGGCCGACGCCCCCTCGTACGGCTTCGGGCCGGCGGATGCCGCGTGGCTCCCCCAGCCCGCCGAGTGGGCCGCCCTCGCCCGCGACCGCCAGCGCGGAGCCGAGGGGTCGACGCTCGAGCTCTACCGCACCGCGCTCGGCCTGCGCCGCGAGCTCGCGCTCGCGACGGGCTCCGTCGCGTGGCTCGACGGCTTCGGCGACGACGTGCTCGCGTTCCGCAACGGCCCGGTCACCGTGATCGGCAACACCGGCTCCACCCCCGTGGCCCTGCCCGCGGGCGAGGTGCTGCTCGCGAGCGGTGACGTGTCGGGCGGCGAGCTGCCGGCCGACACCACGGTCTGGTTGCGCGCGTAGCGCGAACGACGGGGGCGGATGCTGCGGCATCCGCCCCCGTTGCGTTCACGCACGCATGAGGATCGGCGGCACGACGCTCCCTGCGCGCCCGCAGGGTAGCGGGCGAGGAGCCCGCGGCATCCGTCAGTTGGTGTTGGCCCAGAGCCACTCGAGCGGGTCGACGTGGGTGCCGCCGACGCCGCCGATGCGGATCTCGAAGTGCAGGTGCGGGCCGGTCGACAT
The DNA here is from genome assembly GCF_023217995.1 of Agromyces sp. C10. Taxonomy (NCBI): domain Bacteria; kingdom Bacillati; phylum Actinomycetota; class Actinomycetes; order Micrococcales; family Microbacteriaceae; genus Agromyces; species Agromyces sp. C10. Next base: position 105,285 of record NZ_JALPSX010000002.1, on the reverse strand, counting down.
GCCGGTGTTGCCCGTGTTGCCGACGACGTCGCCGACCTCGACACGGTCGCCGACCTCGAATCGGCGGGTGCCGTACTGCATGTGCGCGTAGACGCTCGTGACGGTCTGCCCGTCGATCACGTGGTCGATCATCGTGACCGCGCCGAGCGAGCCGCCCGCGTCGGTGGAGACCGACACCACGCCGTCGGCGATCGCCTGGATCTCGGCGCCGTCGCCCGGGTTGAAGTCCTGACCGCGGTGGTTGGTCGAGCAGCCGGCGCAGTTGCGGTACCCGAACCGGTCGCCGATGTGCACGCCGACCGCGAATGGCCACTGGATCGTGCCGAGCGGGTTGTTCGTGAACGTCGCCTCGGGGCGGATGCCGGCCGCGCGCGCGTACTCCTCGATGGTCTGCGCCTGGTAGCCCTCGCGCCCGACCGCGGCGGCCGTCGCGCCGCCGGTGATGTCGACGCGCTGCCCGTCGAGGGTCACGACGGTCGTGTCGCCGAGGGCCATCGCCTGCACGTCGGCCGGCGACAGCAGCGACAGCGACGGCACGGATGTCGCCACGGCGAGCAGGGCGACGAAGCTCATCGCCACGAGGCTGGCCACGCGCGTGGTGATCGCTCGGCGCAGCGTGCGGCGCGGGGCCGGTCGGCCCGCGGGGCGCGGCGCCGGGCGGGATGCCGCGGCCGGCGCGGCGGCGGAGCGCCGCGGAGCGGGCTCGGTCACGTCGCGCGGTGCATCTGACCGGGCCGGGACGTCGGGACGACGCGCATCCGAGGCGGACGGCTGCGCTTCGCCGCCGCCGGTGCGTGCGGGCTCGGCGGAACGGGGAGCGACGCGACGGTCGAGGGCCCGGTCGTCGCGCGGTCCGCGAGCCGGCGCGACCGGCGCTTCGGCGGGTCCGCGCCCCTCGGCGGGGCGGGACGGGCGCGCCGTCGGGGCGACGTCGGCGGCCGGACGTCCGTCGGCGGCGGGCGCAGCCGCGGGACGGGCGGATGCCGACGGGCGGGCGGCCGGTGCGGGCTCGTGACGCGGTCCGCGCGCGCCCGGTGCCGGACGCGCGGGTGCGGGCGCAGCCGCGGGGCGACGCTCACGCGGCGGCTCGACATCGAACTCGCGGAACTCCAGCCCCTCGGGCGCACGGCCCGTGTTCGCCGCAGCGGCGAGGACGGCGGAGAGGTCGTCGGTGGATTCGGCGCGCAGGTCGCGGGGACGCTCCTGCCGCGGGGCGGCGGGCCGCTCATCGCGGCGAGGCGGGTCGGCGGGGATCACGCGCGGCGCGGGCGGCTGCAGCGGACGCATCGAGGCCGGACGCTCGGCGATCGGCCGCTCGAGGGGCGACGGGCCCGCCGCAGCGGCAGGCGCGGGCGGGGCGGTCCGTGCGGGCGGGGCGGTCCGTGCGGGCGGGGCGGTCCGTGCGGGCGCGGGCGCAGCAGCGGGCGCGGGCGCAGCCGGCGCGGCACGGCGGCCCGTCCGCGGCGCAACCGGCGCAGACTCCGCCGCCGACGTCGGACCCTGCCGCTCCGAAACCGCAGGCGCCGGCGACGCGGCAGCAGAGGTCGGACGAGGTGCGACGTGCGCGAGCTCGCCGCTCAGCGTCTCGGCCTCGCGGCGAAGGCGGCGCGAGCTCGCGGCCGGAGCGGCCGGGGCAGCCGGCGCGACCGGGGCTGACGGCGCCTCACGACGGTCGCGCGGACGCAGCGGCCCCGTGGCATCCGCTCGAACCGAAGCCGGAGACGACCCCGCCGAGGACGGCGCGGGCGCGGCGCCGCGGCCCGGAAGGAACGACTCGAACGGCCCTCCCCCGGAGACGCCGAAGGCCGAGTCCATGCCGGCCCGAGGGCCGGCCGGCTCGGCCGACGAGGTGGAGCGGTCCCGCAGTTCGCGACGGGTCAGGGGTCGCTCAGGCCGCGAATGGGCCTGAGTGCCTGGCGTGGAACCGTCGGGCACGAGGGGGGTCTCGGGCACGTGGGGGGACTTTCGGCTCGGGATCGGGGGACCTTGGGCCGCGCACCTTCGAACGGAGTCGAAGGTCACGGATCGATAAAGCGTAACCGCTCGGTCGCCGCGGCGCCATGTCGGTGTGCGAACGCGTGTCGCGCGTGGACGCGCCTGTGGAGAACCCGGCGCCGCCGGCTCAGTCGGCCGGTACGCCCGCGTCGTGCAGCAGCGCGGCGAGCTGGTCGAACACCGACGGGGCCGCGGCGAGCAGCAGTCGCTCGTTCTCGCGACCGCCGTGGGGCCCGCCGACGCGGCCGCCGGCCTCGCGGACGACGATGGCGCCCGCCGCGTGATCCCACGGGTTCAGGCCCTGCTCGTAGAACGCGTCGAGCCGGCCCGCGGCGACCGCGCCGAGGTCGAGCGCGGCCGAGCCCATACGACGGATGTCGCGCACGCGCGGCAGCACGTGCAGCAGTGCCTCGGCCTGGGTGCGCCGCCGCTCGACGGCGTATCCGAACCCGGTGCCGACGAGCGCCTGCGGCAGTGCGACGTCCGTGTTGACCCGCAGCTCGCGGTCGCCGAGGTGCGCGCCGCCGCCCGCCGACGCGGCGAACACCTCCCCTGACACCGGGTTCACGACGACGCCGGCCACCGCGTTCCAGTGCTCCGGGTCGGGCGGCCCGTCGACCACGGCGATGCTCACCGACCAGGCCGGGATGTCGTACAGCAGGTTGACGGTGCCGTCGATCGGGTCGACGACCCAGTTGAGTCCGCTCGTGCCGACGTGCGTGTCGTCCTCCTCGCCGAAGATCCCGTCGTCGGGGCGGGCGTCGAGGATCATCGACCTGATGCGCGCCTCGGTGTCGCGGTCGACGGCGGTGACCACGTCGGTCGGCGTCGACTTCGTCGCCTCCACGGCGATGCCGCGGCGACGTTCCTCGAGCGCGGTCTCGGCGACGGCGAGCGCGATCCGTCGGGCGATGGCGAGCAGGTCTGCGGATGCCGCGTGGCCGGCGTCAGGCGTCATGCCCCCACGCTACGCCCCGCCGCGGCATCCGTCCCGACCACGATCGCCCGTGCACGGACCGCGGCCCGACGCGACATCCGTCGCCGAGAACGACGAAAGCCCCGGCGGACCGGGGCTTTCACGTGGTGGCGAGTGAGGGATTCGAACCCCCGAAGGCTATGCCAGCTGATTTACAGTCAGATCCCTTTGGCCGCTTGGGTAACTCGCCGTACACCCGACCACGTTCCTCACGCGACCGGGGGCCACACAAGGATACCCATGCGGCGGCGTGTCCAGAAATCGAGGCGAGCGGATGCCACGGCGCCCGCGCCGCACGCGCGGCGGCCGTCCCGGCGGTGCCCGCCGGGCGGCATCCGTTCACAGGTGGATCGGCATCGTGTCGTTCGGGCCGAGCTCGTCGCGCCGGCCGTCGCGGTACTCGTCGGGGCCGGCAGGGTGACGCGTCGCGGACGGCTGGAACGCCTGCGGGACGGGCGCGATCGGCTGGGTGCCGCGCACCGGCCCGCGGAGGCCCGCGCGGGCGATGACGCGCTGGATGGTGAGGTCGCGCTCGTTGGGCGCCCCGACGTAGCGGATCTCCTTGAGCCCCTGGGTCTGCGCGGCCGACTCGAACACGAAGTGGCCGAAGCCGAAGATGCGGCCGACGACCGGTCGGCGCACCGAGATGTCGAGGATTCGCGCGAGGGGCATCGTCGCGATGTTCTGCGTGAGGATGCCGTGCACGCGGAACACGCGCATGTTGGTGATGACGAAGCGGTCCATCTGCGCCTGCAGGATGCGCCACAGGCCCCACACGGCGAGCACGAGGGCGGCGAGCGCCGGCAGCCACCACGCCTGCGGCGGCACCCAGAACGCGATGATGAGCAGCGGCACCGCGGCGACGAGCAGCAGGACCGGCTTGACGATCGCCGCCCAGTGCTTGGCGACCTCGTCGACGATCACCTCGCCCTCGTCGGCGATGAGGAACCGCTCGACCCGCGGGTCGAACAGGCTGCGGGCGTTCGGCGTCACCGGCGGCATCCGTTCGCGGCTACGCGGCGGCGAGGGACGAGAAGAACCGAGCCACCGCCTCGACGCCGCCCCACACGGCGGCGACCGCGCCCTGCACCGCGCCGGCGGCATCCTCCGGACGGGTGATCATGTAGAACAGGGCGAACACGACGACGAGCCCCAGGGCGAGGCGCTTGACCCACTTCACGCGGACTTCCCTTTCATCACGGTGCAGGTGGGCAAGCCTGTCCCCCCGGAGGACGAGCCCTGAACGCTGCTTTCCTACCCCAGTCCGAGGGACGCGGCAATGCGCCACTCCGCGCGGCGATAGGATCGGGTGCCGCCGGCCTGCACCCCGAGCAGTCCGCGGCGGGCGAGGAGCGATGGCCGGCATCGAGGAAGTGGCGAAGCTCGCGGGGGTCTCCACCGCGACCGTCTCGCGTGCGCTGAGCGGCCGCGGTCACGTCTCCCCCACGTCGAAGGCGAAGGTCGAGGAGGCGGCGGCCCTGCTCGGCTACGTCGTGTCGTCGAACGCGTCGAGCCTCGCCTCGGGCCGCACCCGGAACATCGGCGTGGTCATCCCGTTCCTCAACCGGTGGTTCTTCTCGTCGGTGCTCGAGGGCGCCCAGCAGGCGCTGCTGCGCCGCGGGTACGACCTCACGCTCTACAACCTGTCCGGCGACGGGCGCGAGCGCTTGAGCGTGTTCGAGCACTTCCTGCTGCGCCAGCGCGTCGACGCGGTCATCGCCGTGTCGCTCGAGCTCACCGAGCACGAGGTGCAGCGCCTGCACGACCTCGGCAAGCCGCTCGTGGGCGTCGGCGGTCCGATCCCCGGCGTGCGCACCCTGACGATCGACGACGTGGCCGTGGCGCGGCTCGCGACCGAGCACCTCATCGGGCTCGGCCACCGCCGGATCGCGCACATCGGCGGCGACCTCGAGTTCGACCTCGACTTCCACCTGCCCACGAACCGACGACTGGGGTACGAGGCGGCGCTGCGCGAGGTGGGCGTCGAGCCCGACCCGACGCTGTTCGCGCCGGCCGACTTCACGATCCGCGGCGGCTACCACGCGGCGAAGCAGCTGCTCGGGCGACCTCACGACCGGCCGACGGCGATCTTCGCGGCGTCCGACGAGATGGCGATCGGGTCGATCCTCGCCGCGCGCGACCTCGGGCTGGTCGTGCCGCGCGACGTGTCGATCATCGGCATCGACGACTACGACCTCTCCGACTTCTTCGGGCTGTCGACGGTCGCGCAGTTCCCGCGCGGCCAGGGCGAGCAGGCCGTCGAGATCCTCATGGAGCAGCTCGAGCCGGGGCCGGATGCCGCCCCCGGGGCGTCGATGACGCAGCTGCCGTTCGAGCTGCGCGTGCGCTCCTCGACCGCCACCCCGCCCGAGCTCTGACCGCTGCCCGCGCGGCGGGGCGGGAGGGTCAGGCGGGGAGGCGCAGGCGCGCGAGCGCGCCCTGGATGGCGACGGCGGCCGCGCCGCGCGCCCACGGGTCGAAGCCCGTGTCGTCGACGTGCACGACGACCTCGGACGCCTCGGGGTCGCGGTCCGCGGCGAGCGCGGCGAGCGTCGTGTCGCCCGCGACCGACCACAGTCCGACGCCCTCCCCCGAGAGCACGATCGCGTCGACCATGGCGAGGTTGGCGATGTAGCCCATCATGCGGCCGAGCGAGCGGCCCGCGGCATCCGTCACCGAACGGGCGAGCGGATGCCGCGCCGCCGCGAGTTCGATCACCTCGTCGTAGCCGATCTCGCGCCCGAGGGCGATGCCGACCTGCGCGCAGATGCTGGGGATCGAGAGCATCGCGGTCGAGCATCCTCGGTGACCGTCCACGCAGAGCGGGCCGCTGGGGTCGAGGGGCAGGTGGCCGCCGAGGCCGAGGCCCGTGTCGGGCGTGGTGACGACCCGGTCGTGCATGACGAGTCCGTAGCCGACGCCGGCGCCGACGGTGACGACGGCGAACGCGTCGCGCCCTCGGGCTGGGCCGAACCACTGTTCGGCGGTGGTGAGCGCGGTCACGTCGTTCTCGACGTCGACGGGCAGGCCGAGGCGCGCTTCGAGGAGGTCGGCGAGCGCGACGTCGCGCCAGCCGAGGAACGGGGCGCGGGTGACGACGCGCTGGTCGGCGACGTTGCCGCCGACGCTGACGCCGAGGCCGGACACCCTCGGGAGGTCGGGCCCCTCGGCGGCGAGCAGGGTCTCGACGAGGTCGCCGATGACGCCGACGACCGCGCGGGGGTCGTGCCGGTCGAGCGCGCGTTCCTCGCGCGCGACCGCGGTGGCGCGCAGGTCGGTGAGCACGGCATGGGCGGCGTCGCCGCTGAGCTTCACGCCGACGAATCGGCGGGCGTCGGCGCGCACGTCGAGCGGGCGGGCGGGCCGGCCGGTGGCGCCCTGCACGAGGTCGGGTGCCTCGACGAACAGGCCGCGGTCGAGGAACGGCTTCGACAGGCGGGTGAGGCTCGCGGGCGACAGGCCGAGGCGGCGGCCGAGGTCGGCGCGGGAGATCGGGCCGTGGATGAGCACCTGACGGGCCAGTTCTCGCGCGGAGCCGCCGAGTTCGACCTGCGTCATCGCCGCCCTCCATCGCCGTGGTTCGTTCCATCTTGACACGAACGTACCTACGAAACACGGCCCCAGCGCCGAGCGCAACGGGATTGACAGATCATTTATTTCTGTCATAGAAAGAACGTCATGCAGCGCGGCACCGACCCGATCCACCTCCGCAACGGCGGCACCAGCGTGGTGCTCTCCCTCGACCACGCGCCCCTCCCCGCGATCGTGCACTGGGGATCCGACCTCGGCGAGGTGGGCGCCGACGAGCTCGCGGCCATGGCCCTCGCGGCGATCCCCCAGCGCGTCTCCGGCGGCATCGACGTACCCGCCGCCCTCACCCTCATCCCGCAGGAGTCGTCGGGGTGGCTCGGCACCCCCGGTCTCGCGGGTCATCGCGACGGCCGCGACTTCTCGACGCGCCTCGCGACCGTCGACGTCCAGACGGATGCCGCCACCGCGACGATCACCGCCCGCGACGACGACGCCGGCCTCGAGGCGACCATCGAACTCGAGGTGACCGCCTCAGGCCTGTTCCGGCAGCGCATCACCCTGCGGAACCTCGCGGACGCGCCCTACTCGGTCGTCGCGCTCACCCCGTTCTTCCCCGTGCCCGCCACCGCCGACCAACTCCTCGACACCACCGGCCGCCACCTCCGCGAGCGGTCGCCGCAGCGCCACGAGTTCACGATCGGCACGCACCTGCGCGAGAGCCGCCGTGGGCGGCCCGGCGCCGACGCGAGCCTGGTCATCGCCGCGGGCCGCCGCGGATTCGGCTTCGAACGCGGGATGGTCCACGCCGTGCACACCGCCTGGAGCGGCAACCACCGCCTCCTCGCCGAGCGCCTGCCCACGGGCGAATCCTCCCTCGGCGCGGGCGAGCTGCTGGCCCCCGGCGAGGTCGTCCTCGATCAGGACGAGTCGTACGCGACGCCGTGGGCGATCGGCTCGTGGGGCGACGGGCTGACCGAGCTGTCGAGCCGGTTCCACCGCGAACTGCGCGCGCGTCCGCAGCATCCGCGCCGCCCCCGCCCGGTCACGCTCAACACGTGGGAGGCCGTGTACTTCGACCACGACCGCGAGAAGATCGACGAGCTGGCCCGGCGTGCGGCATCCGTCGGCGTCGAGCGGTTCGTGCTCGATGACGGATGGTTCCTCGGCCGCCGCGACGACACCGCGGGCCTCGGCGACTGGTGGGTCGACGAGACCGTGTGGCCCGACGGGCTCGGTCCGCTCATCGAGACCGTCACGTCGCTCGGCATGGAGTTCGGCCTGTGGGTCGAGCCCGAGATGGTGAACCTCGACTCCGAGCTCGCCCGCAACCACCCCGACTGGATCCTCCGCGGGCGCGACGACCTGCCCGTGCCCGCGCGCCAGCAGTACGTGGTCGACCTCGCCAATCCCGACGCCTGGCAGTACCTGCTCGAGCGGCTCGACGCGCTGCTCGCCGAGTACGACATCGCCTACCTGAAGTGGGACCACAACCGCGACCTGCTCGAGGCCGGCAGCGCCCACACCGGCCGAGCGCGCGTGCACGAGAACGTGCAGGCGCTGTACCGGCTGCTCGCCGAGCTCAAGCGCCGCCACCCCGGACTCGAGATCGAGTCGTGCGCGTCGGGCGGCGCGCGCGTCGACCTCGGGATCCTCGAGCACACCGACCGCATCTGGACGAGCGACACCCTCGACCCCATCGAGCGCCTCCAGATCCAGCGCTACACCGGGATCCTCGTGCCGACGGAGATGATGGGCGCCCACCTGACGAGCCCCGAGGTGCACACCACGGGCCGCACCGTGCAGCTCGACACGAGCGCCGGCGTCGCCCTGTTCGGGCACTTCGGCGTCGAATGGGACCTGACGACCCTCGACGACGCCGGGCTCGCCCGCGTGCGCGAATGGGTCGACCTCCACAAGCGGCACCGCGCGCTCATCCACACCGGCACGCTCGTGCACGGCGACACCCGCGACGACACCACCGACGTGCGCGGGGTGGTCGCGGGCGACGCGGCATCCGCGCTCTTCACGTTCACGCAGGTGACCACCAGCGTGACCCACCCGCCCGGCCGCTTCACGCTGCCGGGCCTCGACCCGGACCGCAGGTACGCGGTGCGGATCGCCGCCGGACGCGTGGACCACGGCCCCGGCCAGTCCACGCTCCCCTGGGCCGAGCAGCCGATCGTGCTGACCGGCCGGCAACTGGGCACCGTAGGCCTGCAGGCCCCCGTGCTCTTCCCCGGGCAGCTCGTGCTGCTCGAGCTCACCACCGCCTGACGCTCAACCCGAACGCGCAAGGAGGCGCACGATGAGGGACCAGACCATCCGCACGCATTCGCACCGGAGACGGCGAGGTCGGCGACGAGCGCCCGTCGCCGCGGCATCCGTCGCCCTCACCACCGCCGCGAGCCTGCTGCTCGCCGGGTGCGCGACCGGCGACGGCGGCGACGGCCGGACGCAGCTCGACTTCTTCCAGTTCAAGGGCGAGGCGCTCGAGGACTTCCAGCAGATCATCGACGACTTCGAGGCCGAGAACCCCGACATCGACGTGGTGCAGAACCAGGTCGCCGACGCCGACACGCTGATCCGCACGCTCCTGGTGAAGGACCGCACGCCCGACGTCATCACGCTGAACGCCAACGGGAACTTCGGCCGCCTCGCGCAGGCCGGGGTCTTCCACGACTTCAGCGACGATCCCGTGCTCGAGACCATCAACCCGGCGGTGCAGGAGATCCTCGCGGACCTCGGCACGTTCGGCGACGAGGTCAACGGCCTCGGCTACGTCAACAACGCCAACGGCATCATCTACAACATCGACATCTTCGAGGAGCAGGGGATCGAGGTCCCCGAGACCTTCGACGAGCTCATCCAGGTGTGCGAGCAGTTGCAGGATGCCGGGATCACCCCGTTCTACGGCACGCTCGGCGATGCGTGGACGACGCTGCCGTCGTTCAACGGCCTCGGCGCCTATCCGGCGCAGGAGGGGTTCTTCGACGAGATGCGCGAGGAGGGCGCCGACGTCGGCCCCGACTCGTCGGTCTCGTTCGAGCAGGACTACCCGGAGGTGCTCGACCGGCAGGCGCAGCTCTACTCGTACGCGCAGGAGGGCTACCGCGGCCGCACCTACGACGACGGCAACGCGGCGTTCGCCAACGGCGACGCGGCGATGTACATGCAGGGCATCTGGGCGGTGAACCCGATCAAGGGCGTGAACGAGGAGATCAACCTCGGCATCTTCCCGTACCCGACCGACGACCCCGCCGACCGGCTGCTCGTGTCGGGCGTCGACGTGGTCGTGACGATGGGCAAGGACGCGCCGAAGAGCGAGGAGGCCATGCGCTTCATCGAGTACCTCTTCAGCGAGGACGTGATCACGGCCTTCGCGGCGTCGCAGAACATGATCCCCTCGGTGGAGGGCGCCGAGCTCAGCGACGACCCCGCGATCCAGTCGGTCGCACCGTGGTTCGACGAGGGCCGCATCACCGGCTTCATCGACCACCAGGTGCCGCCCGGCATCCCACTCGACGCGACGGTGCAGCAGGCCCTCTTCACGGGCGATCCGCAGCGCGCGCTCGCCACCCTCGACCGCGAGTGGGCCAAGGTCGCCGCTCGCACGATCCCCGTGACGGGAGAATGACATGAGCACCCTGACCCAGGCGACGCGGTCGTCGACGGGCGGCGGCGGCGCGAAGCGCGCCACCCGGATGCGCTCGGACAGCAGGCGGGCCGCGCCCGCGTACTACTGGATGGTCTGGCCCGCGGTCATCGCGTTCGCGGCCTTCCACACCCTGCCGGTCCTCGTGGGCATCTTCTTCAGCTTCACGAACTACGCCGGCTACGGCGCGTGGAACTTCGTCGGGCTGTCGAACTACGCCAACCTGTTCGGCGACGAACGCGTGCTGCAGGCGTACGGGTTCTCGTTCCTCTTCGCGATCGTCGCGACGATCCTGACGAACGTGTTCTCCCTCGCCATCGCGCTCGGACTGAACGCGAAGATCGTGGGGCGGAACTTCTTCCGCGGCGTGTTCTTCGTGCCCTACGTGCTGGCGATCCTCGTCATCGGCTACGTGTTCCAGTTCTTCTTCGCGAACTCGCTGCCGCAGATCCTGTCGGGCATCCCCGTCTTCCGCGACAACATCCTCACGAATCCCGATCTGGCGTGGACGGCGATCGTGGTGCTCGCGGTCTGGCAGGCGTGCGCGTTCGCGATCATCATCTACCTGTCGGGACTGCAGACGATCCCCGGGGAGCTCTACGAGGCGGCATCCATCGACGGTGCCGGCTCGTGGCGGCAGTTCCGGTCGATCACCTTCCCGCTCATCGGGGCGTTCTTCACCATCAACGTGGTGCTGAGCCTCAAGAGCTTCCTGCAGGTGTTCGACCCGATCGTGGCCCTCACCAACGGTGGGCCGGGCACCTCGACCGAATCGGTGACGCTGCTCATCTTCAAGGGCGGCTTCTCGGGCGGCGAGTTCGCTTACCAGACGGCGAACGCGGTGATCTTCTTCATCGTCATCACGGTCGTCTCGCTCTTCCAATTCCGGGTCCTTCAGCGCAGAGAGGCCGAATTCTGATGACCACCACCACGACCACGGCGGCGCAGGCCTCCGAGGCGATGCCCGAGGAGCGGGCACGCCGCGGACGCCGCCGCCCCGGACGCGAATCCGACGACACCCGCCGCATCAACTGGTGGGCGACCGCCCTCATCGCGGTGTGCTCGCTCACCGTGCTCATCCCGATGTACCTCGCGGTGGTGGTCGCGCTGAAGACGCCCGACCAGCTCGCGGGCGGCTCGGGCTTCGAGTGGCCGAACCCGATCCGCCTCGAGAACTTCGCCGAGGCGTGGGAGCGCACGAACTTCCCGCAGGCGCTGCTGAACACCGCGTTCATCACCGTCGGCTCGGTGGTCTTCACGCTGCTCACGAGCTCGGTCGTCGCCTACGGCATCGCCCGGAACCTGCACCGGCCGTTCTTCAAGGTCGTGTTCTTCTACCTGCTGGCGGCGTTGTTCATCCCGTTCCCGATCATCATGCTGCCGCTCGTGAAGCAGACGGCGATCCTCGGGATGGACAACCCGGGCGGCCTGATCATCCTGTACACGATCTACGGGCTGTCGCTGAACATCTTCATCTACACGGCATACATCCGCTCGATCCCGATCGAGCTCGAGGAGGCGGCGCGCGTGGACGGCGCGGGCACCTGGCGGGTGTTCTGGCAGGTGATCTTCCCGCTGCTCATGCCGATGAACGCCACGGTCGGCATCCTCACGTGCGTGTGGGCGTGGAACGACTTCATCATGCCCCTCGTCGTGCTGACCGAACCCGAGCACCGCACGCTGCCGCTCGTGCAGTACGTGTTCCAGGGCCAGTTCAACGTCGACTACACGGTCGCGTTCGCGTCGTACCTCATGGCGATGGCGCCGCTGCTCATCATCTACATCTTCAGCCAGCGCTGGGTCATCTCCGGCGTCACGCGTGGATCGATCAAGTAGGGTCCACGGATGCCGCGGGGCGGGCGCATCGCGCACACCGCCGCCCCGCGGCATCCGCTCGACCTCACGTACCGCACCACCCCTCGAGAGGAAACCGCACCGCATGACCACCTCGCGCCCGACCACGATCGACGCCGGAACCGTGCTCGCCGCCGACCCGGACTGGTGGCGCCAGGCCGCCGTGTACCAGATCTACCCGCGCAGCTTCGCCGACGCGAACGGCGACGGCATCGGCGACCTGAAGGGGATCACGTCGCGCATACCGTACCTCGTCGAGCTCGGCGTGGACGCGGTGTGGCTGTCGCCCTTCTACCCGTCGGCGCTCGCCGACGGCGGGTACGACGTCGACGACTACCGCGACGTCGACCCCAAGCTCGGCACGCTGGCGGACTTCGACGAGATGATCGCGGCGCTGCACGCCGCCGGCATCCGCCTGATCGCCGACATCGTGCCGAACCACTCGTCGAACCGGCACGAGTGGTTCCGCGAGGCGCTCGCGTCGCCCCGCGGGTCGGCGGCCCGCGACCGCTACCTCTTCCGCGACGGCGAGGGCCCGGACGGCACGGAGCCGCCGAGCGACTGGCAGTCGATCTTCGGCGGGTCGGCGTGGGAGCCCGTGGGCGACGGGCAGTTCTACCTGCACCTGTTCGCGCGTGAGCAGCCCGACCTGAACTGGGCGAACCGGGAGGTGCGGGACGACTTCCTGCGGACCCTCCGCTTCTGGTCCGACCGCGGGGTCGACGGGTTCCGGGTCGACGTCGCGCACGCGCTCGCGAAGGACCTCACGTACCCGCTGCGCTCGCACGCCGAGCTCGAGGAGATGAAGCTCGCCACCGACGGCTCGCACCCGCTGTGGGATCGCGAGGAGCTCGACGAGATCTACGCCGAGTGGCGCGCCGTGTTCGACGAGTACGACCCGCCGCGCATCGCGGTCGCCGAGGCGTGGGTCGCGCCGTCGCGCCGGCACCGGTACGCCGCGCCGACGAGCCTCGGCCAGGCGTTCAACTTCGACCTGCTGCGCGCCAACTTCGACGCCGCCGAGTTCCACGAGATCGTCGACCGCAACATGGCCTTCTCGGCCGAGACGGGCTCGTCGAACACGTGGGTGTTCTCGAACCACGACGTCGTCCGCCACGCGACGCGGTACGGCCTGCCCGACGACCCCGACAACGAGGGCGACGTCGGCCGGCAGTGGCTGCTCGACGGCGGCGACCCGGCCGAGGTCGACACCGAGCGCGGGCTGCGGCGGGCGCGCGCGGCGAGCCTGTTCCTGTTCGGCCTGCCCGGCAGCGCCTACCTGTACCAGGGCGAGGAGCTCGGCCTGCCCGAGGTGGCCGAGATCCCCGACTCGGAGCGACAGGACCCGTCGTTCTTCCGCAACGCCGGCGTCGAGGTGGGGCGTGACGGATGCCGCGTGCCGCTGCCCTGGGTCGCCGACGCGCCGTCGTTCGGGTTCGGGCCGACCGCGGCATCCCACCTGCCGCAGCCGGCGTGGTTCGCGTCGTACGCGGTCGACGTGCAGGCGGACGACCCGACGTCGACCCTGTCGATGTACCGACGGGCGCTCGCACTGCGGCACGAGCTGCAGGGCACCGAGAAGCTCGCGTGGGTCCAGCTCGACGAGCCGGAGGTGCTCGCGTTCCAGCGCCCCGGCGGCTGGACCGTGGTGACGAACTTCGGCACCTCGCCCGTCGCGCTGCCCGCGGCCCTCGCCGAGCGCGAGCTGGTGCTCGCGAGCGGGCCGCACCGCGACCCGGCGGTGCTGCCCGGCGAGATCACCGTCTGGTACCGCTGACGCGCGGCCGGCGCGCCGGCGATCACCATGGTCGCCAGGTCGGCTCGTGGCATCCGCTCGGCCCCTCGATAGACTGGCCCGCATGGCAGATTCGACGTTCGACATCGTGAGCAAGGTCGACAAGATGGAGGCCGAGAACGCGGTCAACCAGGCCCGCAAGGAGGTCGAGCAGCGCTACGACTTCAAGGGCGTGGGCGCGTCGGTCGAGTGGTCGGGCGAGAAGATCCTGCTGAAGGCGACCTCCGAGGAGCGCGTCAAGGCCGTGCTCGACGTGGTGCAGTCGAAGTTCATCAAGCGCGGCATCTCGCTGAAGTCGCTCGACTCGGGCGAGCCGTACGCGTCGGGCAAGGAGTTCCGCATCGAGATCGCCCTGAAGAACGGCATCTCGCAGGAGAACGCGAAGAAGATCGGCAAGATCATCCGCGACGAGGCCCCGAAGACGGTGAAGTCGCAGATCCAGGGCGACGAGCTGCGCGTCTCGTCGAAGAGCCGCGACGACCTGCAGGAGACCATCCGCCTGCTGAAGGCCGCCGACCTCGACGTCGACCTGCAGTTCGTCAACTTCCGCTAGGCGGCGCGTACCCGCGGAGCCAGCGGGTGATCGCGGCGTAGGCCGCGGCGCGCGCCGGCTCCCGCGACAGGAACACGTCGTGCAGCGCGCCGTCGACCCGCACGACGGTGACCTCCGAGCCGAGGTCGATGGCGTGCCGGGCGATGTCGTCGACGACGAGCACGGTGTCGGAGGTCAGCATCGCGTCATCCCACCGCGGCTGGAACGTCGAACGCGCCGAGAGCAGCGTCAGCACCGGGGCGCCCACGTCGATCCCCGCGTCGATCGCCTTGTGCCCGGCGAGGATCGCCGTCAGCCAGGCGGGATGGATGGGGAAGCCGCGGTCGGGCCGCAGGCGCGCGTCGTACTCCCACTCGCCGTCGAACTGGCGCGAGATCGAGCGCGCGTAGAACCCGCGGTCGATGTTCGGCAGCGACCGCGACGGGTTCACGCGCGCGCCGAACTCGATCACCGGCGAGATCGCCTGCCGGCCGATGCTCCGCAACTGGAACTCCAGCCACGGGCTGTTCAGCACGAGCGCCACGGCGCGTCCCCGATTGCGGTCGGCCCAGAGGCTGAGCGTGAGACCACCGGTCGAGTGACCCATGAGCACGAGCGGGCGAGCGGATGCGGCGGGGCCGGCCGTGCCGGCGGCATCCGTCGTCGACCCGGGGCGGCCGTGGCCCATCACGGCGAGCGCGGCCTCGATGTCGGCGTCGTACGTCGCGAGGTCGGTGACGTACCCGGGCGTCTGCCCGTCGCGGAGGGAGCGCCCGTACTTGCGCAGGTCGAGCGCGAAGAAGCGGGCCCCGGCGTCGGCCCAGAAGCGCGCGATGCCCGGGTTGAAGAAGTAGTCGCTCCAGCCGTGCACGTACAGCACGTCGGCGCCGGATGCCGCGGGCGGCTCCTCCGGCTCGGGCGCCGGCTGCCACGGCCAGCGCCAGCGCGGCTCGCGCCGCGGCTCGCGCGGCGGCGGCACGTACCGCACGAGCGTCGCGACGACCTCGCCCTCGTCGTCCTCGCCGAGCGGCAGGGTGAGCTGCTCGAAGTCCGGGCCGAGGACGTCGGGCGCCCACGCGGCGGATGCCGTCCGCTCGGCTGCCGATGCGGTGGTGGCGGTCGCGTCCCCCTCCATGCGGCCAGCCTAGGCGGCGGCGCGCGCAGCGCTCGGGTGTCCGGAGGAGGGGCGCGGATATGATCGGGCCGGGACGCTCGGATCATCGGACCGGGCGGCGTCCGGAGTGGGGGCATCCGTGCAGTTGCGTGAGCAGTTGAAGTCGATCGATGTCGAGCGCGTGGTGCTCGTTCCCGCCCTGGTCCTGCTGCTCCTGCTGACGGTGCTGTCGCTGCTCTCGGGCGTGGAGAGACACGCCTCGTCCGGGCTCGCCGGCTATCTCTACGTGGCGTACCTGGTCCTCCTCATCGCGTTCTACGTGATCGCCGTGGTGCTGCTCGTCGTTCGGGCTCCGGCGAAGGCGGAACGACGCGGTTTCGCTCCCCGGGCGGCGGCGTACCTCGGGACGTTCCTCCCGATGACCCTCGCGTTCGCCGGAGGCTCCGAGGTGCCCGACGGCGTCGCGGTCTTCGCCGTCGTGCTCATGACGCTGGGCATGGCCTTCACCGTGTACTCGCTGGTGGTGCTCGGCCGCAGCTTCGGCGTGGAGGCGAAGGTCCGCACGCTCGTCCAGCACGGGCCCTACCGCCTGATCCGGAATCCGCTGTACGTCGGGGAGATGGTCGTCCTCGCCGGCGCGGTCTGCTTCTCGCCGAGTCTCGCCAAGGTCGGCATCCTGATCGTGATCGGCGCGATCCAGGTCTACCGCGCGATCCAGGAGGAGCGGCTCCTCGAGGAGCACGTCCCCGAGTACACGGCATACAAGCTCCGGACGAAGCGGTTCGTGCCGGGGCTCTTCTGAACCCGAGGCCGGTGGCGGCTCAGCTGAACGTGTTGATCATGCCGATCACGGCCGGCGTGAGGATGACGATGAAGAGCACGGGCAGGATGCAGAAGACGAGCGGGAACACGATCTTCACCGGGATCTTCATCGCCTGTTCCTCGGCGCGCTGACGGCGCTTGATGCGCATCTCGGCGGCCTGCACACGAAGGACGTCCGCGATGGCCACGCCGTACGCGTCCGCCTGTTGGACGGCCCGGACGAACCGGCGCAGGTCCTCGCTGTTCGTGCGCTGCTCGAGTGCCGCGTACGCGTCGCGTCGGGTGCGGCCGATGCTCATGTCCTGCAGCGTGCGGATGAGCTCCTCCGCCATGGGACCGCGCCCGTTCCGCCCAGCCTTCGCCATCGCCGCGTCGAAACCGAGACCGGCCTCCACCGCGATCGTCATCTGATCGAGCGTGTCGGCCAGCGCCAGCTGGATCGACTTCTGCCGATCGTGCGCGCGGCTGTTGATCATCACGTCGGGCAGGAAGAAGGCGAGCGCGAGTCCGGCGATGGCGAGGAAGAAGCGGATCGGCTGCGGGTCGTTCGTGATGAGCAGCCAACCGAGGACGCCGACGGCCGCGACCAGGAAGATCTTCATGCGGAAGATCTTGGAGAGGCTCCAGCCGTCGGGCCGACCGGCGTAGGTGATCTGCCGCTCCAGCCATCCGATGTAGCCCTTGGGCGCGGCGTCCACGAGGGTCTCGGCGAAGGTGGGGCGCTGAACGATCTCCGCATCGACGGGACCCTCGGCCGCCGCCCTCGCCCGGCCGCCGGCGATGAGGAACCACGCGACGAGGCCGAGGGAGACTCCGACGGTCATCGCCGCGATCAGGCCGATCCACATCTCATCCCACCCCCTCAGAACTTGACCTTGACGGTGAAGTACATCCAGATCGTTCCGACGACGAGCAGGACGGCCGCGATGAAGAGGGCGATCCATCCGATCAGGGTCGTGAACATCGGGACGAAGTACCCGGGCTGCACCCAGAGCAGGAAGAGGAACACGCCGATCGGCAGCACGATGAGCACGATGGCCGACAACTTGCCCTCGGCGCTCAGGGCGCTGACCTGACGCCGGATCTGGTTGCGCTCGCGGATCGTGTTGCCGACCTGGTCGAGGACCTCCGACAGGTTGCCGCCCGCCTCGCGGTTGATCGCGATCGCCTGCGCCACCCACGAGAAGTCGTCACTCTGCATCCGCTCGGCGGTCACGGCGAGCGCCTCACCGAGATCCCGACCGAGTCGCGTTTCGTTGACCACCCGGGCGAACTCCTCGGACGTCGGGGCGTCGGCGTCCCGGGCAACGGAGTCGATGGCCCGCAGCAGGCTGTGCCCCGCGCGGAGGCCGCCCGCGAGGAGTTGCAGCGTGTCGTCCAGCTGCGTTTCGAACTTCGCGCGACGGCGACTGGTCCTGATCGACACCAGGATCTTCGCACCGAGGAATGCGAGCGCGCCGAACACGATGGCCAGCACGACTCCCCAGATGCTGCCGAAGCCCAGGACGAAGCCGAACGCCGCGAGGACCACCGCGGCCGAGATGGTCAGCAGCAGGAACGCCGACGGTTCCAGCTTGATCCCGGCCTGCTCCAGTCGATAGCGGCGCATGCTGTCGTCGCGTCCCCGGGTGGCGGTCTCGACCGCGGAGACCGCCTGGTCGGCGAATCGACTCAATGCCGAATCCGGCTCCTCCCCCGGAGCGGAGCGCCGGCTCTTGCTGATCCGAGGGGGCGCGGGGAACAGGACGAAGAGGACGAGGACGAGCAGCGCCGCCAGCGTGACGATGACGCCGGTCAGGAGCAGGGCGGGGGTCATCAGAACTCCCTCGCGGCCCTCGGCTCGACTTGGAACGCCGACATCGGGAAGGCGATGCCGACATCGGCGAGACGCTCGACGAATCGCGGTCGCACCCCGGTCGGGACGGCGCGACCGCGGAATCGGCCCTGCTCGTCCAGGCCCGCCGAATAGTCGAAGACGAACGCGTCCTGCAGCGTGACGATCTCGCCTTCCATCCCCTGCACTTCGGTGACGTGGGTGATTCGACGAGTCCCGTCCTTCAACCGACCGATCTGGACGATGAGGTCGAGCGCCGAGGCGATCTGCTCGCGGATCGCCCGGAGCGGGAGATCCATGCCCGCCATGAGCACGAGGGTCTCCATTCGGGAGATGGCGTCGCGCGGCGTATTGGCGTGGATGGTGGAGATCGAGCCCTCGTGGCCGGTGTTCATGGCCTGGAGCATGTCGAGGCTCTCGCCGCCGCGCACCTCGCCGATCACGATGCGGTCCGGCCGCATGCGGAGGGAGTTCCGGACGAGTTCTCGGATCGTCACCTCCCCACGACCCTCGATGTTCGCCGGCCGCGATTCGAGGCGGACGACGTGATCCTGCTGCAGCTGCAACTCGACCGCGTCCTCGATGGTGATGATCCGCTCGGTCGGCGGGATGAACGCGGAGAGCACGTTGAGGAGCGTGGTCTTGCCCGTGCCGGTTCCACCGGAGACGAGGATGTTGAGCTTTCCGCGCACCGCCGCATCGAGGACGGTCGCGATCTCCCTCGACATGGTGCCCATCGAGATCAGGTCCTCGACGGTGTACGGCGTCCGTGCGAACTTCCGCACGGTCAGCGACGGACCGTTCACCGCGAGCGGCGGAATCACGGCGTTGACGCGGGAACCGTCCTCGAGGCGGGCGTCCACGAGGGGTGACGACTCGTCGATGCGCCGTCCGACGCGCGAGACGATCCGGTCGATCACCCGGCGGAGCTGCGCCTCGCTGGTGAACCGCAACGACGATTCCAGGAGCCGGCCGTTCCGCTCGATGTAGATCTGGTCGTGACGGTTGACCATCACCTCGGTGATCGTCGGGTCGTCGAGCAGCGTCTCGAGCGGACCGTATCCGAGGACGTCCGCGGCGATGTCGTCGATCAGTCGGATTCGTTCCCCGGGCGTGAGGACGGCCTGCTCGGTTGCCACGATCTGGCCGAGCTCGGTTCGTGCGAGCGCGTGCAGCTTGTCCTCGGTCATGGAGGAGTCGTTGAGACGTGACCCGATGCGAGCGAAGAGCTCCTGGGCGGCGGCCTCCTTGAACCCGGCGAGCGGGTCGTCGGCGTGCTCGAGGTGCGCAGCCGTCACCGACGGGTCCGGTTCGCGGACCTCCACGACCACGTCTCGCTCGTCCTGGGTGGGTTCATCAGTCCGCCCGGGCGCTTCGTCCGTCTCCAGAGTTCGACGGACACCTCGTGCGGCGTCGAGCCGTTCGTTCAGCCTCATTCTGCGGCCCCCTTTCGACCGGTGCGGCGGCGGCGGACCTGCGCGGACGGGTCGATGCGCAGGACGAGATCGCGGAGCGACGCGGCCGCATGGTCCTTCGGATCGTCGACGAGGAGTGGCGCGCCCCGATTGCTGGCGAGCAGGACCGCGCTCGACCTCGGCATGACGACGTTCATCTGGGCTCCGACGATTCGCTCGGCGTCGCGCACCGTGAGACCGCTGTGCTTGTCGGCGAAGTTGAGCACCATGTGCCGATTCGCCGGCAGCAGGTGGATCTGCTGCAACAGTTCGAGCTCTTTCCTGAGTGCACGAAGGCTCGGCACGCCCATGTTCGTCACGAAGACGGCATCGGTCGCGTTCTCGATCACCGCAAGCGTGTGCTCGCCCAGTCCCGGAGTCGTGTCGACGATGACGTACCGGAAGATCCCTGCCAGCTGACGCAGCATCAGGCCGAGTTGCGCGGGGGAGAGGTCATCGCCGTCCTCCGGCGAGAGCGCCCCCGGAATGACGTAGAACCCCTCGGGATGCCGGGTGAGGAAGGTCTTGAGCGCCAGCTCGTCACCGGTGGCAGCGACCTGGACGGAGTCGACGAGCGTATGCTCCGGCTCCAGGTCGAGCGCGGCGGCGATGTCCCCGAACTGCACGTCGGCATCGACGAGGACGACGGAGTTCGGTGCGGCGGCGGCCAGCCCCGTGGCGAGGTTGATCGAGACGGTCGTCTTGCCCTGTCCGCCCTTCGGCGCGACGACGGCGATGACCTCGGTGTGCGCCCCCTCGGGCAGATCGGGCGGGAAGAGCCATTCGTCTTCGGCGGCCTCGGTCGGCTGCGGACTCGGTGGGGCTTCGGCGACCAGGGTGCCGAGTGTGCTTCTGGCCTGCGATTCGTCGTCGCCCGCCGAGGTCTCGAACTCCGAATCCCCGACTGGGGCGGGATGAAGCTCGGGGACGTAGGCGCGCTCGCCCCAGTCGCCCCGCACGGCATCGACGCCGTGCACGTGGGACAGCCATCCCTTCAGCCGCTCGAACAACGCCTGCGTCACTGCGTGACTCGCGTCGGGAGCGAGCACCGCGTGCAGGCGCATGTTGTCGACCCAGTCCTCGAGGTCGGCCCGTTGTTCCCGGACCACGATGATCCCGATCGCGGGATACCGCTCCAGGAGCGACTCCACGAGGTGTCTCGTCTCCTCGTAGTTCAGCACCGGCCCGAGCAACGCGATGTGGGGCTCCTGCGGCGGCACCTGCGCCAGGACCTGGTCGACGCCGAAGCTCAGGTACTCGCCGGGGACGCTCGCCAGCTCGCCGTCGAGCATCGAGCCGAGGTGGGCCTCGTACTCCGTGCTGCGACTGATCAGGAGGTAACGCGTCACGGCAGGATATTCGCTGGTCCGATGAGGGTCGAGCCGTCGGTGCTCGTGTTCTCGTTCTGCAGGGTGAGCCAGACGCCCGCGAGGTCGTCCTCCTGCATCTCGCGAGCCCAGACGAGCTTCTCGACCTGAGGGGTCGTCATGGCCATGGTGACCATGATGGTCTGCACGGCGCCGGTGTCCGCCTCGGCGTCCTCTGGGGTGAAGTTCGAGCCGGCCTGCACCCTGGTCACGAGGACCTGGTTCAGGATGAACCGGGTGGCCGGCTGCGTGGTCGCCCCGCCGTCCCCGGTGGGGGGCCCGGGCTGCAACTTGTTCGTCACGACCACGCCGACGCTGCTGCCGGGACGGACGGCACCGCCGACCGCCCGCTGCACCTCGAGCGCGACGCTGACCTCCTGCATGCCCTCGGGCACCGGCACGTCGCCCCGTGCGGCCAGGACCGCCGGGTCGACGAACCGCTCCATCCGCAGCTGGTCCCCCGGCAGCAGGTCCGCCGAGGCCACGAGCCCTTCGAGATCGGCGAGATCGGTGACCCGATCCTCGGCGACGGAGATGGCGGGCAGCTGCGTCCGCGAGATCAACTCCTCGATCTCGGACGCCGGGGTTCCCTCGGTGATGGCCTCGTCGACGAGGTAGACGTCGACGAACTCCGCTCCCTCCGCAGCGCGCTGGTCGGCACCTCGCACATACCCGACGAGCACGACGGTGCCGACGATCGCGAGGACGAGAGCGACGACCGCTCCGATGATTCGGGTCTTCATCCGACTGCCTTCTGCTCGGGGTTCGTAGGGAGGATCGGTGGTGCATCCGACAGTTGCACGTGGGAGGTGCTATTCGATGAGGCGCACCACGCTCAGGGCGTAGTCACCCGTGGTCTCCCCCATCTCCCAGTACTCGCCGATCGCCACGTAACGCTCGAAGTAGCCCTGGAGGAAGACGCAGGAGTTGTCGACCTTGCCCTTGTTGTCGAGGCAGTACGGCGCCGTCTTGTCCACGGTCGGGGAGTTGGAGGGGTTGCCGGGGCTCGTCTTGTATCCGGTGACGGTGAACGCCGCGAATCCGGTGATCGTGAACTTCGTGTTCGAGCCCGTGCCCGAAATGCTCGAGAAGATCGGGATCAGGATGGTCTTGCCGCGGAACTGGGAGAGATCGCACTTCGGGGAGAGACCGGTGTCGGCCGAGACGATCATCTCGCCGGTCGCACTCAGGTCGTACACCGTCTCGCAGTTCGTCCCCACAAGCCAACCGAACCCGCCGGCGGGGTTCAGCCCGGGACACGTCTTGTGCTGGTTCTCGTGCCAGGCGATCACCATCTTCTGCGGGTTGACGACGCCTTCCTGGGGGACCGCCCGATCGAACTCGCACTCGCCGATCGCGAGGTTCAGCGCCTTTCCCGCCACCGGCTGGCCCCACTCAGCGGTGGCCTCGGTGGCGACCGTCGTCTCGTCGAGCCCGAGCATCGGTGCGAACCAGTGCTTCACCGTGTTTCCGCCGGCCTGCGCGTCCATGGTCTCGACCGCCACGGTCACCTTCCCCGGCGCGGGGTAGGTGACGGACGTCGGAGTGGAGGCGTTGTCGTTGGCGTTGCCGTTCACGTAGGGGCCGACGACACCTGCCGCACTCCCGCATCCGCTCTTGGCGCACGTCGCGGCGGCAGCGAGCGCGCCCGCGTCGGCACCGTTCTGCAACTGCGCACGCTCCACGTAGAGCGCCCCGACGTCGATCGCGATGGCCGCGAAGCCGAGCAACGGCACCATCAGCAGCCCGATCAGCACCGCGGATGCGCCCCGCTCGTGCCGTAGCCGGTTCCTCAGCCTCCGCATACCATCACTCCCCTGCCCTCGAGCGGCAACGATGCACCGAACCATCCCGTCATCAGGGTCACCGGGTACGTGATCGTGACCTGCACCGTGCCGTTCTCGACGCCGGCGCAGCTCGCCGGCGAGATGGCGATCTGACCGGCGCCGATCGCCGGGGTCACCCCGGGCGCCGCGGCGATCGCCGCGCTGCGTGCGGCTGCCTGGTCATCCTGGATCGCCATCACCCGCGCGCCCTCGCGCGCCGCGTTGGACAGCGACACCTGGATGCTGAACACGCGGCCGAACTCGAAGATCCCGAGGATCAGCAGAAGCAGGATCGGCAGCACCAGGGCGAACTCGATCGCCGCGGCTCCGCGCTCCCCGCGTGAGGACCGAACCCTCATTCCTCCGCACCTCCCTCACGAGTGCAATCACTGGAGGCCGTCCCGGGGACGACCTCCAGTGCTGCGAACTGACGAGAGGCGACGGCTACAGCGCGGCGGCGACCGCGGTGAAGATCGCGTCGAGGTTGGTGCCGATGAGGGTCACCGCGGCGATGATCACGACCGCGATGAGCGAGACCATGAGGCCGTACTCGACGGCGGTCGCGCCCTCCTCCTGGGTACGGAACGAGTTGAGGCGCGCCTGCGCCTTCGTGATGAGCTTGGACATTTCGGTCACCCTTCGGGTCGGTAAATACATGGGCCGCCATGGGGAAGCGGCAAACCGCACGCTATCCGCGCTCGTATGCGTGTGCATATGCCCCATTTCGGGTCTCCCCTTGTTTGGGGGTGATTCCGTGGGACGATTGTGTCCGCGCCGTTACCGCGGCGCTGCTAACCTCTTCGGCCGGTTTCGGAGGGCAGGGTCCGAAAGGCCGGTTCAGGCGCCGAAAACCAGCAGCGCCACGAGCGCTCCGGCGAGCATCGATGGCCCGAACGGAATGGATCCGCGCAGCGCCACGCGTCGCGTCGCGAGGGCGATCAGCGAGACGATACCGCCGATCACGAACCCGGCGAAGACCCCCGCGAACCACACCGTCCATCCGAACCAGCCGACCACGAGCCCGAGGGGTGCGGCGAACTTCACGTCGCCCATGCCCATCGCCGACGGCGAGATGAGGGCGAGCACCAGGTAGAGGCCGAACATGCCCGCGCATCCGACGAGCGCCCAGAGCAGCGACATCCACTCGCCCGAGATGGCCGAGGCGACCACGAGCAGCACGGCCAGCGCGATCAGGGTGGGCAGCATCACCGCGTTCGGCAGCCGGTGCTCGGTGAGGTCGACGATCGAGAGCACCACGCCCGTCGCCGCGAGCGCGAGCAACGCCGGCAGCACCGGGTGGAGGCCGAACCGCCAGGCGAGGAGCCCGAACGTCACGGCGGTGGCGACCGCGGACCACGCGCGCAGCCGGCGCAGCGGCATCCGCTCGGCCGACGGCCGATGGATCGAACGATCGGCCCAGTCGACCAGCGGCCCCCAGCCGATCGCCGCGCCGAGCAGCGTGGGCAGCAGCACCGTCAGGACCGGGACGGCGGCGACGGGCATGAGGTGCAGCGTAGCGGGTCCGGGGGCGGGGTCTCGGTACGGGCGCTGCGCGTCCTACTCGACCACCGGGGGTCTCGGTACGGGCGCTGCGCGTCCTACTCGACCACCGAGGGCTCGTCGTACTCCCCCTCGATCCGCACGTACTCCTCGAACCGCGCGAGCGGCGCCCCGCCCTCGGCGCGGAGCGCTCCCGCCATCGTCTCGCGCGCATCCCGCCCCTGCGGCAGCGGCGGCAGCAGCGGGGTGTCACGGTCGCTCACGAGCTGGATCACCGCGGGCCGACCGGCCGCGAACGCACGCCCCCACGCCCCATCGACGTCGTCGCGCGAGTCGACGACCTCGCCGTGAAGGCCGAGCAGCTCGGCGTACCGCGCGTACGGGAACGCCGGCAGCTCCTGGGTCACCGCGAACCGCGCCTCGCCCTCGACCTCGCGCTGCTCCCACGACACCTCGGCGAGGTCGCCGTTGTCGAGCACGAGCACGACGAACGTGGGGTCCGCCCACGACCGCCATCGGTCGGCGACGGTGATGAGCTCCGCGATCCCCGTCATCTGCATGCCGCCGTCGCCCGCGAGCACCACGGCGGCCCGGCCGGGGAAGGCGAGCTTCGCCGCGAGCCCGTACGGGACGCCGCATCCCATGCTCGCGAGCGTGCTGCACAGGTGCGCATCGGCGTTCTGCGGCAGCCGCAGCTGCCGCGCGTACCAGTAGACGACGCTGCCGACGTCGAGGGCGACCATCGCATCGTCGGGCAGGTGCCCGTTGAGCGCGCGCACGGCGAACTCCGGGTTGATCGCGTCACCGGATGTCTCGGCCCGCTCGTCCGCGATGCGCCGCCACTCGCGCACATGCTCAACGACTCGCTCCCGCCATCCTTCGGTGCGCACCTGCGGCAGGCGCACGGCGAGCTGCCGCAGGGTCTCCTTCGCGTCGCCGACGATGCCGACCTCGACCGGATAGCGCCGGCCGACCGCCCGGCCGTCGATGTCGATCTGCACCGCGCGAGCCTGCCCCGGCTCGGGATAGAACTCCGTCCACGGGTCGCTCGAGCCGACGATCAGCAGCGTGTCGCACTCGGCCATGACCCGCGCACTCGCGGTCGTGCCGAGGTGCCCCATGGTGCCGGCCGCGAACGGCAGCGACTCATCGACGAGCGGCTTGCCGAGCAGGCTCGTCACGACGGCGGCGCCGAGGCGTTCGGCGAGCGCGATCGCGTCGTCGACGCCGTGCCGCGCACCCTGGCCCAGCAGCAGCACCGGACGCTCGCCCGCGGCGAGCACCCCCGCGGCACGTTCGACCGCCATGGCGTCGGGCAGTACGCGCGGCGGGCGGTAGCCGACCGCCGAGGTCACGTGCCCGTGCTCGCCCGACGGCTCGGCGGCCGGCTCGTCCTGCACGTCGTGCGGGACGATGACGACCGTCGGCGACCGCGTCGCGAGCGCCGTCCGCACGGCCTGGTCGATCGCCGCCGGCACCTGCTCGGCCGAGACGACCATCGTCGCGTACTGCGCGGCGACATCCGCGAACAGGCGCAGCAGGTCGACCTCCTGCTGGTACTCGGTGCCGAGCACGGTGCTGACCTGCTGGCCCACGATCGCGACGACGGGCGCGCCGTCGAGCTTCGCGTCGTACAGGCCGTTCAGCAGGTGGATGGCGCCCGGCCCCTGCGTCGCCGCGACGACACCCACCCGGCCGGTGTACTTCGCGTGCGCCACCGCCATGAACGCGGCGTTCTCCTCGTGCCTGGCCTGCACGAACTGGGGCGCGTCCGGGGACCGGCGCAGCGCGAGCAGCACCCCGTTGATCCCGTCGCCGCTGTAGCCGAAGATGCGGTCGACGCCCCACTCGCCGAGCCGCGCCACGATCGCGTCGGCGACGGTCGCGTCGGCGCCGCCGCCCTGGCCTGCATCGTCCGTCGAAGCGTCCATCCGGTCACGTTAGGCACGATGGGCGACGGATGCTGCGGGGTTGACAGGGTTTCAGGGGCGGCGGGTCTCGGTACGGGCGCTTCGCGTCCTACTCGACCACCGCTCTCGGTGCGGGCGCTCCGCGTCCTCCTCGACCACCGGGTCTCGGTACGGGCGCTTCGCGTCCTCCTCGACCACCGGCGGGTCAGACCTCGCCGCGCGAGATCGAGACCATCTCGTCGCGCGGCACGACCTTGATGCGCGCGCGCTCCTCGGCCGACCCGAGCGCCTGCTCGTGCTCGTCGAGCCGGTGCCATCCGTCGAGGTCGGTCCAGCGGATGCCGCGCGAGTCGAGCAGCTCGACGATCGACTCCTCCGACGGCGACGACGGCCGCCACCAGTTGCCGAGGTCGTTGATGAGGTGCTTGATGGTCTCCATCGCGTCGGACTTCGTGTGGCCGATGAGCCCGACCGGGCCGCGCTTGATCCAGCCGGTCGCGTACACGCCGTACATCTGGCGCGACTGGCCGGTCTCCTTGTCGCGGATCAGCACCTGGCCCTCATGGTTCGGGATGACGCCGAACTTCTTGTCGAACGGGATGCCGGGCAGCGGCGAGCCGAAGTAGCCGACCGCGCGGTACAGCGCCTGGATCGGGATCTCGCGGATCTCGCCCGTGCCGACCACGCCGCCCTCACCGTCGGGCGCGGTGCGCTCGTACCGGATCGCGCCGACCCGGCCGGTGCCGTCGTCGACGATCTCGAGGGGCTTGGCGAAGAAGTGCAGGTGGAGGCGCCGCGACGCCTGGCCGGTCTCGCGCTTGCGCCACTGCTGCAGCACCTTGTCGATGACGAAGACCTGCTTGTTGCCGGCGACCGCGGCACGCGCGGCGTCGTCGTAGTCGAAGTCCTCGTCGTAGACGATCATGTCGACGTCGCGCAGCTCGCCGAGCTCGCGCAGCTCGAGCGGCGTGAACTTCACCGAGGTCGGGCCGCGGCGGCCGAAGACGTGCACGTCGGTGACGGGCGAGTCCTTCAGGCCCGCGTACACGTTCGCGGGGATCTCGGTGGGCAGGAGGTCCTCGGGGTGCTTGGCGAGGATGCGCGCCACGTCGAGCGCGACGTTGCCGTTGCCGATCACGCCGACCGACTGCGCCTCGAGCGGCCACTCGCGCGGGTAGTCGGGGTGGCCGTCGTACCAGCTCACGAAGTCGGCCGCACCGAACGAGCCCTCGAGCTCGACACCCGGGATGGTCAGCGACGCGTCGCGCACGGCGCCCGTGGCGAAGATGACCGCGTTGTAGTGCTGCTTCAGGTCGTCGAGGGTGAGGTCGGTGCCGTACCGCACGTTGCCGAAGATGCGGATGTCGCCGCGGTCGAGCACCTCGCGGAGGGCGGTGATGATGCCCTTGATGCGCGGGTGGTCGGGCGCGACGCCGTACCGAACGAGCCCGTACGGGGCGGGCAGGTGGTCGAAGAGGTCGATGGAGACGTCGAAGTTCCGCTCGGCCTTGAGCAGGATGTCGGCGGCGTAGATGCCCGCCGGTCCGGCGCCGATGATGGCCAGGCGCAGCTTGTTCCTCGTCACCTGCACGGTCCTCCTGTGATCAGCTCGATCGCTCGACGATGGTGTCGGCGAAACGCGTCAGCGCCTTCTTGACGCTGCCCTCCGGAACCGGCGCGAGCGCCGCGACCGCCTCGCGCGCCCACCGGTGGGCTTCGGCGAGCGTGGCGCGCGTGGCCTCGTGCTCGCGCAGCTCGTCGACGAGGGCGTCGATCGTCGCCCGCGACGGCACGATCCGCGAGGCACCGGTGTTGGTGTCCATGGGATCGTCGACGCCGATGCCGTCAGGCGGCAGGACGTCGCGGCGGATGCGCTCGAGCAGGTCGGCCGACGCGGCATCCGTCTTCGCCAGGTCTTCGAGGCGCAGCAGCGGCAGGGTCACGACACCCGCCCGCAGGTCGGTGCCCGGGACCTTGCCCGTCTCCTCCGGCTGCGGCGACAGGTCGATGACGTCGTCGATGAGCTGGAAGGCCACGCCGATCTTCTCGCCGAAGTCGACGATGGGCGCCTCGAGCGCCGGGTCGGCGTCGGAGAAGACGATGCCCGACTGCGCGGCCGCCGCGATGAGCGAACCGGTCTTGTCGGCCAGCACCTGGATGTAGTGCTCGATGGGGTCCTCGTCGGGGTCGGGCCCCACGGTCTCGTTGAGCTGCCCCAGCACGAGCCGCTCGAAGGTGTCGGCCTGCATGCGGATGGCGCGCTCCCCGAGCTTGGCCATGAGCTGGCTGGCGCGCGCGAAGAGCAGGTCGCCGGTGAGGATCGCGACCGAGTTGCCCCACACGTTCTGCGCCGTCGGCACGCCGCGGCGACGATCGGACTCGTCCATGACGTCGTCGTGGTACAGCGAGCCGAGGTGCGTGATCTCGATGGCCATGGCGGCAGTGACCACGTCGTCGACGACGCCCTTGCCGAGCTGCGACGTGAGGAGCGTGAGCATCGGACGCACGCGCTTGCCGCCGGCCTCGAGCAGGTAGCGCCCCGAGACGTCCGCGAGCGAGTCGGCGAAGCGCACCTCGTCGACGAGGCCGGCCTCGACCCGGTCGAGCCCGTCGTCGATGGCGTTCGCCATCGCCCGGTCGGCCGAGGACGCGAACACGCGCTCGCTGAGGCCGAGGTTGGCCGCGAGCTTCGACCCGCGGCGGACGACCGGATGGCTCGGATTCACGTCGCCAAGCCTACCGAGAGCGAGCCGAGCGGATGCTGCGAGCTTGTCGAACGCGAACCCGCCCACGCTCCATCGTGGCGGTCCCGGTGCGGGGCGCCGCGCGTCCTACTCGGCGGCCGTGCCCTCGGGCCTGCGCCCGCGGTGCAGCGCGACGATGCCGGCGGTGAGGTTGCGCCAGGCGACATCCGCCCACCCGGCCTCGCGGATCCACGCCGCGAGGGTGGGCTGGTCGGGCCAGGCGTTGATCGACTCGTTCAGGTACTCGTAGGCGTCGTCGTTCGAGCTCGACAGCTTCACCAGGGGCGGCATGATCACGCGCTGGTAGAAGTCGTACCCGGCGCGCACGATGCCGACGGGCGGGTGCGAGAACTCGCACACCACGAGGCGTCCGCCGGGCTTGGTCACCCGCAGGAACTCGGCGAGCGCGACCTTCGGCTCCTTGACGTTGCGCAGCCCGAACGAGATCGTGACCGCGTCGAACGACGCGTCGTCGAAGGGCAGGTCCATCGCATCCGCCTCGACGAAGACGAGGTTCGGCACGTGCGCCTGCCGGCGTCGGCCGACCTCGATCATGCCGGGCGAGAAGTCGGCGGCGACGACGCTCGCGCCCGACTTGGCGAGGCTCGCGCTCGAGGTGCCCGTGCCGGCGGCGACGTCGAGGATCCGCTCGCCCGGCTTCGGCGCGACCGCCTTCGTCGTGGCGACGCGCCACAGCGACGCGTTGCCCACCGAGAGCACGGTGTTCGTGCGGTCGTACCGCGCCGCGACCCGGTCGAACATCGCCGAGACGTCACGGGGGTCCTTGCCGAGGTCAGCGCGCGCCATGATGCGAGTCTACGTTTCGGCGCTGAGCGCCGCCGGGGAGCCGCGCGCCCGCTGTTCCCGCCCGAAACCGGGCATCCCCTGTCGGAACCCTGTGAGATTCCATGCAATGGGATGGACCACCGCGCCATCCGCGTTGGAATCACGTGACGGTCGCGGCGCACCTGCCGCCGCAGGACACAGGAGGAACGGCATGAAGGCCATCTGGAACGGCACGGTCATCGCGGAGTCCGACGACACGGTCGTCGTCGAGGGCAACCACTACTTCCCCCGCGAGGCGATCCGCCCCGAGTTCTTCGCCGACAGCGACAACCGCAGCGTCTGCCACTGGAAGGGCACCGCGAAGTACTTCCATGTCGAGGTCGACGGCCAGCGCAACCCGAACGCGGCCTGGTACTACCCCGAGCCCTCCGAGGCCGCAGCCGAGATCCGCGACCACGTCGCGTTCTGGCGCGGCGTCGACGTCGTCCCCGCGTAGCGGCCCGCGCCCGCGGCGTAGGCTGGTCCGGTGACGCGAACGGATGCCGCGGCGCCGGCCGACGCCCACACCAGCGCCCCCGCGCGACTGCGCGTCCGCACGGTCGCGGTCGACGAGACCGCGCCGCTCGTGCCGCGGCTCGACCCACGGCATCCGCTGCTCTGGATGCGCCGCGGCGAGGGCATTATCGGGCTCGGCGAGCTGCTGCGGATCGAGACCCGAGGTCCCGACCGCATCGCCGACGCCGCCCGCGAGTGGCGGCGCCTTGTCGAGCAGGCCGACCTCGACGATCGCGTCGGACTGCCGGGGTCCGGACTCGTGGCGTTCGGCGCCATCGCGTTCGCCGATCGATCCGCGGCGACGAGCGTGCTCGTCGTGCCGGAGATCGTGCTCGGCCGGCGCGACGGCCGCGCATGGGTCACGCGGATCGAGCGGCTCGACTCGGCGTCGGGCGAGCCCGCCCCGGTCGAACTGCCCGAACCCGCGCCGAAGCGCGACGTGCCACGGGTGCGGTTCACGCCCGGCGCGATGCCGCCGGAGGCATATACCGCGGCCGTCGGCGCCGCCGTCGCCCGCATCGACGGCGGCGACTTCGAGAAGGTCGTGCTCGCACGGGAGCTCGTCGGCGAGCTGCACGAGGACGCCGGGCTGCGCGCCGCGCTCGCGAAGCTCGCCGACGACTACCCCGACACGTGGGTCTTCGCGGTCGACGGCCTGATCGGCGCGAGCCCGGAGACGCTCGTGCGCGTCGACCACGGCACGGTCTCGGCGCGCGTGCTCGCCGGCACCGCGTCGCGCGGTCGCGACGCCGCATCCGACCGCGAGCAGGCGGCCCGCCTGGCCGCATCGCACAAGGACCTCGCCGAGCACGCCCTCGCCGTCGAGAGCGCGGTCGCCACGCTCGCGCCGCACACCGCGCGCCTCGACGCGAGCCCCGAGCCGTTCACGCTGCAGCTGCCGAACCTGTGGCACCTCGCGACCGATCTCAAGGGAACCCTGGGTGACGGCTCGAGCTCCCTCGACCTCGTGCAGGCGGTGCACCCCACGGCCGCCGTCGCCGGCACGCCACGGGAGGTCGCGCTCGCGGCGATCGCCGAGCTCGAGGGCTTCGACCGCGGTCGCTACGCCGGCCCGGTGGGGTGGATCGACGCCGACGGCGACGGCGAGTGGGCGATCGCGCTGCGCTGCGCGCAGGTCTCGCCGGACGGCACGGTCCGGGCATATGCCGGTTGCGGCATCGTGCACGACTCGGTGCCCGCCGATGAACTCGCCGAGACCGACATGAAGTTCCGTCCGATCGTCGAGGCGTTCGGGGCACCCCCGCCCTCCCCGCCCATCCCGTAGCCGGACCCGGTGGTCGAGGAGGCCGCGAAGCGCCCGTACCGAGACCCGGTGGTCGAGTAGGACGCGAAGCGCCCGTACCGAGACCCGGTGGTCGAGTAGGACGCGAAGCGCCCGTACCGAGACCTCAACTCGCCTCGAGCCGCGCCTTCTGCTCCTCCACGTCGAAGTCGGCGACGGGCCAGTCGAGGTTCATCGCCTCGAGGGCGTCGATGAGCAGGTGCTGCACCGCAAGCCGCGCGTACCACTTGCGGTCTGCGGGCACGACGTACCAGTGCGCGTGCGGCGTCGTCGTGCGGTCGAACACGAGCTGGTAGGCCTCGCGGTACATGGGCGCGAGCAGGCGCTCGTCGATGTCGCCGGGGTTGAACTTCCAGTGCTTGTCGGGGCGCTCGAGCCGTTCCATGAGGCGCTGCTTCTGCTCCTCCATCGAGATGTGCAGCATGACCTTGATGATCGTGACGCCCGAGCCGGTGAGCTCGGCCTCGAACTCGTTGATGGCGTCGTACCGCCGCTCGATCTCCTCGGGCGGCGCGAGTTCGCGCACCCGGGCGATGAGCACGTCCTCGTAGTGCGATCGGTCGAAGACGCCGATGAGTCCCGGGCCGGGCAGCTCCTTCTCGATGCGCCAGAGGAAGTCGTGCGCGAGCTCCTCCTCGGTGGGCTTCTTGAACGCCGCGAACTGCACGCCCTGCGGGTCGACGGCGCCCATGACGTGCCGCACGATGCCGCCCTTGCCGGCGGTGTCCATCGCCTGCAGCACGAGCAGGATGCGGCGCGGATCGCCGCCCATGCGGCTGCCCGCGAACAGCTGCTCCTGCAGCCCGGCGAGGATCTCCGCACCCTGGGCGAGCGACGCCTCGGCCGCGTGCTTGTCACCGTCGTAGCCCGGCGTGCTGCGCGGGTCGACCTCGTCGAGGCGGAACCCCTGCCGCACGCGCAGCTGGTCGGACGGGTCCTCGTTCCAGTACGTCTCCAGCCCCACGCCGGTCCCCTCTCGTCGCGGCAGCGGCGCCGCTCCCCCATCATCGGGGCGTGACGGATGCCGCGGCAAGGGTCAGCGCTCGAGCGGCACCTCGAGCAGGGTCGGCCCGGTGACGGCGGTGCCGAGCGCCTCGTCGAGTTCGCCGCGCGTCGACGCCCGCCGGTACTCCCATCCGTAGGCCGCCGCGAGTTGCGCGAGGTCGACCCGGTGGGGCGTGTACTGCACCCGGTCGAACGCCTCGGCCGGGGCGGATGCCGCCACTTCGAGCGCGTCGAAGATGGTGCCGCCGCCGTCGTTCCCGACGATCACGAGCACGCGCGGGCGGGGTTCGCCCTCGCCCAGCAGGAGCGAGCCGACGTCGTGGAGCAGGGTGAGGTCGCCGATGAGGGCGCGGGTCGTGCCGTGCGCGTGTTCGCCGGCCTGGCTCGCGACGGCGATGCCGAGGGTCGTGGCGACGGTGCCGTCGATTCCCGCGAGCCCGCGGTTGGCGTGGGCGAGGATGCGGCGGCCGGGCACGACGCGGTCGGCGTCGCGGATCAGTCGGGACGCCCCGAAGACGAGCCGGTCGTGCGGCCACGTCGCGGCCCACAGCGACTCGACGAGCATGCGCCGGTCGACGGGCTGTCGGATCCGCGCGAGCTGGTCGCGCAGGTAGCGACGCTGGGCGGCGAAGTCGGAGACGTGCCCGGTCTCGTCGACGCCGCTCCGGATGGGCTCGCCGTCGGCACCGTCGGTCTCGGGTCGCCCGTCCGCCGCGTCGAGCAGCATGCGACTGGCCCGCACCCACCGGCCGGTCCACGCGCGCTCCTCGGCGGTGGGCTCGTGCGGTTCGACCGCGACGGCTCGCTCGAACCGGTCGACCGCGTGCCCGGGGTTGAACCACTCGATGCCCCACGGCGCCACGGCGATCGCCTCGACGTCGCGTCGCTGCACGAGCGCGGGCATCTCGCGCGAGAGGGTCGGATGGCCGAACACGATCGCCCGCTCCACCTCGTCGCCGAAGCCCGGCTCCGTCAGCAGCTCGCGGTACGCGACGACGAGGTTCGGTCCGAAGTGCGCCCCACTCGTCACCTCCGCGAGGAGCGGCCATCCGCCGGCGCGCGCGAGCTCCTCGGCCTCCGGGCCGGCTCCGGCGCCCGCGACGACGACGGTTCGGGGACCGTGCGCGAGTCGGGCGACGTGCAGGCCGGTGCGGTCGGCGTCGGCGGTGCGGGTGACGGATGCCGCGGCATCCGCCCTCGGCACCTCGCCCGCGGCGAGCGCGACCGGCGTCGACAGGGGCTCGCGCAGTTGGAGGTTCAGGTGCACCGGACCCGGGCCCGGGCGCGGCACGAGCCCCCCGTCGGCGTCGACGCCGATCGCGGCCCGGTACGCCTCGCGCGCGAGGGCGGTCGCGGCATCCGCCTCGCCCGCGCGCCCCTCGGGCGCCTCGACGTCGCGCTCGAGTCGCACCGCCCCTGCGAGCATGCCGGGCTGCACGGTGGTCTGGTTCGAGCGGATGCCGCGCAGCTCGGCGGGCCGGTCGGCCGTGGCGAGGATGAGCGGCACGCCCGCGTGGTGCGCCTCGAGCACCGCCGGGTGCAGGTTGGCCACCGCCGTGCCGGACGTCGTGACGACCACGGCCGGGCGCCCCGTCTCGACGGCCAGGCCGATGGCGAGGAATCCGGCCCCGCGCTCGTCGATGCGCACGTGCAACCGCAACGCGCCGACCCGCTCGAGCTCGGCCGCGGCGAGTGCGAGCGCTTGCGACCGCGACCCGGGCGCCACGACGACGTCGGTCACGCCGAGGCGGACGAATTCGGAGAGCAGGGCGAGCGCCGATGCCGTCGCCGCGGAGGCGACGGCGGGCGCGTCACGCATTCGGCCGGCCCGAGCCGCCGGGCTCGCCGGGGTTGTCGTTGCCGTCGGGGCGGCGACCGTCGGTGCCGAGCGCGTCGTCGGGGTGCTCGCGCGTGTCGGGCGCGTCGGAGTCGAGCTCGGCCAGCTCCTGCTCGAGCTTGCGGATGCGCTCCTCGTGCGCCGCATCCTCGCGGAGGCGACGCAGGAACTCGGGGTCGTCGTCGGGCGCGTTGCTGCGGCGTCCTCCGCCGCGGCCGAACTTCAGCGGTCGGCCGCGACCGACCAGGAACCAGAGCGCGCCGCCGATGACGGGCACGAGAAGGATCACGACGATCCACCATCCGCGCGGCAGCCCGCGGATGCGGGACCGATCGAAGAGGGCGCAGTCCACCACGGCGTAGATCGTGAAGACGACCACGGCCACGATCGCGATCACCCAGAAGCGGACCATGTCCTGATTCTAGGCGCGCAGCATCACGGTCGGCTGGGAGCGGTCACCCAGAATCGGGCTCCTACACTGATCGGGTGAACGCGCTCCCCCTCTGGCTCCGATACACGCTGCTCCGCGTGCTGCTGTTCGCGGCGCCGCTCGCCGTGCTGCTCATCGCCGGGGTCACCCCGTGGATCGCCGTGCTCGTCGCGGCCCTCTTCGGCTTCAGCGCGTCGCTCATCTTCCTGCGCCGCCAGCGCGAGCAGCTCGCGACCGACCTGTACGCCGCGCGCCACCGCGAGGCGCCGGTCACCCGCGACGACGACGAGGTCGAGGATGCCGCGGTGGACGCGTCGACCGTCGATGCGTCGACGGCCGACGACGAGCGCCGCTCGTCCGAGTAACGGCATCCGCTACAGCGCGAAGACGAGCCCCAGCCCGACGCCGTAGGCGAGGGCGGTGAGGCTCGCGAGCTGCAGTGCCGAGACGAACTCGCGCGGCGTGCGGCCCCACCCGACGATGACGCACGCGGGGATCGCGGCGAGCAGCGCGAAGAGCACGAGCGTCGCCGTCGGGTACACGAACGACCAGAACACGACCAGCCCGAACGGCAGCAGCAGGAACACCGCGAAGAGGATCCGCGAGACGAGCGGGCCGACGAGCACGCTCAGGGTGCGCTTGCCCGCCGCGCGGTCCTGGTCGATGTCGCGGAGGTTGTTGGCCATGAGCACCGCGCACGCGATGAGGCCGACGCCGGCGCCGCCCGTCCACGCCTCGAGGTTCACGTCGAGCGCCTGCACGAACGCCGACCCGGCCGTCGCGACGAGGCCGAAGAACACGAACACGAACAGCTCACCCAGGCCGGAGTAGCCGTACGGCCGCTTGCCGCCCGTGTAGAACCAGGCCGCGACGATCGCCGCCGCGCCGACGGCGAGCAGCCACCACTGCTGCGTGAGGACCACGAGCACGAGCCCGGCGACGGCCGCGATGCCGAAGAAGACGAGCGCGACCGCGAGCACCCGCTTGGGCGGCACGAGGCCCGAACCGGTCAGCCGCGACGGGCCCACGCGGTGCGCGTCGGTGCCGCGGATGCCGTCGGAGTAGTCGTTGGCGTAGTTCACGCCGACCTGCAGCGCCAGGGCGACGATGAGCGCGAGCACGAACCGCCACGGGTGCCACGGCTCGTCGACGAACGAGAGCATGAGCACGCCCGCACCGGTGCCGAGTGCGACGGGGGCGATCGCGAGCGGCAGGGTGCGCAGGCGTGCCCCCGCGACCCAGTCGCGCCAGGTGATCGGGCCGCGCTGCACGGCGGG
The DNA here is from genome assembly GCF_023217995.1 of Agromyces sp. C10. Taxonomy (NCBI): domain Bacteria; kingdom Bacillati; phylum Actinomycetota; class Actinomycetes; order Micrococcales; family Microbacteriaceae; genus Agromyces; species Agromyces sp. C10. The sequence continues at coordinate 69,186 of NZ_JALPSX010000002.1, read as the reverse complement.
CGCGGTCGCCGCCTTGGCCGGGTTGCCGGAGCGCCCCGGAGGACGGCCCTTCGACGGGGTCTTCGACGCCGCGATCTTCGCGGACGGGTTCATGCGCTGGGGTTTCGGGCGTGCCACCCCGACATCGTATTCGGCGCGTCGCCGCCGTTCGAGACCGCGGCGCGGGCGAGGGCGGATGCCGCGACCCGGTCGGGCTTGCCCGACGCGAGCCTCGGCAGCTCGCCCGCGGGCGGGCGCAGCACGAGCACGGGGCGTGCGGCGGGAGGGAGGCCCGCGGCATCCGTCGCCGTTCGCAGTGCCGCCAGCGCGTCGGAGCCGGGATCGGCCGTCGCCGAGACGACGATCGCGACCCGCTCGCCCCACACGGGATCGGGCACGGCGACCGCGACCGCGTCCGCGAAGGCGGGCACCCCCTGCACGGCCCGCTCGACCTCGCCGAGCACGACCTTGACCCCGCCCGACGTGATCACGTCGTCGGCGCGTCCGCGCACGCGGAGCACGCCCTCGGCGTCGATCGAGCCGAGGTCGCCGGTGCGGTACCAGCGGAGGCCCGCGGCATCCGTCGCGAACGCGGCCTCCGTGCGGGCGGGGTCGTCGAGGTAGCCGTCGGCGAGCGTCGGTCCGCCGAGCTCGAGCTCGCCGTCGACCGTGCGCGCGAGCACCCCCGGCAGCGGACGACCGTCGTACACGCAGCCGCCCGCCGTCTCGCTCGAGCCGTACGTGCGCACCACCCGCGCGCCGAGGGCAGCGGCCCGGTCGACCAGGGCCGGATCGACGCGCTGGCCGCCGACGAGGATCGCCGCGTACCGCCCGAGGTCGCGGGCGAGGTCGCCCGACGGATCGGCCTCGGCGGCCCCGACCACGCGAGCGAGCTGCACGGGTACGAGCGACGTGTACCGCGGCAGGGCATCGCGCAGGCGCATGAGGCGCGCCGTCGCGGCCGCGAAGCCCTCGGCGGTGAACGGCTCGCCCGGTGGCATCGCCGCGGGCGGGGTGCCGGTGACGATGCCGCGCACGAGCACCTGCACGCCCGCGATGTAGTGCCCCGGCAGCGCGAGCAGCCATCGGCCGTGTCCGCCGAGCACCGCAGCGGAGGCCTCGGCGCTCGCCCGCAGCGCGTCGGCCGAGAGCAGCACGCGCTTGGGCGCCGCCGTCGAGCCCGAGGTCTCCACGACGACGGCCACGCCGTCGCCCACCTCGGCGACCGGCGTGGGCGCGGTCGCGGCGGCGGGCTCGGCACCGGCGGGCTCGGCGGCCGGCACGGGCCAGACGGCGGGGCCGCCGGCGAGCGCCTCGGCGAGCAGCGCGCGCAGTGCGGCGACCTCCGTCACCGGCACCTGCAGCAGCGGCTTCATCGCGGCATCCGTCGACTCAGTAGTGCCAGGGGAACGGGCCCCAGTCGGGGTCGCGCTTCTCGAGGAACGCGTCGCGGCCCTCGACGGCCTCATCGGTGCCGTACGCGAGTCGCGTGGCCTCGCCCGCGAACACCTGCTGGCCGACGAGCCCGTCGTCGACGGCGTTGAACGCGAACTTCAGCATGCGGACGGCGGTGGGCGACTTCGTGAGGATGGTGCGCGCCATCCGGATCGCCTCGCGCTCGAGGTCGGCGTGCGGCACGACCCAGTTCACGGCGCCCATCTCGTGGGCGCGCTCGGCCGAGTACTCCTCGGCGAGGAAGAAGACCTCGCGCGCGAATTTCTGGCCGACCTGCCGGGCCATGTACGCCGACCCGTAGCCGGCGTCGAAGCTGCCGACATCGGCATCCGTCTGCTTGAACCGCCCGTGCTCGCGGCTGGCGATCGTCAGGTCGCAGACCACGTGCAGCGAGTGCCCGCCGCCCGCAGCCCACCCCGGCACGACGGCGATGACGACCTTCGGCATGAAGCGGATGAGCCGCTGCACCTCGAGGATGTGGAGGCGGCCGACCGCAGCGTGCGTCGCGCCCTCGACCACCGCCGTCTCGCTGTCGGAGTACTTGTAGCCGTCGCGGCCGCGGATGCGCTGGTCGCCGCCCGAGCAGAACGCCCAGCCGCCGTCCTTCGGGCTGGGGCCGTTGCCGGTGAGCAGCACGACGCCGATGCGGGGGTTCGTCCGTGCGTCCTCGAGGGCGCGGTAGAGCTCGTCGACCGAGTGCGGGCGGAACGCGTTGCGCACCTCGGGCCGGTCGAACGCGATGCGCGCGATGCGCCCGTCGGTCGAGTGGTGGTACGTGATGTCGGTGAACCCGCCAGCGCCGGTGACGGATGCCGCGGCATCCACCCACTCGCTCGGATCGAACAGTTCCGACACCTCGCCTGCCATGCCGTCCAGCCTACTTCCGCGCCCGCGGGCACGACGCGCCGAGGCGCGGGCTCAGACCGCGGTGCCGGTGACCTCCGCCGGACCGCCGGTGAGGAACGACAGCACGGCGGCGTACACGATCGACCCGACCCAGACGGCGCCGTAGACGAGCGGCACGAGCGCCGCGATGACCACGGCGATGCCCACGACGGCGATCCAGGCGTTGCGCGCGGCGGAGTCGTGCACCTCGACGGCGTCGACGCCGAGCGCGTCGATGCCGTCCGCCGTGTCCGCCGGACGGTCCGCGACCGTGCGCTCGTCTGCCATGCGTTCCAGCCTACGTCGCCGGTTCCCTTCTCAGGAGCCCCCGGCGGGATCGCCCGGTTCCTCAGGACGACACGCCGGGCCCTGGAGGCGCCGGCGGCGCGCCGTCCTGAGAAACGCAGCGCGGTGGCAGACTCGGGGCATGAGCGACGTCGCCCTGCCGCCCCTGTCCGACCTGCTCGGCACCGCGCGGGTGGTGGCGCTCCCGCTCGTCACCCGGTTCCGCGGCATCGACGTGCGCGAGGCGGTGCTGATCGAGGGCCCCGAGGGGTGGACGGAGTTCGCGCCGTTCGCCGAGTACGACGACGAGGAGGCGGCGACCTGGCTCGCCGCGGCGGTGGACTTCGGATGGCAGGCGCCGCCGTCGGCCCACCGCGATCGCGTCCTCGTGAACGCGACGGTCCCGTCGGTCGACCCCGACGCGGTGCCGTCGGTACTCGAGCGGTTCCCGGGGTGTCGCACCGCGAAGGTGAAGGTCGCGGCATCCGATCAGACCCTGGCGCAGGATGTCGCGCGCGTCCGCGCGGTGCGCGACGCGAGGGGCCCCGAGGGTCGCATCCGAGTCGATGCGAACGGCGGCTGGAACATCGACGAGGCCGAGCACGCCATCCACGCGCTCGCGCCGTTCGACCTGGAGTACGTGGAGCAGCCGTGCCCGACGGTCGGCGAGCTCGCCGAGATCCGCCGCCGCACGAAGTACATGGGCATCCCGATCGCCGCCGACGAGAGCGTGCGCCGCGCCGAGGACCCGCTCGCCGTCGCGGAGGCCGGCGCCGCCGACCTGCTCGTCGTCAAGGCCGCCCCGCTCGGCGGAATCCGACGCGCCCTCGACGTCGTCGCGCGCGCCGGCCTGCCGATCGTGGTGTCGAGCGCCCTCGACACGAGCGTCGGGCTCGCGATGGGCGCCCACCTCGCGGCATCCGTCGACGACCTCGAATACGACTGCGGACTCGGCACGGCCTCGCTGCTCGCCGCGGACGTGACCCGCGCGCCGCTCCTTCCCCGCGAGGGCGCGATCGAGGTGCGGCGCGTGGTTCCGGACCCGGCGCTGCTCGAACGCCACGCCGCCGATGAGGAGCGGACGGCGTGGTGGCTGGCGCGGCTCGAGCGCTGCCACGCGATCCTCGCGTCCTGAATTATTGAGAACGGTTCTCATTACGCTACACTGACCGATGCGCGCACGTCACCCGTGTCCACCGACCAGAGAGGATGCCGCGGCACCACCGCGGCGCCACCCACATGATCCGAACCACCACCGTGGGCGCCTTGGCGCTCACCGCCGCAGCCGCACTCGCCCTGAGCGGGTGCGCCACGCCCGGCGGCGCCGCCTCGGGCCCCAAGGAGACCGAGGCCGCCTCCGACGTCGCCGAGCTCGACGCGCCCCGGCCGCGCCTGGCCGTCACCCACGACGACGGGGTCGTCGTGCTCGACGCCGCGACGCTCGACGTCGTCGCGGACATCCCGACGGACGCCACGCCGCACGCCGTCGCCGCCGAGGACGGCCGCCACGCCTTCCTCACCGACCCCGAGGGCGTGAGCGTGCTCGACCTGGGCGTGTGGTCCGACGCCCACGGCGACCACGGCCACTCCTACGAGACCGAGCCCGCCCTCACCGACCTGCGCTTCGAGCTCGCCAAGCCCAGCCACGTCGTCGAGCACGACGGCGTGACCGCCCTGTTCGGCGATGGCGAGGGCGAGGTCGTGCTCGTCGATACGAGCGACCTGGCCGACGGGGCCGACGAGCTCCGCCGCATCGAGCTCCGAGCGGCCCACCACGGCGTCGCGTTGCAGCTCGAGGACGGCGTCGTGCTGACGACCGACGGCGACGAGACGGCGAACGACTCCGTCGTCGCGCTCGACGCCGACGGCGAGGAGCTCGCCCGGACGGACGACTGCACCGGCATCCACGGCGAGACGATCGCCGCCGGCGAGACCGTCGCGTTCGGCTGCATCGGCGCCGTGACCACCTACGCCGACGGCGCCTTCGACCGCATCGCGCTGCCCGACGCCGACGGCCGCGTCGGCGGGCCGAAGGGCGACGCGGAGTCGCCCGTGCTGTTCGCCGACTACTCGCGCGAGAGCCAGGAGGGCCGCGACACCGTGGCGCTCATCGACGTCGAGTCCGGCACCGTCCGGCTCGTCGCCCTGCCGACCGGCTACTCGTACAGCTCGCTCGCTCGCGACGGCGAGGACCGCGGCGTCGTACTCGGCCTCGACGGTGCGCTCCACCTGATCGACCTCGACGCCGGCGAGATCACGACGTCGATCCCGGCGATCGACGCATGGACGGCTCCCGAGGGGCACGGGACGCCGACCCCGGGCGTGGTCGTGCACGACGGCGTCGCGTACGTCACCGAGCCCGCCGCCAACCGGGTCACGGCCGTGGATCTCGACGGGGCCTCGGTCCTCGCCGAGGCCGAGCTCGACGTGGCCCCGCGCCAGGCTGCGGTCGTCTCCGGCTGAGATCCCACTCGGACGCCCGACGCGGAGACGGACCGCGTCGGGCGTCCTCGCGCGTCGTCGAGCACTCCATACGGCGCACCCGGGCTCGGGGTCAGCACGGATGTCCTGATCAGGCGCTCGATCCACGGTAGAGACGGCCGGCCTTCGCCGGCCTCGCGAAACCCGATCGAGAAGGAAGACCATGATCTCCAGGACCATGACCAACATCGGCGCCGGCGTTGCACTGGCCGCCGCAGCGGTGCTCGGCACGGGCGCCGCCGCGTACGCCCACGAGTGCTTCAACCCGAACCGCTCGGAGCAGGGCAACGCGGGCGCGTCGAACTCGCAGGCGTGGCTCACGGTGCACGTCGAGGAGCTCACCTCGCACCTCGACGACGTGACCGCCTCCTGCGTGCTCGACGCGTACGCCGAGACCGGCGCACCCTCGTCGTTCACCATCTTGGTGAAGGGCGCGAACGGCCAGGGCGGCACGATCGCCTCGAACAACCCGCACCCGGACAAGGCGTCCGACGGCACCGGCATCGACCAGATCTTCGCCGCCCACGGCACCGACATCATGGGCAGCTTCGACGCCTGCGGGGCCGAGCTGCCGTTCTGAGGATCCGGCCTCCGCACCGCGGTGCGGACACGACGATGCCCGGCGCGTAGGGAGCGCCGGGCATCGCCGTGTGCGCGGGTCGTCGCCCGGGCGGGGGGACCCGGGCGACGGGCCGAGCGGCCCGGCGGGGCGGCGCCCCCCCCCCCCCCCCGGGGCCCCCCCCGGCGCCCGGTTCCCGCGCCGCGCTCACAGCCCACCCCGGAGCGCGCACGACGATGCGCGGAGTTCGACGGCGGCGAGCAGGCCGCCGGCGCTGCCCGTGAGCGTCGCACAGACGAACCGGTCGTCCGTGCTCGTGGAGAGCCGGGCATCGGCGGCGTTCCGCGTGGCGATCGCGGCGGCATCGCCCGCGGCCTCGCCACGGCCGAGTGCGCGAGCGGCATCGGCCGCGGCATCCGTCAACCGCACCTGCACCGCGGCGACGTGCACCGATGCCATGGCGAGCGCGAGCACCAGCGCGATCGCGGGCAGCGCGACGGCGAATTCCGCCGTCACGCTGCCCCGCTCCGCGTCAGCCCACCGAGAGCGCATTCCGAACGAGATCGGTGAGGATACCGCGCACCTCGTCGCCCCGCAGGATGACGACGAGCAGGCCGGCGAAACCGACGGCGGCCATCGTCGCGACGGCGTACTCGGCGGTCGCAGCGCCGCGCTCGCCCGCGAGTCGCCGTGCGAGCCGGCGCAGCCCCGTGGGCATCGTCGGACGCGGCGAGTGCGCGCCGCCGGATCGGTTCGCGTGGTCGGCGTGAGTGGGGTCGGGGTGCATGTGGTTCCTCTCTTCTGGCCGCGGTCGCGGCGGGATGGCACGAGTCGACGGGCCGTCACGCGGCACCGCCGAGGGTGCCCGTGACGACGGAGATCAGGAGCGGCGCGACGCCGAGGAGCACGAACGCCGGCAGGACGCAGCATCCGAGCGGGATCATGAGGCGCACGCCGAGCGCTGCAGCCCGCATCGCACCCTCGACCCGCGCCGTGCCGCGCAGCCGGGCCGCCTCGGCGCGGAGCAGGTCGGCCACGGGCGCCCCGGCGCGTTCCGCGAGCGCGAGCACGGGCGCGGCAGTCCCGATGCCGCCGTTCTCGGGGAGGTGCCGGCGCAGGGCCGCGCCGACGATCTGCTGTGCCCGGTCGAGGGAGGCGCCGCTCGACATCGCGACGGCGAGGAGTTCGAGCTCGAGTCCCGGTGCCGGACGGGCGACCGCGGCGCGGGCGATGAGCGCGGCGTTCCATCGCGCGCCGGCCCAGAGCAGCGCCGACCCCGCCAGGAGGCACGCGATGCCGACGGGGTTGCCGAACAGGACTCCGGCCGTGTCGAAGCCGAGCATCGCGCCGAAGCCGAGGGCGATGAGCGGGAGTGCGGCGACGAGCCGGCTGCTCGCCGCCGGGCCCGCGAGGGCGGCCCGAGCCTCGCGTCGCAGCTGCGCCTCGTCGCGGAGTGCCCCGGCGAGGACCGTGAGGCACAGTGCGAGGGGAGATCCGGCCGTCTCGGCGACCGCCCAGGCCGCGGCCAGCACCGACCACGCCGTGCTGGCACTCGGCTGGACGCGCATCGCCTGCTCGATGGCCGCGGCCACGTCCGCCCCGTCGGCCGCCGCGTCGGCCGCGGCGGTCAGCACCGCACGATCGCCGTCCGACACGGTCCGACCGGTCCACCGGAGGCGCCGTCCGGCCTCCGGATCATCGAGACCGACGTTGCCCCACGCCGCCGCGGGCGCGAGGCCGGCGCCGAGCAGGGAGGCGAGACGTTCGGCGACGGCGGCGATGCGATCGATGGCCGCCGCCGGATCGCTGCGCCGGGTGAGCGACCCCGCCAGCCGCGAGGCAGCCCTCAGCACGGTTCGACCGCCAGTCGGCCGCCGTCGAGCGCGAACCGACCCACCTGCGCCACGCGACGGCGCCCGTCGACCCGCTCGAGGTGCACCACGAGGTCGAACGCGCTCACCGCCTGGCGGGCGACGGCGTCTGGCGTCATGCCCGCGGTCGACCCGAGCGCCTCGAGTCGCGAGGGCACGTCGTCGAGGGAGTTGGCGTGGAGGGTGCCGGCCCCGCCGTCGTGCCCCGTGTTCAGCGCCGCCAGCAGCTCGCGCAGTTCCGGGCCGCGGCACTCCCCCACGACGAGTCGGTCGGGACGCATGCGCAGCGCCTCGCGCAGGAGCACGTCGAGCGCGATGCGGCCGCTGCCCTCGAGGTTCGCCTGCCTCGCCTCGAGCGCGACGACGTGCGGATGATCGAGCCGCAGTTCTGCCACGTCCTCGAGCACCACGATCCGCTCACGATGCGGGGCCTCGGCGAGGAGGGCGCCGAGGAGCGTCGTCTTGCCGGTGCCACCGGCTCCCGAGACGAGCAGGTTCTTCCGATCGAGCACGGCGCGACGCAGCGCCTGCTCGCGTTCGGCGTCGAGCATGCCCGCTTTGGCGAGTGCGGCGAGCGAGAAGCCGGCCACCCGCGGGATCCGGATCGACAGGAGCGTGCCGCTCGAGGACAGCGGCGGCAGCACGGCGTGCACGCGGATGCCGCGGGCCAGGCGCACGTCGACCGCCGGCGTCGCCTCGTCGACGTGACGACCACCCCGCGCGATGAGCCGCACGGCGAGCGCGCGGACCTCTGCCTCGGTGGCCGTCCAGCGGGGATCGCGTTCCGCCCCGCCGCCCCGGTCGATCCAGAGGCCGGCCTCGCCGTTCACGAACAGATCGGTGACGGGCCCATCGATGGCGAACTCGGCGAGCGGGCCGAGGGCGTCGAGTTCGTGCGCGGCGACCCCCGCGGCGGGGCGAGGCGGTCCGGCAGCTGCCGGGCCCGACCACGCCCTCGAGGCATCGGATGCCGCGTCGGCTTCCGGTTCGACGACGGGGCTCGCCGGGCGCGGGGGCACGGGCGCGGGCTGCTCCACGACCTGAGAGGCGGCGCCGCCCTCGAGCTCCCACGACGGGACGGCGACGAACGGTGTTGGCATGCCGCCGACGCTAGGCGTCGAGGTGGTCCCGCCGACGGTCGAGACGCCCGGAGACGAATCGAGCCCTCCGCCACGTCGTTGTGGAGGAGGGCTCGATCAGAGGCATCAGTCGATGCCCGTTAACGAAGGGGGCGGCACCCATTGGGGGGAACAGGTGCCGCCTCGGCAGCACGACGATTGGGGGGAATCGCATGTGCCGCAGGCCACGAAACGACGTTCGGGCGGTACCCAGTGTATGGGTTGGCGGTTCATGCGCAAGTACTTTTTGTCCTCATTTGTGCGGACACACAGAAATCTCTGCGTGTTCCTCCACCGACGTCGTGGGAAACCCATGAAATCGAACGTGGAGCACCGAGAACTGCACTGATTCCGCAGCCATCGCGGATCCGAGCATGGTCGTGCGACCCGCACGACCCGACATAGCGTACGCCGTCAGACGGCGTCACGGCGACACGACACCCGTCGTGCGGGCGGTATGGTGCTGTGTGGGGCAGGCGACCCACCTTGAAGATCCATTCGCGAAGGAGCGATCGCACCACTATGAACGCGCAGATCGATCACGCGCTCGAGGAGATCCGGCGCTTCCGCCCGAGCCCCGAGTTCGCCGCCCAGGCCGTCGCCGACGAGAGCCTCTACGAATCCGCCCGCGCCGACCGGCTCGGATTCTGGGCCGACCAGGCCCGCACGCTTCTCCAGTGGGAGAAGCCCTTCACCCGCACGCTCGACTGGTCGAACCCGCCCTTCGCGAAGTGGTTCGACGACGGCGAGCTGAACGTCGCCGTCAACTGCCTCGACCGTCACGTCGAGGCCGGCCTCGGCGATCGGGTCGCCTTCTACTGGGAGGGCGAACCCGGCGACTCCCGGACCGTCACCTACGCCGAGCTCACCGACGAGGTGAAGCGCGCCGCCAACGCCCTGGCCGACCTCGGCGTGCGCGAGGGCGACCGTGTCGCCATCTACCTGCCGATGATCCCCGAGGCGGTCGTGTCGATGCTGGCGGTGGCCCGGCTCGGCGCGATCCACTCGGTCGTCTTCGGCGGGTTCAGCGCCGACAGCCTCGCCTCGCGCATCGACGACGCCGAGGCATCCGTCGTCATCACCGCCGACGGCGGCTACCGCAAGGGGCGGGTGTTCCCCCTCAAGCCGGTGGTCGACGAGGCGCTCGGCAAGGCCGAGGGCGGCACGGTGCGCAACGTGCTCGTCGTCAAGCGCGGCGAGAACGAGGTCGACTGGAACGCCGACCGCGACCTGTGGTGGCACGAGACGGTCGCGACCGCCTCGAACGAGCACGAGGCGCAGGCGTTCGGCGCCGAGCACCCGCTGTTCATCCTCTACACGTCGGGCACGACCGGGAAGCCGAAGGGCATCCTGCACACCTCGGGCGGCTACCTCACCCAGGCCGCGTTCACGCACAAGAACGTGTTCGACCTGCACCCGGAGCGCGACGTCTACTGGTGCACGGCCGACGTCGGCTGGATCACCGGCCACTCGTACGTCGTCTACGGTCCGCTCGCCAACGGCGCGACGCAGGTCATCTACGAGGGCACGCCCGACACGCCGCACCCCGGCCGCTGGTGGGAGATCGTCGAGAAGTACGGCGTCACCATCCTCTACACGGCGCCGACCGCCATCCGCTCGTTCATGAAGCTCGGCCGGCAGATCCCGCACGAGTTCAACCTCCGCACGCTGCGCCTGCTCGGCTCGGTGGGCGAGCCGATCAACCCCGAGGCCTGGATCTGGTACCGCCACGTCATCGGCGGCGGCTCGATCCCCGTGGTCGACACGTGGTGGCAGACCGAGACCGGCGCGATCATGATCTCCGCCCTGCCGGGCATCACCGACCTGAAGCCCGGCGCGGCGCAGGTGCCGGTCCCGGGCATCGAGGTCGCGATCCTCGACGACGACGGCACGCCCGTGCACGGCGAGGGCGGCGGCCTGCTGGTCATCACCGAGCCGTGGCCGTCGATGCTGCGCGGCATCTGGGGCGACCCGGAGCGGTTCAAGGAGACGTACTGGGAGAAGTTCGGCGACAAGTACTTCGCCGGCGACGGCGCCCGCCGCGACGAGGACGGCGACTTCTGGCTGCTCGGCCGGGTCGACGACGTCATGAACGTCTCGGGCCACCGCCTCTCCACCGCCGAGATCGAGTCGTCGCTCGTCGCCCACCCGTGGACGGCCGAGGCCGCCGTGGTCGGCGCGGCCGACGAGACGACGGGTCAGGCGGTCGTGGCGTTCGTCATCCTCAAGCAGAGCCAGGCCGAGGCGGCCTCGACCCTCGAGGACGTCAGCGAGGTGCTCCGCAAGCACGTCGCCTCGCAGATCGGCGCGATCGCCCGCCCGCGGCAGGTGTTCATCGTGAACGAGCTGCCGAAGACGCGCTCGGGCAAGATCATGCGCCGCCTCCTCCGCGACCTGGCCGAGGGGCGCGAGGTCGGCGACACCACCACGCTCGCCGACACCTCGATCATGCAGGTCATCAGCGCCCAGGTGCGCTAGCCCACGAGCAGAGCGGATGCCGCGGCCGGGAAGCCCCGCCGCGGCATCCGCTCTGCTGCACCTGCGCCCGGCCCCGCACGAATGAGGACACGTGCCGCGCCCGCAGAAACCGGAGGGGCGGGGCGGCTAGGCGAACTCGACGACGAGCTCCACCTCGACCGGCGCGTCGAGCGGGAGCACCGCGACGCCGACGGCCGAGCGGGCGTGGCGCCCGGCCTCGCCGAACACCTCGCCCAGCAGCTCGGACGCACCGTTCACCACGCCCGGCTGCCCGGTGAAGTCGGGGGCGGATGCCACGAAGCCGACGAGCTTGACGACGCGGGTGATGCGATCGAGCGAGCCGAGCTCGGCGCGCACGGCCGCGAGCGCGTTGAGCGCGCACAGGCGCGCGTATTCCTTCGCGTCGGCCGCGGCGACGAGCCCCTCGCCCTCGCCGACCTTGCCCGACGCGGGCAGCGCGCCGTCGACGAACGGCAGCTGGCCGGAGGTGTAGACGTACGACCCCGTGACGACGGCCGGCACGTACGCGGCGACGGGGGCAGCCACGCCGGGCAGCTCGATGCCGAGCTCGGCGAGGCGGGCCTCAGCGGATGCCGCGGCCATCAGGCGTCGCCCTCGAACTGCTTGGCGGCCTGGGCGGCGGCGGCCTGGCCGGCCGATGCCGCAGCGGACGACTCGCCGCCGACGGGACGCTTGAGGTAGGCCACGAGGCCGCCCTCGGGCCCCTGCACGACCTGCACGAGCTCCCAGCCCTCGGCGCCCCAGTTGTTGAGGATCGCAGCGGTGTTGTGGATCAGCAACGGGGTGGTGATGTACTCCCATGCGGGCATGGCGTCTCCTCGGTATCGGATCGAGCGGCTATTCTGAGGTTTCGAGCCGACGGCGCAGCGGCCGTTCGGCATGCCGGATTTTGCCAGCCTTCCTCAGTTAGGCTCCACTCTATGTCTGCCCAAAAACGAACGATGAGCGATGCCGCCGGGGGAATCCTCGGCTTCGTCGGCATGAGCGCGCTGGCGGGCGTGCTGGTCACGGCCGCCGTCACCCCGGCGCTCGCCGTCACGGGCATGGCCGCCAACAACAGCATCACGATGTTCGAGAACCTCCCGGGTTACCTCGAGATCGACGAGCTCGCCGAGAAGTCCACGGTCTACGCGATGGTCGACGGCCGCCCCTCGGCCATGGCGAGCTTCTTCGACGAGAACCGCGAGGAGGTGGCGTGGGACTACATCTCGCAGTACCTCAAGGACGCGGCGATCGCGGGTGAGGACCCGCGCTTCTACGACCACGGCGGCGTCGACATCCAGGGCACGGTGCGTGGTGCGTTGAAGACCGTGATCGGCGGCGACACGCAGGGCGGATCGTCGATCACGCAGCAGTACGTCAAGAACGTGCTCATCAACAACGGCGTCTCCGAGGCGACGACCGAGGAGGAGAAGCAGGCCGCGTACGAGGCCGCGACCGAGGTCAGCGCCGAGCGCAAGCTCAAGGAGATCCGCTACGCGATCACCCTCGAGAAGAAATACTCGAAGGACGAGATCCTCCTCGGCTACCTCAACATCGCCCACTTCGGTGGCCGCGTGTACGGCGTGCAGGCCGCCGCACAGTACTACTTCGGCACGAACGCGCGCGACCTGACGCTCGCGCAGGCCGCGAGCCTCATCGCGATCGTCAACCACCCCGAGAAGTTCCGCCTCGACTACCCGAACAGCGAGGCCAACGGGGCCGCGTCGGTCGACGCCGCGGGCAACCCGGTGCCGTACGCCGCCAACAAGGACCGGCGCGACTACATCCTCGGCGAGATGCTGAAGGAGAAGAAGATCACGCAGGAGGAGCACGACGCGGCGATCGCCGAGCCGGTCACGCCGGCGATCACCGAGCCGAGCACCGGCTGCGTGTCGGCCAAGGGCCACGCCTTCTTCTGCGACTACGTCGCGTGGGAGATCAAGAACAAGTTCGACGACGAGTCCACGCCGGATGTCAATGAGGGCCGCGAGATGCTGCAGAAGGGCGGCCTCGACATCTACACGACGCTCGACCTCGGTCTGCAGAACGAGGCGATCAACGCGCTGAACGACAACGTGCCGAAGGTGGCCGAGGGCGTCGACATCGGCGGCACCGTCGTGAGCGTCGAGGTCGGCACGGGCCGCATCCTCGCGATGGCGCAGAACAAGGACTACTCGAACGACCCGGCGGTCCTCGAGTCCGGTCGCAACTACACGGCCGTGAACTACAACTCCGACATCGACTACGGCGGTTCGAGCGGCTTCCAGCCGGGATCGACGTACAAGGTGTTCACGCTCGCCGAGTGGCTGAAGGAGGGGCACGCCCTCAACGAGGCCGTGGACTCGCGCCGACGCGACAACTGGGGCCAGTTCACCAACTCGTGCGAGGGCAACATGTCCGGCGACGGCTGGAACCCCCGTAACGACGGCGGCGAGGGCGGCGGCTACTGGACGGCCGTGCAGAACACCGTGAACTCGTACAACACCGGCTTCGTGGCGATGGCCAAGGAGCTCGACCTGTGCGGTATCGCGAAGACCGCCGAGTCGCTCGGCGTGCACCGTGCCGACCACCAGCCGCTGTCGCAGTTCCCGTCGGCCGTGCTCGGCACGAACGAGGTCGCACCGCTCTCGATGGCCACGGCCTTCGCCGGCATCGCCGGCAACGGCGTCGCCTGCACCCCGATCGCGATCGACCGGATCACCGACGCGAAGGGCGAGGAGGTCGAGCCGCCGAAGTCGGAGTGCACCCAGGCGCTCACCCCCGACGTGGCCGCCGGCACGGCGTACGCCATGCAGCGGGTGATGAGCGACGGCACCGGTTCGTCGTCCAGCTACCGCACCGACCCGTGGGTCCCGATGATCGGCAAGACCGGTACCACCGACAACGCCGAGGCGACGTGGATGAGCGGCGCATCGACGAAGGTCTCCACCGTCGTCGGCGTCTTCAACGTCACGGGTCACGTGAACCTGCGCGACACGTACTTCGACGCCGGTCAGGCGGCGCAGCTGCGCCACCAGATCTGGCCTCGGGTCATGTCGTACGCGAACGCCAAGTACGGCGGCGACGCGTTCCCCGAGCCCAAGGGCTCGGTGCTGAACGCCCCGCAGGTGGCGGTCCCCGACGTGATCGGCCTCTCGCCCGAGGCGGCGCAGCAGGCGCTTGAGTCCGCCGGGTTCGGCTGGCGGATGGACGGCGAGGTGGACTCGAGCCAGCCGGCCGGCACCATCGGCGCCCAGTCGCCGTCGGGCACGGCGGGTCGTGGCGCGATCATCTCGCTGCAGGTGAGCCGCGGCAACGTCGCAGGCGTCCCGAACGTGGTCGGCATGTCCGCTGACCAGGCCGAGGCGACACTGTCCGGTGCGGGCTTCCGCGTCGAACGCAGGCAGCAGGATGTCACCGACCAGGCGCAGGACGGCATCGTCCTGTCGCAGGACCCGAGCGGCAATGCGAAGCCGGGTGACAAGGTGCAGATCGTCGTCGGCCGTTTGCAGGGCGGCGGGAACGTCGAGCTTCCCGGCAACGGCAACGGCAACGACGACTGATGGGTCGTTCCCTGGCGCCCGTCGCCCGCATCGCACTGGCGATCGGCGCGGCGGGCGCCGCCGCGTTCGCGTGGGGATCGCTGGTCGAACGGCGGCGGTTCACCCTGCGCCAGGTGCAGGTTCCGGTGCTCCCGGAGGGTGCCGACCCCATCCGTGTGCTCCACATCTCCGACCTGCACATGGCGCCGTGGCAGCGCGACAAGCAGGAGTGGGTGCGCTCGCTCGCGAACCTGCGTCCCGATCTCGTCGTCGACACGGGCGACAACCTTGGCCACCGGCGCGGCATCGAGGGTGTCAGGCACGCGCTTGCACCGTTCCGTGGTGTGCCGGGCGTCTTCGTGAACGGGTCGAACGACTACTTCGGTCCGGTGATCAAGAACCCGTTCACGTACTTCGGCGGTCCGTCGGGACCGGCGTCGAAGGCTGAGCGGCTCGACATCGACGAACTGCACGACTTCTTCGGCGACCTCGGCTGGACCGACCTCGACAACACCGCGGCCGCCCTCGAGGTGCGTGGCACGCACCTGGAGTTCTTCGGCGTGGACGACCCGCATCGCGGGTACGACCGCCTCGACCGGGTCGCGGCGGCGATCGACGACCTCCGCGCCGGCGACCCGTTCGCCGATGACGACTGGCCCGACCGGGAGGGCGGCGTCGAGCGCCGTCCGGCGGTCACGATCGGCGTGGCCCACGCCCCGTACCGGCGCGTGCTCAACTCGTTCGTGAACCACGGCGCCCAGCTGCTGCTCGCCGGTCACACGCACGGCGGCCAGGTGTGCGTGCCCGGCGTCGGCGCGCTCGTCACGAACTGCGACATCCCCCGCGAGCAGGTGAGCGGTCTCAGCGTGTGGCGCCACGGGCTCCGCTCGGCGTACCTGAACGTGTCGGCGGGCCTGGGCACGTCGATCTATGCGCCGGTGCGCTTCGCGTGCCCGCCCGAGGCCACGCTGCTCACGCTCGTCCCCGCCGCCTGAGGCACCCGAGCCGCCTGCGCTGCCCGAGCCGTCCGCACCGCCGGGTGGTCAGGAGCATCCGTTTTCTCGGCTATGCTTGTTGAGGCCTTCGGGCCCCCGGGGTGTGGCGCAGCTTGGTAGCGCGCTTCGTTCGGGACGAAGAGGTCGCAGGTTCAAATCCTGTCACCCCGACCGGGTGGTCGATGCGAGAGCATCGGCCGAGAGGCCCCCTCCATGCGAGGGGGCCTTCGTCGTGTCAGGGCGTGCCGTCGATGCGCGCGGCTGCGGCATCCGTCGGCGTTTCGGCGGGCGCTCCGCGGCGGCGACGGCGTCCGCGACCGCTCGCCCAGCGCAGGGCCTGCTCGAGCGGGCCACGGCCGATATAGCGGCGCCAGAGCCACGCGAACACCATCGATCCGATCGTCAGCCCGATGAGCAGCGGCCACGAGTCGTCGCTGATGACCCCGTCGGGTCGGCGGTACTTGCCGAACGAGATGATGACGAGGTGTGCCGTGTAGATCGTCAGCGGCATGGCGCCCATCGCGACGATCGGCGAGAGCAGCACGCCCGCGACGCGTCGCACCTGGGGCCGTGCGAGCGTCGTCAGGGTGACGGCGGCGGCGACGATCACGAGGCCGACGGCGGTGTTGCCGAGCGTCTCGAGCGAGGCTCGAAGGGGTGCGGCCCATGCGGCCGTCGAGGGGTCGAGCGCGGGGTTCCGCGGGTCGGGCAGCGCGTGCGAGAGCGGCAGGGCGACGGATGCCACGAGCGTGCCGGCGAGCGCGGTCGCGGCGACGACGCGGGGTGCGGCGACGTCCAGCCGGGCGAGGCCGAGCCCGATCAGCATGACGGGTACCCAGATGATGACCGGGTACGCGCCGACGAGGAACCACTCGACGAGCAGGCCGAGCGGCTGGTCGGCGAGCGCGACGGTCTCGGGGTCGCGTTCGGCGATCGTCGCGATGGCGGGCGTCATCGTGAGCAGCACGGCGCCGAGCGCGACGGCGACGCGTCCGGGGAGGAAGAGCAGGGGCAGCATGAGGAGGAACGCGACGCCGTACACGTCGAGGATGACGAACACGAGCGGCGCGAACACCGCGACGACGATGAGTCCGAGCGCGATGAGCAGCAGCGCGCGGATGGCGATCTGCCGGCGCAGCGCCCACCGGGCGGCGCGCTCCACGACGGGCCGGGTGGCGCCGGTGAGCACGCCGAGGCCGATGCCGGCGGTGAGCGCGAACAGCAGCCGGGGGCGCTCGTCGGCGAGCGCGATGAGCTCGGCGGCGTCGACGGGGACGTCCGCGGGGGCGAGGTGCGCGACGAACATGCCGATGAGGGCGATGCCGCGGGCGGCGTCGACACCGTCGACCCGGTCGAGCAGGCCGGCGCGTCCCGCCGTGCGGGTGCCCCCGCGGGCGGGCGGCTCGGGCGGCGACGGCGGGGTCGCGGGCCGGCTCATTCGGGGACGCAGACGGTGTAGAGGCCGCTCTGCAGCCGGATGTCGCACCGGGGCGGCGGCTCGCCGAACCAGATGCGGGGCAGGTCGGCGGTGACGTCGACGGCGTCGGTGAGCCCCACCCGGGCCCCGGCGAGCACGCCGACGCTCACGGCCGGGCCCCAGACCGTCGCGACGTGGTCGTAGCCGAATTCGGCGATGTCGCGCGCGGCGGTGCGCTGGTCGGCGAGGGTCTCCCCCGTCGGTCGCGACTGCGTGCCGACGCCGGCGACGCGGCCGCCGATCGACCAGGCGAGCACGACGACGGCGATGACGGATGCCGCGGCGGCGGCGATCCCGCCGGGGTGGACCCGCCGCGGGGCGGGCTCGTCGGCGGCCGACCGGTCGCGCGCGCCGAGCAGCACCCGGACCGCGGGCACGACGGCCGCCGCGAGCACCGGGAGGAACGCCAGCACCGCGGGGGCGGGGTGCCGCACCCAGGCCGGGGTGTGCCGGGAGACCAGCCACCAGGCGAGGAACGTCGCGAGCGCGAGCCCCGCGGCGAGCACGATCGTGGTGTACTCGGCGGCGGGCTGCGGCATCCGTCTGCGGGCGCGCACGATGACCACGGCACCGGCGACGACCGCGACGACGGCGAGGAGGGCGACGAGCAGGGCGGGCAGGTTCCAGGAGCCGGCGAGGGTCGCGAGCTTGTCGAGCGGCGACGTCGCGTACCCCTGCTGGCCGCCCGATCGGAGGAACCAGCTGAACTCGCGCAGCAGTTGCCAGTACGCGGCCGGGCCGAGCGCGACGAGCTTCGCGAGCTCGAACAGCACGGTGGGGACGGCGGCCGCGCCGGCGGCGGCGAGCACCCTCGGGATGGTGCGGCGCAGGCGCGCGCCCCACGGTCCGGGCGCATCGAGCAGCATCGCGAGCGCGAACGCGGGCGCGGCGAGCAGGGCGATGAACTTCACCTGGATGGCGAGGCCCAGGAGGAGGCCGGCCAGCCAGGGGCGGCGGTGCACGAACAGCAGGGCGGCGGCGAGGAACGCGGCCGCGGTGACCTCGCCGAGGATGTCGGCGGGTGTCTGGATGGGCGAGGGCATCGCGCCCGTCTCGAACGCGAGCGGCACGGCGACCGCGACGAGCGCGGCCCAGCGACCGCCGAGGCGGTGCCCGACGAGCGCGAGCGCCGCGAGGAGCCCGGCGTAGCCGAGGGTGGCGACGGCGCGGCCCGCGAGGACCGGGTCGACGCCGAGCGCGATGAGCCCGGCCATGGGCAGGAGCATGACGGGCCCGGTGGAGATGCGCACGTCGAACGGCGCCGGTTCGCTGCCCGACAGGGTGCCGTCGCTCGTGTACCCGAGCCCCTGCACGAGGTTGACGGGCACGGTGAGGTTGAAGGCCTCGTCCTCCCACAGCCGCACGGTCGTGATGCCGTTCGCGAGCACGACGACGTTCGCGGCGGCGAGGAGGCCCACGGCGACCCAGAAGGCGAGGTCGACGGCGAGGCGGCGTCCGGCGGCAACACGCCCGCCGCCGCGTCCGCCGCGTGCGCCGCGGCCGACGTCGGTCCCGGCGGGCGCCGCCGTCATCCGGCCGCCCGGGGCCGGAGCGAGACCCGCCACAGCTCGACGGCGGCGTCGCGCGCGAACCGGCGCAGCCGCTTCGGCGGCAGCAGGGGCGGCCGGTCGACGCCCCACATCGTGCCCGTCGGGTTGGATCCGCGGCGAGGCAGGCTCGCGACCTCGAGGTAGCGCACCCGGAACCCGCGGCGGGCCTCGGCGAGCGAGAAGTGCACGTGCGGCACGAGCGCGTCGTCGGGGACGAGTGCGAGCAGCTCGGCGAGCGGCCCGGGCAGGTAGACGCGGAGGGGCGTGTTCACGTCGGGCACGCGGCGGCCGGCGGCGAAGCCGACGACCACGCCGACGACGCCGGTGAGCACGCGGCGGAACCAGGGGTCCTCGCGGCCGCGGCGGATGCCGTGGACGACGTCGGCGCGGGTGGTGACCGCGGCGCGCACGGCCCGGGCCAGGTCGATCCCATGGAACTGCCCGTCGCCGTCGACGTGGACGATCAGATCGGGTTCGAAGGCGAGCCCGGCGCGGTAGGCGGCGAGGGCGGTCGGACCGTGTCCGCGGTTCGCCTCGGCCTCGATCACGGTGAGGCCCGGGAGGTCGGCGGCGAGTTCGCGCAGCACCGGCACCGTGGCATCCGTCGACCGGTCGTCGACCACGACGAGGTCGAGTCGGCCCGCCAACGGTGACAGGGCCGCATGGAGTTCACGCAGGAACTCCGGCAGACCCTCCGCCTCGTTGTAGGCGGGCATCACGACGGCGAGATGGTCCAGGTCCACGCGGCCTCCCCTGCGGCTGGGCTGCGCGGAAGGGGCGCAGGCTCGTGGAGTAGCGTAGTCGAGGTGTCCCAGCATGCTCGATGGCGTCGTCTCGCCGGTCTCGGCGCACGCTTCCTGACGGTCGGCGCGGTGAGCACCCTCATCGAGATCGCGGTGTTCAACCTGCTCTACCTGGGGCTCGGCGTCGACGTGGTCTGGTCGAAGGTCATCGCGTCGCTCGTGGCGTTGGTGAACGCCTATCTCGGCAATCGCGAGTGGACGTTCCGGCATCGCGGCGGTCACCGTCGTTCGGTCGAGATCACCTTGTTCGTGATCGTCAATGCGGCGTGCACGGGGCTCGGTGCGCTGATCGTGTGGGGCGGCGTCGAGGCGGCGTCGGCGATGCTCGGCCGCACGGCGGGTCCGATCGCGGTGAACCTCGTCAACCTGGCGAGCATCGTGGTCGTGGTCGTACTGCGGTTCCTGCTGTACCACTACGTCGTGTTCCGGGGGGTTCGCGAGCGTCCGGCGAAGCACGTGGCATCCGCTGCGCCGGCCCCGGTGACGGATGCCGCGGGGCCGGCGGAACCCGCCGAGCCTGCCTCCCGCGCCTGAGGCGCGCTCACTCCGCCGCGTTCGCCTGCGCCTCGCAGCCGGGGGCGTCGATCGTGACGTTCGCCGGCCGCACCATCGGGGTGTGCCGCACTTCGAGCGGGCCGTAGACGGCGGCGGCCTCCCCCGTCCAGACGGCGGTGATCGTGCGCACCGCGCCGGGCGGGTTCAGCACGTTGACCTTCACTGCGGGCCGGCCGAGGTGCGGGAGCGCGCTCACGTCGGCGGGCGCGCCGTCGACGGTCACCGACGCGAGCGTCGCGCCGACGGGGCCGTACAGCACCACGTCGGTGGAGACGTGGCCCTTCGCGAAGAAGCGGCCGGTGGCGATCCGTTCGGGCAGGTTCGCGGCCTGGTCGGGCGGGAGGGTGGAGGTGAGCGTCGCGGTGGTCGTGAACGTGGGCGCGGTGGCGGTGTCGACGGTGCAGGCGTCGGTGGTGCCGGTCGCGTCGAGTTGCATCCAGTAGTCGAGTTTGCCCTCGGTGATGTCGTTGACGTAGATGCCGAGCATGGTCTGTTCGGTGTTGTCGGCGGGCAGCGTGCCGGTGATGCGCGTGCCGGCGATGTACTCGGCTTCGCCCGCGTCGGATGGCGCGTACATGAGCCGTCCTTCGTCGATGGCGCGCGTCACCGCGTCGATGAGCGCGTCGGTCTCGCCGGCGCCCGAGGTGAGCACCTGGAACACGGATGCGGCGGCCGCGGCGAAGAAGGCGTCCTGCTCCTCCGGTTCGAAGCGGTAGTAGGCCTCGTTGAGCAGCAGCGGCACGGCGTTGTCGGCGGTGAGCGTGTCGCCGGTCGAGAGGGTCACGGGTCCGGTGGCGCCGAGCAGGTAGCCGAGCGCGACCGGATCGAACGAGACGACGCCGTCGACCTGCGTGCCGAACTCGTCGGCCCACCAGGCGCGGATGAGCTCGGCACTCTCGGTGAAGTCGGGCGTGGTGGTGACATCCATCACGTACCGGCCGATCTTGTCGCCGTAGAGCGCTTCGGATTCGGGGTCGAGTTCGATGATCGGCTCGGTGCGGGGCGGGTCGAAGCTCGAGCTCGACGCCTGCTGGGCGATGCTGATGCGTCCGTCGGTGACGTTGACGAGCAGCAGCGCGGCGGGGTTGCCGCCGGTTCCTCGCGATTCGGCGTTGTTCTGGAAGAGCACGAGGTAGTTGCGCGGCCCGTCGGCGCCGAGCGCGCCGGGCAGCACGTTCAGCGCGGCACGGGCGGGTTCGATGATGGGCGTGACCTGCTCCACCGCGTCGTCGAGCCTGGCGATGCCGTCGGCGACGGGTCCGATGAGCTGGTCGCGGTCGAGGTCGGCGAGGTCGGCGGCGACGCGTTCGACGGTGGCGGCGGCGTCGTCGAGGACGGCGGCGAGTTCGGCGAGCGCGGCGACGTCGATGGCGCCGTCGACGGGCTTGAGCGAGTCGAGCGTCAGGCCGGTGGCGGGACGCATGACCCCGTCGACGAGTTCGTCGACCGAGGCGGATGCCACGCGGACCGCGGTGAGGTTCTCGCCGGCGGTCGGCACCCATTCGAACGCGCGCCAGATCGGGGCGTCGGTGAGTTCGCGTGCTTCGGCGGAGTGGACGGCGAGTTCGTCGATGGTGGCGGCGGCGCCGGCCTGGTCGCCGGCGAGGATCTGGTCCTGCGCCTGTTGGGCGAGCGGGATCGCCCGGCTCAGCTCGTCCTGTGCGGCGAGGCCGCGCTCGGCGATCTGCCACCCGGCGATGCCGATGCCGATGATGGCGAGCAGCAGCACGCCGAGGGTGAGCGGCACCCAGAAGCTCGCGCGGCGCAGCAGCGGCTTGTCGGCGCGGTCGTCGTCGCGTGCGCGGCGGCTGGGGCGTTCGGACACGGGGATCACCTCGGCGTTTCGAGATACCGGCGCAGCGCGTCGGCCGCGGGTTCGGGTTCGAATCCGGTTGCGCGCAGCTTCGCGAGGTCGAATTCGCTGTGGGCGGGGCGAGGGGCGACGACGCGTCCGGCGTCGGCGAGCTCGGCGGCGTAGTCGGCTGCGGTCGTGGCACGCACGCGGTCGGGGTCGTGCCCGGTCGCGGTGAACACCTGTCGCGCGAGGTCGTACCAGCTGACGACGGGCCCGCCGTTCGAGAGGTGGTAGACGCCGTACGGGGCGTGGTGGTCGAGCAGGTGACGGATGCCGCGGGCGAGCTCGTCGGCGAACGTGACCCGCCCGGTCTGGTCGTTCACGACGGCGGGGTCGACGCCCTGCTCGGCGAGGCGTCGCATGGTCCGCACGAAGTTGGGTCCGTCGCCGACGACCCAGCTGGTGCGCACGAGGTAGTGGCGGGGCACCTGCCGCACGGCGAGCTCCCCCGCGGCCTTCGATGCGCCGTACACGCCGAGCGGTGCGACCGGCTCGTCTTCGCGGTGCGGATGACGCAGCCCGTCGAACACGTAGTCGGTCGAGACGTGCACGAGCGTCATCCGTCGCCGGGCGGCGACCTCGGCGAGGGCGGCGACGGCGGTGGCGTTGACGGCCCACGCGTCGGCGCGCCCGGCGCCCTCGGCGGCGTCGACGGCGGTGTACGCGGCGGCGTTGACGATGGTGCCGACGCCCGACCAGTCGTGGGAGCGGACGGCGTCGGCGGAGCCGAGGTCGAGGTCGTCGCGGCCGAGGAAGCGGATCGCCCCGGCGCTGCCGTCCGCTGCGGCATCCGCTTCGAACGACGCGCGCAGCGCGCGGCCGAGCTGCCCGTTCGCGCCGACGACGATGGTAACGAGCGGCGGCACGGGCGCCGCGTCGGCGATCGGCGGGTTGGCGCGGTCCTTGTCGGAGAGCACGGCGCGCTCGAGGGGAACGGGCCACGGGACGCCGAGGTCGGGGTCGCCGAGGGCGACGGCCGAGTACGCGGCATCCGGCGACCAGTGGTCGTTGACGAGGTACGTGTAGGCGGTGTCGGGTTCGAGGGTCTGGAACGCGTTGGCGACGCCGCGCGGCACGAAGACGGCCACGCCCGGGCGCAGGTCGTGCGTGACCACGCGGCCGAACCCCGGCCCGGGTCGCAGGTCGACCCACGCGCCGAACGCGCGGCCGGTGGCGACGCCGAGGTACTTGTCCCAGGGTTCGGCGTGGAAGCCGCGCGTGGTGCCGACGGCGGCGTTGAACGACACGTTCTGCTGCACGGGCCCGAGGTCGGGCAGGCCGAGCGCCGTCATCTTCGCGCGCTGCCAGTGTTCCGTGAACCAGCCGCGCGCGTCGCCGTGCACGGGCAGGTCGACGACGAGCAGCCCGTCGATGGCGGTCTCGTGCACCGCGAGCGGCGCGGGGGCGGCGCTCACCGGCCGATCTCCGAGTAGCGCGCCTCGGTGGGCGCCTTCTGCGGCGCCCACCAGTCCTCGTGGTCGCGGTACCAGTCGACGGTGCGCGCGAGCCCCTCGCGGAGGTCGGTGTACCGCGGGGTCCAGCCGGTCTCGGTGCGGAGCTTCGTCGCGTCGATCGCATACCGCAGGTCGTGGCCGGGCCGGTCGCCCACGAGGTCGTACCCGTCGCGGGGCCGGCCGAGCAGTTCGAGGAGGGTCTCGACGATGTCGAGGTTGCTCCGTTCGCCGTTCGCGCCGATGAGGTAGGTCTCGCCGATTCGGCCGCGCTCGAGGATCGCGAGCACGGCGCTGTTGTGGTCGTCGACGTGGATCCAGTCCCGCACGTTGCGTCCGGTGCCGTAGAGCTTGGGCCGGTCGCCGCGGAGGAGGTTGGTGATCTGCCGTGGGATGAACTTCTCGACGTGCTGGTGAGGGCCGTAGTTGTTCGAGCAGCCGCTGATCGTGGCGCGCAGCCCGTAGCTTCGCACCCAGGCCGCGACGAGCAGGTCGGATGCCGCTTTCGTCGACGAGTACGGGCTCGACGGCCGGTACGCGGTGCGCTCGGTGAACCTCGCGGGGTCGTCGAGCTCGAGGTCGCCGTACACCTCGTCGGTGGAGATGTGGTGGAACCGGAGGTCGCGGCGGCGGGCCGCCTCGATGAGGGTGAACGTGCCGACGATGTTGGTGTCGACGAACGGTCGAGGCGCCGCGAGGGAGTTGTCGTTGTGCGATTCGGCGGCGAAGTGCACGATCGCGTCGGTCGCGGGGTCGAGTGCCGCGGTGAGGTCGGCGACGAGTTCGGCGTCGGCGATGTCGCCGCGCACGAACCGGAACCGCTCGGGCGGGAGGCCGCCGAGTGAGGCGAGGTTGCCGGCGTAGGTGAGCTTGTCGAGCACGACGACGTCGTGGTCGGTGTTCGCGAGGGCGTGGCGAACGAAGTTCGAGCCGATGAAGCCGGCGCCGCCGGTGACGAGGAGGGTGCTCATGCGTCCCTCCCCTGGTCGACGAGGCCGAGGAGGTAGGCGCCGTACCCCGACTTGCCGATCGCCTCGCCTCGCTGGCGGAGGTCGCCGTCGGTGAGCCAGCCCTGGCGCCACGCGACCTCCTCGGGTGCGCCGACCTTCAGGTTCTGCCGGCGTTCGATGGTGCGGACGAACTCCGAGGCGTCCGACAGCGAGTCGAACGTGCCGGTGTCGAGCCAGGCGGTGCCGCGCGGCAGCACCTCGACGTGCAGCCGGCCCTGGGCGAGGTAGGCGGCGTTGATGTCGCTGATCTCGTATTCGCCGCGCGCCGACGGTTCGAGCGACCGCGCGAGGCCGACGACGTCGTTGTCGTAGAAGTAGATGCCGGGCACCGCGTAGGCGCTCTTGGGTTGCGCCGGCTTCTCCTCGATGGAGATTGCGCGCCCGTCGCCGTCGAACTCGACGACGCCGTAGGCGCCCGGGTCGGCGACGCGGTAGGCGAACACGGCCGCGCCGTCGAGGCCTCGGAACCGTTCGAGCCGGGTGCCCATCCCGGGCCCGTAGAAGATGTTGTCGCCGAGGACGAGGCAGACCTCGTCGTCGCCGATGAAGTCGGCGCCGATGACGAACGCCTGCGCGAGTCCGTCGGGGTGCGGCTGCTCGGCGTACTGCAGCCGGATGCCGAATCGGGTTCCGTCGCCCAGCAGGCGGTGGAACTGCTCGGCGTCGTGCGGGGTGGTGATGACGAGGATGTCGCGGATGCCGGCGAGCATGAGGGTGCTCAGCGGGTAGTAGACCATGGGCTTGTCGAAGACCGGCAGGAGCTGCTTGGACACGCCGAGGGTGATCGGGTGCAGTCGCGTGCCCGATCCGCCGGCGAGGATGATGCCCTTCATGGTCCCGATCCTGCCGGTCGCCGCCCGCTGTGGCCACGGTCGGACGCCGATGGCTCCGGTGCCGGGTGCACCGGGGTCGCGCGGCCCACTCAGTACGCTCCCTGTGCGCGCAGGACGGCGCGGGCGGTGCGGTAGAGGATCACGAGGTCGCCGGTGAGCGACCAGTTCTCGACGTAGTAGAGGTCGAGTCGCACGCTGTCGTCCCACGAGAGGTCGGAGCGACCCTGCGTCTGCCAGAGGCCGGTCATGCCGGGGCGGACGAGCAGGCGGCGGCGTGCCCAGTCGTCGTAGAACACGACCTCGGAGGCGAGCGGCGGGCGCGGGCCGACGAGCGACATCTCGCCGCGCAGCACGTTGATGAGCTGCGGCAGCTCGTCGAGGCTGTAGCGGCGCAGCACGGCGCCGATGCGGGTGACGCGGGGGTCGTTGCGCATCTTGAACAGCACGCCGTTGCCGTCGGTCCGGGCGGCGAGCGCGGGCAGTTGCGCTTCGGCGTCGATCACCATCGACCGGAACTTGACCATGTGGAACCGCTCGCCGTTCAGTCCGACGCGTTCCTGCGAGAACATGGCCGGTCCGGGGCTGTCGCGCCGCACGGCGATGGCGATGAGGAGGAAGACGGGGCTCAGCAGCACGAGCAGGGCGGTGCCGACGACGAGGTCGAAGGCGCGCTTGGTGACGTACTTCTGGCCGGTGAAGGCGGGGTAGTCGACCTGGATGAGCGGGAGGCCGGCGACCGGGCGGGCGTGGATGCGCGGGCCCGCGACATCCGTCAGCGCGGGGGCGACGACGAGCGTGGTCGACGACCGCTCGAGTTGCCAGCCGAGTTCGCGCATGCCGCGCGGGTCGATGGTGTCGGCGCCGGTGAACACGACGGTGTCGGCCTCGACGGTCTGCAGCACGCGGTCGAGGGCGCTGTAGTCGCCGAGCACGGGGATGCCGGGGGCGATCTGGTCGGGCGAGCCGCCGTGCTCGGTGACGGCGCCGACGATCTCGATGCCGGTGACCCCGTCGCGGGCGATCTGCGCGGCGACGTGGGCCGACTTGAGCCGTTCGCCCATGAGGATGGCGCGGTGCACGTAGCGTCCGGCGCGGCGTTGCCGGGTGAGCCACTTGCGCCAGGCCCACCGGCCGGCGACGAGCAGGGTGAGTCCGACGGGGAACGCGACGAGCACGTACGCGCGGCCGATCTCGGAGCGGAGGAGGAAGGCGAGCACGGCGAGCGCGGCGAACACTCGCACGGTGGCGTCGGCGATGCGGCGGTACTCGGCGGTGCCGGCGCCGATGATGGTGCGGTCGCGGGTGGCGAAGATCGAGAGGGAGAGGAACCATCCCACGACGAGCACGGCGGAGACCACCGCGTAGCTGACGATCGCGAGTGGTTCCTCTCCCGCGCCGGGGATGAGCAGGGGTTCGCCACTCGTGCCGAATCGGATGAACTGCGATCCGTACACCGCGAACACGATCACCGCGAGGTCGGTGATCAGCAGGCGCTTGGCGTAGGCGCGCTGCCATTCTGCGACCGCCTCGGCAGGGGTGATGGTCTGGGGCTGCCGAGTGAGCGTCATGCTTCACCTCCGGCACCGACCCGGTTTTCGGGTTTCCGGACCGGCGCTTCCCGGCGCTGGGTACGCCGGGCACGGTCAGGCTACCCCCGGCGGATGCCGCATGGAGAGAGGTCTCCGTGAAGTCACCCCCGAACTGGGGAAGCCTCACTTGGGGATGGCGGATGCGTCGTGGGCGCGGTCGGCGGCGGGGTAGCGTGGCCGGATGTCCTCGCCGATCCGGCTCCGCGTGGTCATGGCGGTCTACGCCGTGGCGCTCGTCGTCGTCGGGTTCCTGCCGGTCCCGGTCGACCGGGGCGCGAGCCCGGTGATCGCCGAGTTCGTGCTGTGGATGCAGCGGTACGTGATGCCGTGGTTCTCGTACGAGGTGGTCGAGTTCACGGCGAACGTGCTGTGGTTCGTCCCGTTCGGCCTCCTGGGGGTGCTCGCCACGGGGCGCCGGTGGTGGTGGCTGGTGCTGCTGGCGGGCGCCGCGGTGAGCACGGCGATCGAGGCGGGCCAGTGGCTGCTGCTGCCCGAGCGCACGCCGACCCCGCTCGACGTGGTCGCCAACACCGTCGGCACGGCGGTGGGCGTCGCGATCGGGGTCGGCTGGATGCTGCGCCGCGAGCGGCGGCGGGCCTAGGGGCGCCCGAGGCCCTGGTACCGCCATCCGGCTGCGCGCCATGCGTCGGCGTCGAGCGCGTTGCGCCCGTCGATGATCACGGGGGCGTCGACGAGT
Source organism: Agromyces sp. C10 (assembly GCF_023217995.1). Lineage (NCBI taxonomy): Bacteria > Bacillati > Actinomycetota > Actinomycetes > Micrococcales > Microbacteriaceae > Agromyces > Agromyces sp. C10. Next base: position 41,736 of record NZ_JALPSX010000002.1, on the reverse strand, counting down.
TCGGCGGTCGCGGCGGGGTCGAGGCCGCGGTACGCGCGCCATTCGGTGACGAGGACGACGAGTTCGGCGCCGCGCAGTGCTTCGGTGGTGTCGGCGACGTAGTCGAGCTGCGGATGCCGCTGGCGGGCGTTCTCGATGCCGTGCGGGTCGGTGGCGATGACGTGTGCGCCGAGGCCCTTGAGCTGCACGGCCACGTCGAGTGCCGGGGAGTCGCGCACGTCGTCGGATTCGGGCTTGAACGTGACGCCGAGCACGGTGATGCGGCGCTCGTTGACGGAGCCGTCGAGCAGTTCGTGGGCGAGGTCGACGACGCGCTGCCGGCGACGCAAGTTGATGGCGTCGACTTCGCGGAGGAAGGCGACGGACTCGGCGAGGCCGAGCTCTTCGGCGCGCGCGGTGAACGCGCGGATGTCCTTGGGCAGGCAGCCGCCGCCGAAGCCGACGCCGGCGTTGAGGAAGCGTCGGCCGATGCGCGCGTCGTGACCGATGGCGTCGGCGAGCTGGGTGACGTCGGCGCCGCTGACCTCGGCGATCTCGGCCATGGCGTTGATGAAGCTGATCTTGGTGGCGAGGAACGCGTTCGCGGCGACCTTGACGAGTTCGGCGGTGGCGTAGTCGGTGACGATGCGGGGGGTGCCCGCGTCGATGGCGGTGCGGTACACGTCGTCGAGCACGGATACCGCGAGCTCGTCGCGGACCCCGTAGACGAGCCGGTCGGGCTCGATGGTGTCTTTCACGGCGTAGCCCTCGCGGAGGAACTCGGGGTTCCACGCGAGGGACGCGTGCGGTGCGGCCTCCGCGAGCCGTGCGGCGAGGCGGGCGGCGGTGCCGACGGGCACGGTGCTCTTGCCGACGACGAGCGCGCCGTCCTTGAGGTGCGGGATGAGGGCTTCGAACGCGGCGTCGACGTAGGTGAGGTCGGCGGCGTCGCGGCCGTGCGCCTGGGGCGTGCCGACGGCGACGAAGTGCACGTCGGCGTCGGCGGCATCCGCGATGTCGGTGCTGAACCGGAGGCGCCCGCTGGCCGACGCGGAGCGGAGGATCTCGGGCAGGCCGGGCTCGAAGAACGGCGGCTTCGCCGCCGACAGGTCGGCGATCTTGCGCTCGTCGACGTCGATGCCGACCACGTCGTGGCCGAGGTCGGCCATCGCCGAGGCGTGCACGGCCCCCAGGTAGCCGCACCCGATGACGGAGATTCTCATGCGACGCGTCCTTCCACGTTGTGTCGATGGGGTCCCGCGTCGGCGATCACGCGTCGATCCCCGCGGCGAGCTCCTTGATCCACGGACGGAGTTCCGCGCCGAGGTCGTCGCGGTCGAGGGCGAGCTGGATGGGGACTTGATGTAGTCGAGCCGGTCACCGGTGTCGTAGCGACGGCCGCGGAACACGACGCCGAGCACCTTGCCCTCTTGGGCGAGCACCTGGAGGGCGTCGGTGAGCTGGATCTCGCCGCCCTTGCCGGGTGGGGTCTCTTCGAGGATGTCGAAGATCTCGGGCTGCAGTACGTAGCGGCCGATGATGGCGAGGTTGGAGGGCGCGTCGGCGGCGCTGGGCTTCTCGACGAGTTCGGTGACCTTGACCACGTCGGGGGTGCCGGTGGGCTCGACGGCGGCGCAGCCGTAGAGGTGGATCTGAGAGGGGTCGACCTCCATGAGCGCGATGACGGTGAGGCCGTGACCGACGCACTGGTCGAGCATGTGGGTGAGCAGGTCGTCGCGGGCGTCGATGAGGTCGTCGCCGAGCAGCACGGCGAAGGCCTCATCGCCGATGTGCTTGCGGGCTCGGAGGACGGCGTGGCCGAGCCCCTTGGGGTCGCCCTGTCGGACGAAGTGGATGTCGGCGAGGTTCGAGGAGTGCATGACCCGCTCGAGCTTGGCGGCGTCGCCCTTCTGCTCGAGGGTGTGCTCGAGTTCGGTGACGCGGTCGAAGTGGTTCGCGAGGGCGTTCTTGTTGCGGCCGATGATGACGAGGACGTCGTCGAGTCCGGCTTCGACGGCTTCCTCGACCACGTACTGGATGGCCGGCTTGTCGACGACCGGCAGCATCTCCTTCGGCATGGCCTTGGTGGCGGGCAGGAATCGGGTTCCGAGTCCGGCTGCTGGGATGACGGCCTTGGTGATGACGCTCATGTGCGGTGTGGTGCTCCCCCGGGCGACGGCCGCTGCGATGCGGCCGGGTGCTCTCGTTGCTGGTGCGCGCTGGAGTGGACGGGCGCGCGCGGCCCGTGAACGTGCGAAGGGCCCGCATCCCTGCGGATGTCGGGCCCTTCGTCGGGTCAGCGCCTGCGGCGCGTTCCCGTGATCAGGCGTTGCCGCGGTTGCGGCGCACCGTGGTCATCACGGCGATGAGCGCGGCGCCGAGCACGAGCGCTCCGCCACCGACCCAGAGCGCGAGCACGGGCAGGTCGAAGCCGGTGCTGGCGAGGTCGTCGCCGCTGCCGCCTCCGGCGGTGTCGGACGGCGCAACGGTGAGGGTCGCCGTCGCGACGACGCCACCGGCGGTCACGGTGATGGTGTAGGTGCCGGGCTGGGTGGCGGAAGCCTGGTACGTGACCGAGCCGGAGGCGTCGGTCGGCTTCGAGGCCGTGGAGGCCTTCAGCACAGCGAGCGTCACGGCGTCGGGCGCGGTGGCGGTCGACGGCGTGTTGGCCGGCAGGCCGGTGAAGGTGAGGCTGACGGCCTCACCGGGCGCTGCGGTCACAGCCGGCCCCTGCGTGGTGTAGCCCGCCTCTTCGGCCTGGGCGGCGGCGGGTACGGCGAAGAGCGCCACAGCGGCGAGCGCAGCGGTCGCGAGTGCCTTGCGAATCATGTGTAGGGTCCCCCTGGTTCGGTCGACTCGGTCACGCGCATGTGCGCGCTGGCATAAATGGGTGCCGCCTCTTCCCCCCTGAAACGGCACTGTCTCACCATAGGGCGTTCTCACAGGTAAGCGCTAGTTGTGACGTTGCGTTCGTGTGAATCGTAGGTGTCGATTCGATAACGGTGTCCCCCATTCCGAGGACATCGGCGAGGAAGCCGAACGTGTACGTCGCGCTCTGGCCCGGGGCAAGCTCCAAATCGACGCCACTCAGCGTGTACCCCGAATCGGAGGTCGGGTGATACGGAACGAGCTCTCCGCCTGATTCCACGCCCAAGTTGTAAGCGCCTGGAGGGCCGTAGACGTGGATCGAGGTGCGAATGTTGCCCGGGCTCACTCCGTACCTGCCTCCGCCGGTTACATACTCCGGCAGTGATGAGCCTGCATCCGCTGGGGCAGTGTTGGTGAGGGTCACCGAGACGGCCGCGTTGCGCCGCCCATCGTCGCGGCACATGACGCTCCCGGCTCCGAGCTCGACATCGAGGTACGCGCTCATCTTCGAACCGGTCATGTCGTTGAGGTACACCCCCAGCCGCATCTCGTCTTCGGTGGAGACCGGGCGCAATCCGGCGAGCGTCGTGGGCTGCAGGAGTTCCTGTTCCTCGGGAACTGCCGACCAGATGAGGACTCGTCGTTCGGATCCCGCCTGGGCGAGCGCCGAGATGAGCGCCCCCGGGTCCGCCCCCTGCTTGACGGCGTCCATGACCGCGACCGTCGCGCCCGCGAAGAACGCATCCTGGTCGTTCGGGTCCGGATACCGCGCATACACGTCGGAGAGCAGCAGGCGAACCGCGTTCTCCGCGTCGAGCACGTCTCCTGTGGGCAGGGTGATCGGCCCGGTGGCGCGCAATACGTAGCTGAGCGTCACGGGGTCGAGCGCGACGACCGCCGAAGGCGCCTGGCCCGTCTCCCTGCGCCACATCTCGGATGCGATGGACGCGGCGGTCGGAAAGTCGGGTGTGAACGTCACGTCCTGCACGTATCGAGCGGTGTTGTCGCCCCACAGCGCGCGCGTCTCGACGGGCAACTCGACAACGGGCGGGTCGTAGCGCGGAAAGTCTCGCGACGACCGCTGGGCGCCCAGGTCGAATGTTCCGCCGTCGGTTCGCACCACGGCGAGGGCACCGGGAATTCCTCCGAGTGACCGAAGCTCTGCGTTGTTCTGGAAGAGCAGCAACACGTCGCGCTGTCCTTCGGCGCCGAGAAGTGCGGGGCCGAGGGTCAGCGAGCGCGACAGAGCGTCGAGCGACTGATCGGTCTCCCCCAGGAGCTCTGTCAGCTCGGTTCGAGCCGCGGCAAGCGGACCGATCACGTCTGCGTCGGCGACGCGCGGCTGCGTCATGGTGTCATGCGCAGCAGCGACCTCCTCGGCCGCGCCGGCGACGATCGGCTGAGCGTCGATCAGGGGTTGCAGCTCGATCCGTCCACCGGCCGGCGAGAACATCGCCGGATCCAGCCCGGCTGCCTGCTGCGCAAGGGGCACGACCGCTCCCGACGCCACACGGTCGACGGATGCCGCGGCCTCCCGCAACACCATTAGGTTGGCGCCGATGCCAGGCGTCAGCTCGACGACGCGCCAGACGGGGTCACTCGTGAGTTCCGCAGCCGACGCGGCATGTTCCGCCAGCGCTTCCGCGTCCTTCTGCGCTGTCTCGAAGTCTTGAGCGGTCATCGCGGCTTTGGCGGACTCGGCAAGTGGCACGGCTCGAAGCAACTCGCTCGAGGCTAGAAGTCCTCGAATGCCAACCCAGACACTCGCAGCGATGGCCGCGAGAAGCACGGCCGAGATAACGAGCGCAACCCGCGGCGCCGCAGGTCGTCGCCTGCGAGGCTCAGCCGCCGGCGTCGCACGCACAAGCTTTTCGAGGTCAGTCATCTCGCAACGCTCGCCGTCGATGCAGAACTGCCGTGCGCGACCGAGAGATACTCGGCCAATTGAGTGAGATGATCCTTCGGCTGGAACCCGCTCGATTCGATCCGCGTGAGGTCGAGCACACTCCAGCGCGGACGCGGAGCAATCGGCTCCTCCATCCCCTCGAAGTACTCGGCGGTGCTCACTGGCGTTACTCGCGCCGGATCGTGCCCGGTGAGGGCGTAGACCTGGCGGGCGATATCCGCCCAACTCATTGGTTCGCCGCTTCCCGTGAGATTGTAGATGCCGTACGGAGGACGGGTTTCGGCAAGGTGCCGAATGCCGCGAGCGAGCTCCTTTGCGAACGTCAATCTCCCGACCTGATCGTCGACGACACGAGGCGCGACTCCCCGTTCAGCAAGATTGGCCATCGTGCGCACGAAGTTCTTGCCATCGCCGATGACCCAGCTCGTGCGAACGATGTAGTGCTTCGGTACGGTGGCCGCGACTGCGTCACCGGCAGCCTTGGTCTGTCCGTAGACGCCGAGCGGTGAAACGCTGTCCTCTTCGGTGTAGGGAACTGCAGCTGCCCCGTCGAACACATAGTCGCTGCTCACATGAATCATCGTGATGTCGTTGGCGGCGGCGATCGCCGCGAGGCGTGATACACCCGCGACGTTCACAGCCCACGCTCGAGTGCGACCAGCCGATGTCATCGCCGCGTCGACAGCCGTGTACGCGGCAGCGTTGACGATGGTTTCGTAATCTCTCCAGTTGCGCGCGCCGTCCAGATCGGCTCGGGTCAGATCGAGGGCACTCCGGTCGGCGAACTCGACGGAGGCGTCGTTCGCGTATTCGGCCTGCAGCGCACGTCCAAGCTGTCCGTCTGCACCGATGACGAGGGTCTTCTTGGCCGGGATGCGACGTACCTCGTTGAGGCGAGGATGCGCCATGTCCTTACTTGAAAGTTCCGCCTGGCCAAGAGGTATCGGCCACGCGATGTTGACTGTTTCATCGGCCAGGTTGAGGAAGGTGTACTGTGCGTCGGGCGACCAGTGGTCGTTGACGAGGTAGCTGTACACGGTGTCAGGCTCCAGTGTCTGAAACGCGTTGCCCACGCCGCGAGGCACGAAGACGGCCGTCGAGGGGTCGAGCTCCGCGGTGAACACTGCACCGAACGTCGCACCTTCCCTGAGATCGACCCACGCCCCGAACACCCGACCAGCCGCGACGGAGACCAACTTGTCCCAAGGCTCAGCATGAATCCCGCGGGTGGTGCCCTTCGACCGGTTGAAGGAGACATTGTTCTGCACAGGACCGAAGTCGGGCAGACCGGCAGAAGACATCTTCTCTCGCTGCCAGTTCTCCTTGAACCAGCCGCGGCGATCGCCGCGCACGGGAAGGTCCCACATGACTAGACCAGGGATAGGGGTGGCAGTTGGCTTGAGAGGCTTATCGAACTCAGTCACTCACTGGCCCTTCGCGGCGTAGAAGCGTTCGGTGGAATCCTTCGATGGCGCCCACCACGATTCGTTCTCGCGATACCAATCGATCGTGGCAGCCAACCCTGCATCAAAGTCACGAAACTTCGCGGACCAGCCGAGTTCGGTACGGAGCCGGGTAGGGTCGATCGCGTAGCGGAGGTCGTGGCCGGCCCGGTCGGCTACGTGATCATAGGCCTTCGCGTCCTGACCCATGAGCGTGAGAATCCGCTCGATGACGGATCGGTTGTCCTGCTCACCATCTGCGCCGATCAAATAGGTCTCACCGATCTGGCCCCGATCGAGGATGGCAAGGACGGCCGAAGAGTGATCGTCGGCGTGTATCCAGTCTCGGACATTCTCGCCGCTGCCATAGAGCTTTGGACGCTCGCCGCGCAGCACGTTGGTGATCTGTCGCGGAATGAACTTCTCGACGTGTTGGTAGGGGCCGTAGTTGTTCGAACAGTTGCTGATCGTCGCCCGGACACCGAACGACCGCACCCAGGCTCGAACTAGGAGATCACTGCTGGCTTTGGTCGACGAGTATGGGCTCGACGGGTTGTACGGTGTGCTCTCCGTGAACCGCGAAGGGTCATCGAGTTCGAGGTCTCCATAAACTTCGTCGGTGGATACGTGGTGAAAACGGACGCCGTGGCGACGCGCCGCCTCCAGGAGGGTGTATGTGCCGAGAATGTTGGTCTCGATGAATGGCCAGGGATCATGAAGTGAGTTGTCGTTGTGAGACTCTGCCGCAAAATGAATAACGGCATCAACCTGGGCGAACAGGCTGTCAACGAGGGACATGTCTCGAATATCACCTTCGATGAAACGGAATCGGTTGTCAGGTAGCGACTGTAGGGACGACAAGTTGCCGGCATAGGTCAACTTGTCGAGCACCGTGACATGGTCTTCGGTGTTCGCGACGATATGGTGCGTAAAGTTCGATCCGATGAATCCCGCTCCACCAGTTACTAGGAGCCGACGCATCAGATTCCCCGCTCCAGCAGGTCGAGCAGATACGAGCCATAGCCCGACTTCCGCAGCGCGTGCGCTCGTTCCCGCAGATCCTCATCGTCGAGAAAGCCCATCCGCCATGCAACTTCCTCTGGTGCCCCAATCTTCATCCCGGTGCGCCTCTCCATCGTGCGGACATACTCAGCCGCATCGGTCATCTGGTCGAATGTCCCAGTATCTAGCCAAGCAGTCCCGCGCGGGAGCACCTCGACCCGCAGGGCTCCTTGGTCGAGGTAGGCGCGGTTCACGTCAGTTATCTCATACTCGCCGCGGCTAGACGGGCGGAGCCCCCGGGCAATCTCGACAACAGAGTTGTCGTAGAAATACAGTCCAGGCACCGCAAAACTGCTCTTCGGTTGGCGCGGCTTCTCCTCGAGCGAAATCGCTCGTCCATCGTCGTCGAACTCAACGACTCCGTAGGCAGACGGTTCGGCTACCCAATAAGCAAAAATCGCGGCGCCGTCAATTTCCGCGTACTTTTGGAGCTGGGTACCAAGGCCGGGGCCGTATAGCAAGTTATCGCCGAGAACCAACGCGACCTTGTCGCGACCCACAAAATCCGCACCGATAGTGAACGCTTGGGCTAGCCCATCGGGCGACGCTTGCTGTGCGAATCGTAAAGATACCCCGAACTTCGACCCGTCCCCGAGCAGCCGTTTGAACGAGGCCGAGTCATTGGGTGTCGTGATAACAAGGATATCCCGAATTCCCGCCAGCATCAGCGTCGACAAAGGGTAGTAGATCATCGGCTTGTCGTAGACCGGCACCAATTGCTTGGATACCCCCAGCGTGATTGGATGCAAACGAGTGCCCGACCCGCCTGCCAATATAATACCCTTCATTGAGACTCCTTACCGTCTACAGCGCATCCAGCTGTCCTCCGCCCAGTTCGAACTGGCCGGCTGCAGCTCGGGAACAGGGGCGCTATCCTCCTATCGCTTATGCAGCTCCCCCGGATCACCGCGCGGTGTTCCCCGTGCAGTCGATCGAACGAGTGACCGACCCCTGAGGCCGGTCGAACTTCGGTCGCGTTTAAATATGACCAGCCACACGGCGATAGCGATCAGTGTAGGGGCGACCACATTAGTCGCGTCCCCACGTACAATGTTCACTCCGCGCAGCATGATCACTGCACCTAGAATCCAAACTTCCGCCGAGGCTGAGGAGAGGAGGCGTTCACAGATCGCCGCGACCGCGACTAGTATCAGCCCCGCAACAAGACCCGCGCCCATCCCAAAATTCAGATAAGCCTCGCCAACGAGACCAGCGGTCGTCTCCGCGCCAGTGAGATGGTATCGCTCAGGCGTTACGGTGAGGCTTGACAAAACGTTCCCAGGCAATGGCTTGCTGGGCCATATGGCTCGCGGAATGAACGCGCCAAGTGCGGCCACGTAAGATGCGCCGTACGCCGGGTTGAACTCAGAGCCGATAATGGCCGCGAGCGCGTCAGCTTGGGAGAGATCGGTGCTCGCAAAGAAGGACTCAGTCGCCGTGAAATCGCGAAACTCGCCAAGGTACCAAGCGCCGCCCAAAACGACTGCCGCGGCGGTTGCGACCATGGTCACTAGACGGATCCCATCTCCAGCCAATGTGCCGCGTCGGCTCCCAGCCAACCGCCAAACCAGTACTGCGACCGGGACAACGCAACTCAGGAAGAGCCCAGAACGGCTCCCAGTCAAGAAGGTCACGACCAGCGCGAGACCCATAGCGGCCAAAATCACAGTTCTCGAAAAGCCGCGAATGTTCAGGAGCGCTACAAGACCGAAAGGGACGAGCACGGGCAGGGCGTAGTAGGCGATCACCGAGAGCAGGTCATCGCCGAACACCGCCTGCCGGAGTCTAAGCGTTTGCTCCACGCCGTGCTCGCCGATGACGCGAATAACAGACCACGTAAGTGCGACGACTAAGGACACAAAGAGGATCGGACGGAAACGCATCGTCGCGACTAAATCCGCGCCGCGCTGTAGAACGTTTCCGTTACGCCCGCGGGCGAGCAGGCTCATCCCGATGGAGAAGATGATCCAGGTCAAGGTGACACTAACGGTCGCGCTCAGTACGACATCCGTCCCCTCAAGGCTGAGCGAGATCGTTGGACTCAAGTACGCACGCTCGGTGGAAGCGACAGCAAGTAGGTCAGCTGGGTACGTGATGAGATACACGGTGCCTAGCAAGGCGGAAGCGAACATACGGTGCCTATACCACGCAAACACCTGCAGTCCGCCTACTAGAAGTAGGAGGACCAGAACACTCAGCGCGAAGCCCACGGCTTGTTCCCTCCGACGACAAGCCCGGTCAGGATTATCGTCCCAATCAACCCGTTCTCCGACGCGAGCACTACTCCCGGGGGGAAATCGAATGTGAGCAAGACAAGGAGGAGTGCGGTACCCGCCACTCCGGCGACATAGGGCAGCCAGTTCATTTGCAGTACATGGGCAATCCCCGACGCGAACCCGATGGCGATTGCGAGGAAGGTTGACGCCGCGATAGACACCGCAGTACCCGCGGACGCTGAAACTCCAATTGCGAGGGTTGTGGCGACGACCCATGCGGGAAGCATTGCTAATCTCGCCCGAACGACGATACCGACGAGCTTCGGCCGGATTTCGTCGCGATGAGCGAACAGGCGCTGAACAACGAAGAATCCGACAAAGCCCTGTGCAGCTGAGTAGATGACCAAGCCGATATGCCATGTATCGAACTCGGGCGATTCAGCCAAAGAAGCGCGGAGCCAGGTCGTATCGTTGCGGTAAAAGAGAGCGGCGATCGTTCCGAGGCCGACCCAAAGAGCTTCAACTGGAGGTTGGAGTAGCGACAGGTGGCCCGCTGGTCTGGCAGGCGCGTGGGTCCTACTTATGAAACGAGCTTGGATCGGCAGTAGCGCGGCGGATAGCACCATCGGAAGCGAAAGTGCTAATCCGGCGGCGGCGGGGGTCTCGTCTCCAACGAGCGCAAATGCAGCAACGCCAAACAACAGAACAACCGCTCGTGTCGCTTGGAAAACCTGATACTTGAGTCCGCCACGCTCCCGCAAGACGCGACTGGCCTGCGCGCCGAGCGTCAGGCCAATACATGCCCCACCTGCGGTACAAACAACAGACACGGCGAACGCGTTCTGCAACTGCGCGCCCACGCCGGTCAGAAGGACGGACAATGCAGCGGCGACGAAGTGCGCTAGTGGGCGCCGGTTACTCCGGGGGGCGACCTGGACAACGCTCGACTGTGCCGCTTGCATGCCCACGACGTAAGCCACGACTGCGATGACAGCGTTGCTATCCAACCCCCAAACCAGAGGGACGAGGAGCGCCGCCGATATTGCCGCCCAGCTGAAGGCAGCTAGGACGAGGCTCGCACTAAATCGCATCAGCGTCGACGGATGCAAGAGGGGCGCGAGCTACCGCACCCGGGGACATAGATCGAATGATGAGTGCACCCGAACCTATGACGCAGCCTTCACCGATCGTCAGAGCACCGGCGACCGTCGCGCCAGCATAGATTGTGACGCCATCACCAATCGACGGATACATCCCTGCGCGACTCGACCCGATCGTTACGTGCTGGTACAGAGTCACGCCCCTGCCCACGCGAGCCCCCCGCCCAATGACGATGCCGACGGGATGGGGAATGTTGATCGGTCCGAGGAAAACAGCGCCTCTAGCCACGTCGCAACTGAAGATTGAGACCAGCGCCCACCGACTCAGCAAATGCAGCACTCGATTTTGATGTGACGCGGTTCGAAACAGCAGCGCGGCCACCAGTGACGGATTACCGAGGGCACGCAAAGCCAGCGCTCGAACGGGCCTGCCCTCGTAGTGAAACCGAACATCCTCACGCCAACTCGCCAAGAGCGACCCGCTCATCGATCGAGCACCTGCCAGTACGCTTGCTGAAGATCGACTGCGCACGCATCCCAGCTTCTCTGCGCCGGACGCCGGCGGACGCCAACCCGGCTCATCGCCTCATCGATCGCCTCAGCGGGCTGAAGCACGAGATCGCACGGGTCGAGGCGCGGCGTGTCCTCCCCCAATGTGTCGAAGATGTAGCTGTGCTTGGTCGTGATGAGTGGCAACCCCAGTGCAGCAGCTTCGATGTCAGCTTGCGATTCCACCTCGAACCATGCGGGATTGATGTATGCACGAGCGCTACCGAACACCTGTGGCAAATCAGAATGCTCGACCCTGCCAAGGTAGTCAATCTGCTTTGAGTACCGTGCAGCGAGACGTTCAAACTCGCTAGCGTATTTCGAATGCCGCTCATTCAGAGCGCCCGCGAAAGCAATGGAGAACCCGCCTTCTAACGCCGCGCGTGCCAACTCAACCGAGTTCTTGCGCGGTTCAATCCGGCCGATGGCCACCAAGTCGCGTTTTGGAGACCCGGAATCTGCGGCCCGGATAGGCGACTTGAAGCTCGATCCGTTACGAACCAGAAATCCTCGAGAACGAGGCGAGAACTCTGCCTCGATTGCCTTGTGTTCACTTTCCGTCATGGGGAAGTACGCGTCCACGGAAGCCAGCAAGTCTCTTTGGAGCGTCAAGAAGCTCCCCGACCGCATAACCGGCCTGTAGTTTCGACGCGCGGCCAGCTTTACCTTCTCTCGGAGGGTTATCGCATTTTCGACACTTAAGCCGAGCGCCTTGGTCTTTCGGTAGAACGTATCACTCCCGTATGAGTACATGGCCTTGACGCCCTCATACGGGTGCCGAATCGTTGAAAGTACAATCTTCGCCCCCGTCGACCGGGCACGTCTGACGTATTCCAAGTTCTCAAGCGGGAGATCGAGATTTACGAGATGGACTACGTCGCTCTTACGCGCGCTCAAGTCTGCCGGCGAGGTCACGACCTCGCATTTCCAGCCGCGCGCCGCAAGACCGGCCGCGTAGCGGGTGACCTTCGTGGAGTCTCCGCCCGGCTTCGACATTGCGTCAGCGCGCAGCGCGAACACTACGGATCCTGTAACCATACTCAGGGCGTCCTAGGCGGCGGCCTCTGGCGCAAAGACCGCTGAGGCCCATTCGGATTGCGCTCGCAGACCGGCTTCCAAGCCGAATGCCGGCTGCCAGCCCAGAACGGAGGCGATTCGCGCGTTGTCCCCGCCGGTTCGTGCCACGTCACCGGGCACGGCAGGGTAGCGGACAATGTTCAGGGCAGAATCGGAAATCCGTGCGATCGAGTCCAAGACCTCATTCACGGTCACGCTGCTCCCGCCGCAGACGTTGAATACCGAACCAGCGTCATGATCGACAGTTGCAGCAAGGATGTTCGCCTCAACGATGTCGTCGACGAAGGTGAAGTCGCGAACCTGGCTGCCGTCCCCAAACAATGTGATCTCCTCGCCCCTGATTGCTGCCCGAAAGAACCGAGTGAAGGCCATGTCGGGACGCTGCCGCGGGCCGTAAACGGTGAAGAAGCGCAGGGATGTTGTGGGGATCCCGAAATTCTTGGCGTACAGAACGCACAAGTGCTCGGCCGCCAGCTTCGTGACACCATAGGGGCTCATCGGAGACGGCCGCATATTCTCATCGGTCGGGTAGGTTTCCGCGTTACCGTAGACCGAGGATGAGGACGCATACACCAGACGGCGGAGAGAAGGCGTCCGGCGGGCAGCCTCGAGGAGCCGTTGCGTCACAGTAATGTTCGCGTCGGTATACCCTACGAAGTCGTCGCCCCACGACTTCCTTACACCCGGTTGCCCCGCCAAATGGAATACGACATCCACGTCTTGAAGAAGCGCGGCAACGTCCGCAGTCAATAGGTCAGCGCGGATGAGCTCGAAATTGGCGGTTCCCGCTTCGACCAGCGCCGCCGCGTTGGCTTGCTTCAAACTGACGTCGTAGTAGTCGGTGAAGCTGTCGACGCCTCGAACTGTCCACCCGCGCCGCAACAACGCCCGAGTCAGAGTACTGCCGACAAACCCAGCACAGCCAGTAACTAGAGCCTTCACGCGATACCTTCCGATGGTTTGGTCTTCTTCAACAACCGCCGAGCCGAGTTTGAACTAAGCAGAAGTTCGGGGTAACGCCAGTAGAACTTGGCCATCGACGACAGCTCCAACTTCCACGCGCGCAGATTTATCCCGCTGGTTTCGCGCGCCCAACCGTGGACCCACCGGGCGTCTCCGATCAACACAGAACGCCCGCGAGCAAGCGCGTTCCGAATTCCTAGGTCTTTGTCCTCGTAATACACGAAGAAATGCTCGTCCCACGGGCCCAGGGATCTCAAGTGAGTTCGGGTGCCAGCGACCACGGCGCCAATCAGCCAATCAACCTCGCGCTTCTCACCAGCGCCGGCGAAGATTCGGTAGGTGCCGTCCAGACGATCTGGCGCGATCCGGTGCATGATCTTGTGCAGCAGGAGAGGTTGGCCGCGACCGTTGGGCTGCAACGATCCGTCCAAGTTCAGCAGTTGCGGGGAGACCAGGTCATCGGGTGAATCCTCGAGATGATGCCGGAGAACTGCTAGATCTGCGAGATTCGGTGTGACATCTGGGTTCACGAATGCAACGTACTCCGCACGCGAGGCTTCGAAACCCACATTATTCGCCGCGCCAAATCCGCGATTTGTTTCGAGACGGATCACATGAGCTCCCATCTCGGCAGCCACGCCCGCAGAATCGTCGGCAGAATTGTTGTCGACGACAATCCACTCCACCTCCTCAGGAAACGTGAGTCCTGACCAGTGGCGGAGAAGTTGTTCTCGGCTATTGAATGCGACGGTGATGAGTGACCACGTTGGTTTGTTCTGATTCACGATTGACTCCGATGTCCACGTTCGACAATGATTTGCTCCGTCCGACGCAGCCGATTGCTGGCGCGCTCCGACAATGTGAACCGGCCCACGGGTCGCAGCATCAATACGCTCCGTCCGTACCGAACACGGCGCGAGCAGTCCGCCACAAAATCACTACATCGCCAATCATCGACCAGTTCTCCACGTAGTAGAGATCGAGGCGAATCGCATCCTCCCAACTGAGGTTGCTCCTCCCGCTAACCTGCCAGAGTCCGGTCATCCCCGGCGGCAGGAGCAACCGCCGATGCGCGCCGCCGCTGTATAGGGCGACCTCCGCGGCCACCTGAGGGCGAGGCCCGATGAGACTCATCGATCCGTTAAGAACATTCAGCAACTGGGGAAGCTCATCGAGTGAGTAGCGGCGCAAGACTCGACCTACTGGCGTAATCCTCGGATCGTTCTTCACCTTAAACAGGGGCTGCCCGTCCGTTCCCTGCTCGGCGAGAAGTTGTGGAAGTTCACGATCAGCGTTCGGCACCATTGATCGAAATTTCAGCATTTTGAAGGGTTGGCCGTTCCGACCGATTCGTTCCTGCTTGTATAGAACTGGGCCGCGGCTCGACGCCTTCACTAGCGCCGCGATCACCAAGAGGACCGGCGAAAGGACAGCGACCAAGATCGCGGATCCGAGGACGTCGAATGCGCGCTTCGCGAGGAGCTTCCGACCCTCAAACTTCGGTGTCTCGACATGGATGAGTGGGAGACCGGCCACGGGCCGCGTGTGGATTCGCGGCCCTCCGATGTCGATAAGGCTCGGGGCCACCACCAAATGCTCAGCGCCAGGCGTCAGTCCCCAGGAGAGTTGTTTCACCTGCTCAGGACCCAGCTCGTCGGCACTCGTGATAACGACGGTATCGGCACCCAGATCTCGCATCACCGCCAATGCGCTCGAGACGCCCCGAAATGACGGAACATTGATGGCAGCCAACCCTCCGGTAGAAGCACCTGTCGGCACACACGCCCCAATGACGCGGTAACCGGCTTCTGGATGTCGCTTCAATTCGCGGGCGATCGTGACGGCCGAATCTGTGGACCCCACAAGCAGCACACGTGAGACGAACCGCCCCTGACGCCTCTGAACCCCCAGCCATTGACGCCAGAGCCATCGCGAGAAGACCAATACGCTGAGTCCCAGTGGAAAAGCGATGAGGATATAGCCGCGCGCGAGGTCCACCTTCAACAAGAAGGCCACTATCGCTACTACTCCGAACCAGCGGATCGACGCGTCCGCAACGCCACGGTACTCCTGCGTGCCGACGCCGAGGTTACGGTGCTCACGCGTATCGAACAGTTGGAGCGCGACCATCCAACCCGCGATGATCACCAGCGACACCATCATGTAGCTGATTTCGATGTCATTGCGTGAACCGCTGAAGCCAAGTGCCGATTGATCGAGACCGAGCCACGCAAGCTGCACCCCGAACACGACCCAAACGAGAACCAGGGCATCCGTCAAGGCAACCCGCCGAGCAAGCTTGGCAGACCACGTACTCGTGGGCACCCGCGTCAACAGGTAGCTCGGCGCGACCGCCGTCACCATGTGCTTCCTCCATCCGCCGAACGGGCAACCGTCGTGCCCGACCACACCCACACGCCGCCCGCGGTGTCGACCGCGAGCGTCGACGCGCCGGGCGCGGCATCCGTCGTCAGGCACGCGCCGGGCGCAGCCAGCGTGCCCTCGGCAGTGAAGGATGCCACCTGCACGCCGGCGCAGCCGTCGACGCCGGCGAGCAGCACGCGTGCACCGCTGCCCGCAGCCCCCGGCTGCATGGCCACCGCCGTCGCCCCCGCGATCGGATCCGTCGACGCCCACGCGGCCCCGCCGTCGATCGTGCGGGCGAACGACGCGTCGCCGCAGAGCACGATCGCCGCCGAGGCATCCGCTGCCGCCACCTGCGCCGGCTCGGCGCACGGCGTCGAACGCGCCCCGCCCGGAGCGACCACCTCGCCGCCCTCGAGCCGCCACGCGACCGCGAAGGACTCGCCCTGAGCCCAGTCGGCACCGCGAACGAACGTGCGGTACGCGACCGCCTCGCAGCCGTCGGCCGTCGCCGCGAGCACCGACGCCTCGTCGAGCGAGGTCGCCGCGATCGCCGTCGGCGCGCTCGCACCCTCGAGTGCGGCGGGCGACCAGGTCGCTCCCCCGTCAGTCGTGACCTCGACCACGGCCTGCGCCGTCGGACACGCGCCCGTCGCAGCCCGGTACGCCACCTGCGCGTCGAACGCGGCGAGCACGACGTTCACCCGGCTCGCCCCGGCCGGTGCGGGCGGGGTCGTCTCGGTCGGCTCCGGCTCAGGCGTCTCGCCCGCGACCGGCGTGGCGGGGGTGAGCTCCACCGTCGACGGCGCCGCCGCCGCCGAGGCAGGCGACCGGGTCGACGACAGCGCGACCCACACCAGCGCGGCATCGACCACGAGCAACGCGACCAGGCCCGCAATCACCCACCACCGGGTGCCGTACTGCGACGAAGCGGACCAACCAGACCTACGCGGCACCACGACCTCCCGAAGCAGTCGCGGCGAACGCCCGGACCAGCCCGTCGACGGCGACGGTGATCAGGCGCTCCGCCTCGGCATACACCTCGGGTGAGCGGCGATAGGGATCGACGACGTCGTCGTCCTCGGGGCGGGCCGGCGGCACGGCGAGGCCGCGGGACGCCGCGACCTCCTCCACCAGGGCACGCGGGTCGCGCGGGTACGCGAACGCGGGGTCGGCGGCACTCTCCGCCGCCACGAAGTCGGCGATGCGAGCGAACTCGCGATACGTGAACGTTCGCCGCGACGCGCGCGGCGACACCTGCTGCACCGCGGCCCGGTGCTCGCGCGACGCCACCAGCACCAGGTCGGCCTCGTCGATCATGTCGGCGGTCAGCTGCCGGGCGACGTGCGCCTCCGGGTTCACGCCCGCCCGCAGCGACATCTCCGCCGCCTCGGGGGTCATCGCGTGGCCCACCATCGCGTGCGTCCCCGCGCTCGTCACCTCGGCGACGACGCCGGACGCCGCGAGCCGCGCAGCGAGCAGCTGCGCGGCGAACGGCGACCGGCACACGTTGCCGGTGCAGACGGAGAGCACGCGGAAGGTCATGTCGTCGTCACCGCCGACTCCTCGGAGGCGTAGCCGTATCCGTATCCGTAGCCGTAGCGGCCGTAGCCGTACGCGTCGGGGCCCTTCGTCGGCAACATCGTCATGACCACGCCGGAGACGGGGGCATCGACGTTCGCGAGCGCCGCCATCGCGCCCTTCAGCTGTCCGCGGTGCGTTCGACCGGCGGCCACCACGACGATCGAGCCGCCCACGTTGCGCGAGAGGATCGCGGCATCCGTGACCGGCAGCAGCGGCGGGCAGTCGAACAGCACGACATCGAACGACCGGTTGGCCTCGGCGATCAGCTCGACCATAGCGGTCGACCCGAGGAGCTCGCTGGGATTCGGCGGGATCGCGCCGGCCGGCAGCACGAACATGCTGTGCCGGCCCCAACGCTGCACCACGTCCTGCAGGTCGGCGCGGCCGATGAGCACGTCGGAGAGCCCCACCGCGCCCTCGAGACCCAGGTAGTCCGCCTGCTTCGGGCGACGCAGGTCGGCATCGACGAGCAGCACGCGCGCACCGGCATCCGCCAGCGCGATCGCGAGGTTCGCCGTCGTCGTCGACTTGCCCTCGGACTCGACCGAGCTCGTCACGACGAACGACCGGTTCGCGCGGTCGGCGTCGAGGAAGTACAGGTTCGTGCGCAGCGTGCGGAACGACTCGGCCCGCGGCGACCGCGGGTCGGCGTGCACGATCAGCGGCCGCTCGCTCGCCTTCGGGTCGAACACGATGCCGCCGATGATCGGCGTCTCGGTGACGAGCTCGACATCGCGCTCGTTGCGGATGCGGGTGTCGAGGGTCTCGCGGAGCACCGCCAAGCCGATACCGAGAGCGAGGCCGACCAGCCCGCCGAGCGCCACGTTGAGCGGCACGTTCGGACTCACCGGCGATTGCGGCACGGCAGCATGCTGCACGAGCGTCAGACGCACGGGGCTGGTCGGCTCGCCCTCGGGGGTCTCCGAGGCCTCGATCGAACTCACGACGTCGGTGAGGCTCTCGCTCACCGCGGTGGCGATCTGCGCGGCCAGAGCCGGGTCGACATCCGTCACCGTGATCTCGATGAGGGTCGTGTCGAGCGGCGCCGTCGCCGAGACCTGCTCGGCCAACTGCTCACCCGTCAGGTCGAGGCTGAGCTGGTCGATGACCGGCAGCAGCACGATCGGCGTCGACACGAGGTCGGCGTAGGTCTTCACGCGCTGCTGCGTGAACGTGTTGCCCTGCTGGAGCTCGGAGACCGTCGTTCCATTCGAGGTCGACACGAAGACCTTCGCCGACGAGCTGAACTTCGGGGTGGTGACGATGGAGTACGCGGCGCCTGCGCCGATGCCGAGCAGGGTCAGGAGCGTGATGAGCACCCATGACCCGCGAAGGATGCGCAGGTAATCCCGCAGCTCCATATGTGCACCTCTCAGGCCCCGGACAAGGAAAAACGTCGGTCGGCGCTCCCCCCTTGCGCCGCCGACGTCCCCCAATGCTGCCATAGGAGCAAAAGCTGAAACGACGCCGGGAGTAACTCTCGACCCGTCCGGAAGACACGCTTGCACACTCCGACGGGAGGCGCATGTCCGCATTTCGCGGGACTCACGTCCCCCCTTCGGGGGACGAAATCACCCAATACCGCACCTGGTGACCCCTGAATGGGGGATTCGATAACGGTTCTGTAACAGCATCCGCTTCGGTGGAGCTGCGGCGTGTCGGCGGCGCCCAGCCGGGTCGCTAGGGTGAGCGCATGTCCCCCGATCCCGCCGATACGGCGAAGACGCGAACGGATGCCGCCCGCGGCACGCTCGCCATCGCCATCGCCGTCCTCGCCGCGATCGCCCTCACCCTCGCCTTCGGTGCCCTGACCCGCACCGTGGTCATGCCCGCCTGGCTGCAGATCGTGGGGGCCTACCTCGCCGTCTGGATCCCCCTCGGGGTCGTCGTCGCCGCGGCCTGGCGCGCGCGACCCGGCCGCGGCATCCTGGCCACCACCCGCCCGCGCCTCCGCCTCACCGCCATCGACGTGCTCTTCGGCATCGGCATCGGGCTGCTCGCCCGCGGCATCGCCGCCATCGTGCAGGTCGCCCTCACCGGGGTCATGCCCGGCGGCGGCATCCGCCTCGAACTCGACCCCCTCGCCTGGTGGTTCGGGCTGATCCTCGCGCCCGTACTGCTGGCCCCCGTCATCGAAGAACTGTTCTTCCGCGGCGTCGCCCAGCCGGTGGTGACGGATGCCGCGCGCGCCGCCGGCAGCGCACCCCGCACCGCGACCGTGATCGGCATCGTCGCCACCGCCGCCGTCTTCGCCCTCCTGCACACCCTCGACGCCGCCACCCCCACGGGCGCCTGGGTCGTGGCGCTCAGCACCTTCGTCTTCGGGTGCGCCGTCGGCACCCTCGTCGCCGTCACCGGACGGCTCGGCGGTGCCATCGTCGCGCACGCCGTGTTCAACCTGACGCTCGTGCTGCTGCTGGTGTGACGGCGCGAGCTCACCCGACGGTGCGCGGGCTCACCTGACAGCGCGAGCCACCACGGCCGAGAGCATTCGAACGCCCTCCTGACGCGTGTCGGGGTGCGTCACCGACGGCCACAGCAGCGCGACATCCGTCACCTCGGCCACGGCGAACGGCACCGCGAGCCCGTCGAACGCCGGTGCGTCGCGCACGATCGTCACCACGCCGAGCTCGGCACTCTGCTGCACCGGCTTCGGCAACCGCGACGACCTGGCGCAGCACAGGTGCACATCGGCCGCGGCCAACGCGTCGAGCGCGCGTCGACGATGCGACAGCCCGCCGCCGGCGACGGCGATCCCCGCTGCGGCGGCATCCCGCCGCGCCCCGCGGCGCCCGCCGGCCCACAGGCCCTCGACCTGGAACCCCGACTCGTGCAGGTGCCGCACCACGGCCACGAAGAAGGCGCGATCGTGCGCCCGACCGGTGCCGACCAGGCGCACCGGACCGCGCTGATCGACCGGGGCCGGGGTCGACGAAGCGTCGGCACGTCCACGACCGTGACTGGAATCCACGACTCAACTCCCGCGCGACCGCCGGAATGGGGGAATGTCCCGGCAATCGCGGGACCATGCTGGCACATGAACGACAGCGGAACGCAATCCGACAGGCGGGAAGCACACGTTGCGCGACGTCAGGGCGATGCGGTGCTCATCCGTTGGCGCCGGCGCCAGGCCTGCCCCGCCGTCAGTGCCGACCGTTCAGGACTCCCCCGCTCTCCTGCAGGTAGCAGACGCCGCACAGCGACTCGTAGGTGACCTCGACCCCGTCGATCGCGACCTGGTCGCCGTCGAAGATGTACCGCCCGCCGACTCGACGGCCGTTGAAGATCGCCTTGCGACCGCAGCGGCAGATCGTCTTCAACTCCTCGAGGCTGTGGGCCACCTCCAGCAGACGCCGACTGCCCCGGAACGCGGCCGTCTGGAAGTCGGTGCGAATGCCATATGCCAGAACGGGAATGTCGTCGAGCAGCGCGATGCGGAGCAGGTCGTCGACCTGGTCGCCGGTGAGGAACTGCGCCTCGTCGACGAGCAGGCAGCTGACGTCGCGGCCGTGCGCCTCGATGACCGATGTGCGGTAACGCTGGAACACCTCGAGCACCTGGTCGTCGGGCCCGATCGTGAAGTCGACCTCGCGAACCACGCCCAACCGCGAGACGATGTCGCGATCGCCCTTCGTGTCGACGGCGGGCTTGGCGAGGAGCACCCGGTGCCCCCGCTCCTCGTAGTTGAACGCCGCCTGCAGCAGAGCCGTCGACTTCCCCGAGTTCATCGCGCCGTACCGGAAGTAGAGCTTCGCCATCTACTCGAGCATCCCGTCCTCCGCCGCGCGGCGGATGAGCTCGGAGCGTCGACCGGCTGGACGGCCGACCTTCGCGTACTTGTCGCGCGCGCGGCGCAAATAGGTCTTGGCCGTCTCGTAGCCGACGTCCATACGGCGCGCGACCTCGCTGGTCGACAGACCCTGCACGTACAGGCTCACCGCTCGCCGCTCGGCGGCGCTGAGGTGCGCATCGTCGATGTCCGACTCGTCGGCGGCAGCGGATGCCGCGGCCGCTGCAGCGACCTGCGCAGCCGAGCGACGCTTGGGCACCCGCTCACCGCGAGCCACACGACGCACCACGTCGATGACCTCGCTCACCGGCAGCGTCTTCGGAACGAACGCGACCGCTCCCGCCGCAAGCGACCGCTCACGCGACTCCGCATCGTCGAGCGCGGTCACCACGACGACCTCGCACCCCGCGGCACGGCACGCGCGGATCCGCGACTCGATCGAGACCGAGTCGGCGAGCTGCAGATCCATGAGCACGATGTCGACCGGGAACTCCGGGTCGCGGATGAGGTCGAGCCAACGCGTCGCGCGGAGCGCCACCTGCACGTCCGGCGCGTTCTCGCCGATCCAGAACGCGATGCCATCGACGATCACGGCGTGATCGTCGAGGATGCCCACGCGCACCGGCGAGCGCGGGCGGTCGTCGCCCGCGTCCGGCGCGGCATCGCGATCAGGCGTCATGACGGAACTCCACACGGACATTCTCCCCCGCCGGGGCCACCTCGCCACGCAGACCCACGGCGCGGGCCACGGCGAGGAACCGCTCGAGGTCACGACGCGCGAGCGGCGCCGCTCCCCTTCGCGCGAGGATCGTGATCCGCGACTCGTCCCGCAGCGGCCCGGCGAGCGCGATCGTGACCGATGCAGCGCGCTGCTCATCGGTCAACCACGCCAGCAGCGCGGTGATCGTCGCACGCTGCTCGTCGCGCAGCTGCGCCGCGCCGCCCGCCTCGTCATGGACCGTCACCGGTACGCCACGGCTCGCCGTGGTGGAGACCGCGAGCTCATCGAGCCAGGTCGACTCGATACCCGCCTTCAGCGCCCGCCGCAACGCGTCGGCCAGGTCCCGGGCCCGGTCGGCATCCGCCACGGTGATGCGGTCGGCCGTCATCACCTGCGCGAGGAAGGGCAGCACCTCGCGACTCAGCACGGACACGCGCCCCTGCTGCACCGACCTGGCGATGCCCGTGCGCAGCGCCCCCTCGTGCTCGAGCGCCGCCGCGTTCGTGCGGCGCTGCCAGGCGAGGGTCTCGTTCACCACGGTCGCCGAGTACGCCGCCGCCGCCGATGCCGGCGCGAACACCGCGACCGCATTGAGGATCCCGAACGACAGCACGGGCGCCGCCGTCACCGCCGGGCCCGCCGCCCCGATGCCGAGGATCGCGACGACCACAGCGGAGAGCCCGCCCGCCACGAGCAGCGACACCCACGAGCAGAACGGCGCCAGCGCCAGGAGG
The DNA here is from genome assembly GCF_023217995.1 of Agromyces sp. C10. Classification (NCBI taxonomy): domain Bacteria; kingdom Bacillati; phylum Actinomycetota; class Actinomycetes; order Micrococcales; family Microbacteriaceae; genus Agromyces; species Agromyces sp. C10. Next base: position 19,381 of record NZ_JALPSX010000002.1, on the reverse strand, counting down.
AGCAGTCCCACCGAGAGCGGGCCGAAGTCGTCGTGCAGGTACCGGTTGCGACCGACGGTGCTCACGTACTCGGCCACCGCGCCGACGAGTCCGAGAAGCACCACCAGGCCGAGCCGCTCGACCGTGAACGGGGCGCGGTTCGGCAGCGCGGAGACCCAGGCGATCGCGCCCGCTGCGGCGACCAGCACGACAGCGAGCACCGCGACCGCGGGGAAGACGATCTCGGAGCGGTGCCACCACGTCAGCGCGACGGCCATCGACGTGGTGCCGATGGCGCCGACGGCGACGAGCGGCACCGCGGCGATGCCGCCCAGCGGGTCGACCTCCTGCTGCGTCATCCGGATGGTGCCCCTCATGAGCCGTCCCCCGTCACCGGAACGCTGAGGAGCACCGTCGTGCCGACGCCCGGACGGGACCACACCTGCACGGTGCCGCCCTCCTGCTCGATCCGCCCCCGGATGGAGGTGCGCAGGCCGATGCGATCCCGGGGCACGTTCGATACGTCGAAGCCCGCACCCCCGTCGACCACCGCGACGGTCACCTGGTCGTCGCCCGGTCCGACCGCGACCTCGACCTCGTCGACGCCGGCGTGACGGATCACGTTCATCACGCACTGCGTCACGGCGGCCTCGAGCGCCTCGCGCCGTGCCGGCCCGATGAGGCGCAACGCCGACGGATCACCGGAGAGGTGGACCTGGAGGCCCGCATGCCGCGCGACGTCCATCGCCTCGGCGAGTGGACGGTGCCCCGCGTCGTCGCCGGAATCGGCCGTCAGGGTCGCCGCCACGCGCCGGGCGGTGCGACTGCCGGCCTCCTGGCGGCGCCCGCCGTCGAGGTCGGCATGGTCGATCGCCCAGTCGCGACCGACGATGAGGGCCAGGTCGTGACGGATGTCGGAGCGCAACCGTTCCGCGACCGGCCCCGACCCGGCCGTGGCCACCGCCACGAGGTGGCTCAGGGCGGTGTCGTGCAGTCGCGCGATGGCGCGGAGCTCGTAATCGTGTCGGATCTCGAGCTCGCGGGTCTGCTGCGTCGCCCGGTACAGCCCCGCCTCCTGGCGTGCCGCGTTGCGCCGGGCGATCCCGTCGAAGGTCCGGACGATGGCCATGATGAGGAACGCGGCGGCCGCGCTCACGTTCGGCACCCACACGCCGGCCCCGGCCCAGTCGACGGCGGCAGCGTCGGTGATCGCCACGCCCAGCAGCGTGGCCGCCTCGCCGATGCCCCAGCCCAGTGCGGCCCAGGTGATCGCGATGCCGGAACCGATGCCGGCGCCGCCGAGCAGCACGAGCGCGACCCGAGGCAGCGCGAGCATCGCGTTGTTCGTGCTGTCGAAGTCGCTGGAGGGTTGCATCAGCACGTCGGTCAGCGCGAAGGACACCGCCCCGCCGACGATGAGGGTGACCACGGTGAGCGTGACGTTGGGCCAGCGCGCGAGGGCGGTCTGTGCCACTGCCTGAGCGCCCACCAGCCCCAGCACCAGCATCGCCGAGGTGCGCGGCTCGGTCAGACCCCAGGCGCGGCCGTCGATCACCGAGGCTGCGGCGATCGCCATCGCGGCGATGAGGCACACTGCAGCGGCACTGTGGCCCGCGCGCGTGAGCGCACGACTCAAGGACGCTCCCGCGAGATGCTCGGGAAGGCCCAGGGTCATCGTGCTCCCATCCGCCGGTGGGTGTTCGCGTCCTGCCTGAAATGTATCCCAGTTGTCAGAACAGCATGGTGGGTACGGCGGGGGTGAGTCCGGAGGACGAGGGCGCGGGTCGCTTCCGTGCCGTCGAGCTGACCCCGCCCGTGACGACGTCTTCGCGGCCGCGCTCGAGCCGGTGCGCGCGGAGCAACGGCCGCATCCGCTCGGCCAACCAGGTGCGGTACTCCTTCGGCGCATAGGCGCTCGCGCCCGGGTACATGGCCCGATAGCGGTCGACGAGTTCCGGGTGCTCGCGCGCGAGCCACGAGAAGAACCACGGCTTGACCGACCCCCGCAGGTGCAGCGCCGAGTAGACCAGCCTCGTGGCCCCGGCCGCCTTGGCCCGGCGGACCGCCTCGTCGAGATGGGCGCGTGTGTCGGTCAGGTACGGCAGGATCGGCATCAGGAACACCGAGCAGTCGAAGCCCGCGTCGCGCGCCGCCGTGACCGTCGCGAGCCGTGCCGCAGTCGTCGGCGTGCCCGGCTCGATCGACCGCTGCACCTCGTCGTCGTACACGGCGATCGACATCGCCAGGTCGATGGGCACGTGCTCGCGCGCCGCCTGCAACAGCGGCAGGTCGCGCCGCAGCAGCGTGCCCTTGGTGAGGATGCTGAACGGCGTGCCGCTCGACGCGAGCCCGTCGATGATGCCCGGCATGAGCGAATACCGGCCCTCGGCTCGCTGGTAGGGGTCGGTGTTCGTGCCGAGCGCGACCGGTTCGTGCTGCCACGACGGCCTCACGAGTTCGCGCTGCAGCACCTCGGCGACGTTGACCTTGACGATGATCTCGCGATCGAAGTCGTCGCCCGCGTCGAGGTCGAGGTACTCGTGCGTCGGCCGGGCGAAGCAGTAGGCGCATGCGTGCTGGCAGCCCCGGTAGGGGTTGATGGTCCAGCCGAACGGCACGTAGGACTGGCCGGGCACCTTGTTCAGCGCCGACTTGGCCAGCACCTCGTGGAACGTGACCCCGGCGAACTCCGGAGTCTGCACCGACCTCACGAGGTTGTTGAGGCGCGCGAGGCCCGGCAGGGTGCCCTGCTGCTCGACGCCGAGTTCCTGCGTGTTCCACCTCACCCCGCTATTCGAACACATGTTCGAATCGAGGGCAAGCGGATGCCGCGGCGCGCCGAGCCGCGGCATCCGCTCACCACCCGCAGGCCGACGGTCACCGCCTAGAACGTCAGGCCGTGCCGTTCCACCAGTGGCATCGTCGCCTCGAAGTCGACCTCGGCGCCGTACTCGGCGGCGAGCGCCGGCAGCGTCTCCGGAGAGTACTCGCCGCCCGGTTCCGCGAGTCGGCGGAACAGCGCCTCGATCCCCGCGGGCACGATCAACTCGAGCACGCGGAGCTCGTCATCACCGGCGTTCCAGAACGTGTGCCATCGTCCACGCACCTTGGTCACGAGGTCGCCGGGCGACGCCGTGACCTCGATCCCCTCCTCGATCACGCCGAGCGTGCCGGCGAGGACGAACGAGTACTCGTCCTCGCGGGAGTGCCGGTGCATCGGCGCGGCGAGGGCCTTCGGGGCCAGGACGTGCTCCACGAGCGCGACGCGATCACCCGATGCCGAGCCCTCGATGAGATACCGGTCGAGCAGGCCCGGTTCGCCGGTGGATTCGACCTGGGCGGATCGCAGGACATGGGGACCCTTCGGCGCGTCCATGCATCGGATGCTACTGCTGGGGCACGGGCGCCGGTACCCCGTTCTCTGGTGCCGACCGCGATCACGAGACAGGACGACCAGCGGAATGCAGGACGCGCACGGAGGCGCGCGTCCTGCATTCCGCGGAGGGTCCTACGTTGCGGCGAGTGCCCCCGCCGGGTGCGGCAGGAGCGCGAGCTCCTCCCCCTCCCAACGGCGGCGCAGCCACCGGTCGTGACTCGCGACGAGCACCGCGCCGGGGTACTCGCCGAGCGCCTCCTCCAATTCGCCGGCCAGGGCCAGCGACAGGTGGTTCGTCGGCTCGTCGAGCAGGAACACGTGCGGCGGCGCGGCGATCACCAGCGCGAGCGCGAGCCGCCGCTGCTGCCCCACTGAGAGCCGGCCCACGGGCCGATCGAGGTCGCGCGAGCCGATGAGCCCCAGGTCGGCGAGCGGCACGCGCTCGGCGCGCCGCTCCCCCAGCGCCCGCTCGTACAGCGCCCTCGGTGTGGCATCCGGATCGGCGAACCGCACGTCCTGCTCGAGCAGGCCGACGCGGAGCCCCCGGCGCCGGCGCACCGTGCCGCGATCCGGCGCGAGACGCCCCGCGAGCAGCGCGAGCAAGGTCGACTTGCCGGCACCGTTCGCGCCCGTGATGAGCAGCCGCGTGAGCGGTCCGACCTGCAGCGCATCGAGCTCGAGGCGGCCCTCGACCGCCACGCCCGACACCTGCAGCAACTGCCCGTCGTCGCCCTCGAGCGCGTGCGACCCCGACGGGATGCCCGCGAACGCCATCGGCGACGGCGGCCGGGCCACCTGCGTACGCTCCAGCTCCGCGAGGCGCAGCTCGGCGTTCCGCACCCGCCGGGAGACCGCCTGCTCGACGTTCTCGCGCTTGAAGTGCTTGAGGAACTTGTCGTTGTCGCGCGCCGCACGACCGTGCGCGACGTCGCGGGCGCGCTCGGCGACCACGACCCGCAGCCGCCGCAACTCGGACTGCTCCGCATCGTGCTGCCGAGCCCAGCGCGCACGTTCCTCCGCGCGCACCGCCAGGTACTCGCTGAACGACCCGCCGAACACCGTGCCGACGGATGCCGCGAGCACCGCTTCACGCGACCCGGCGCCCGCCGGGGCCGCCCCGGTTCGCGCGAGTGCCGCAGCGCCCGCCCGCCCCGGATCCAGGTCGAGCAGGCCCGTCGCCACGCGGTCGAGGAACGCCCGGTCGTGACTGGCGAACACGACCGGTCCGCGCCACGCACGGAGGCGCTCCTCGAGGAACCCGGCGGCGTCGTCGTCGAGGTGGTTCGTGGGCTCGTCGAGCAGAAGCGCATCCGGAGACGACAGCAGCAGCGCCGCGAGCGCGAACCGGCTGCGCTGACCACCGGACAGCTCGCCGATGCGCCGGTCGCGACCGAGCCCGGCGAGGCCGAGCCCGGCGAGCAGCTCGTCGCGGCGCCGCTCGACCGACCACACGTCGGCGCGCTCGGCCGCCTCGAGGGCGACGGCGTACCGGTCCGCCGCGCGGGCGGCTGCGGCATCCGTCGACTCGGACTCGGGCGCCGACAGCGCCGAGGCCGCGGCGTCGAGCTCGAGCTCGATCGCCCGCACGTCGGCGACGGATGCCTCGAGCACCTCGTCGACGTGATCCGCCGGGTCGAACGGCAGCTCCTGGAAGAGCAGGCCGGTGCGCGGCGGCCGGGCGATGCGCCCGTGCACGACGGAGCCGGGGAGGACGCCGCCGGCGATGACGCGCAGCAGGGTCGATTTGCCCGCGCCGTTCTCGCCGATGAGCCCCAAGCGACGGCCCGGCGCGACGGTGAGATCGAGGTCGGACAGCACACGACGATCGCCGAACGCGACCGAGAGGCCCTCGACGCGGAGGTGGGATGAGTGGGAATGGGTGACTGACATGAGGCGGAACCCCTTCGCGAGGAGGCTCCCGGGCCGCCGGCGTGCGAACGCGCGCTTCAGCGGGCGCGGACGACGCGTCGGACACGGCCCGACGTCACGCGTGGACGGCGACGACGACCCGGGAGCGGATGATGGATCCCGCCGGGCATCTGCCGTCGCCTGGGTGCGCGCGAACACTGTCGCGATCAGTGGAAGGAGCGCACCCCGGTGTCAACGGCGCCTCGGGCGCGGGACGATGGGATGTGCTCACTTCATAGCGGGGTCGACTGTAGCAGACCCACGCGGGTTGGTCGAGGTTTGGTTCGGGGGGTCTCGATACGGGCGCTTCGCGTCCTACTCGACCAGCGGGCGCTTCGCGTCCTCCTCGACGAGCGGGGCGCTGCGCGCGCTCCGCCACCACCGGGGAGCGGCGCGCTACTTGGCGACGAGCGCGGTGCTGGGGGTGAGCTGCAGCACGGCCGCGGTGCGCGCGAGCGACTCGGCCGCCGCCTCCGGGTCGTCGGAGAGGTTCGTGCCGAGCGACGGGATCATCTCGCGCAGCTTCGGCTCCCACTCGCCCATGCGGTCGGGGAAGCACTTGCCCATGACCTCGAGCATGATCGGCACCGACACCGAGGCCCCGGGCGACGCACCCAGCAGGCCGGCGATCGTGCCGTCGGCGCCCGAGATCACCTCGGTGCCGAACTGCAGGATGCCGCCCTTCTCGGGGTCCTTCTTCATGACCTGCACGCGCTGGCCGGCCGTGATGAGCTCCCAGTCCTCGGTCTTCGCCGTGGGCATGAACTCGCGCAGCGCCGCCATCTTCTTCTCGCGCGAGGCAAGCAGTTCGGAGACGAGGTACTTCACGAGGTCGAAGTTGCGCAGGCCCACCTGCAGCATCGGCCCGAGGTTGTGGGTGCGGATGGAGAACGGCAGGTCGAACCACGTGCTCGTCTTGAGGAACTTCGGCGTGAAGCCCGCGTACGGCCCGAACAGCAGCGATGTCTCGCCATCGACGACTCGGGTGTCGAGGTGCGGCACCGACATCGGCGGGGCGCCGACGGCGGCCTTGCCGTAGACCTTCGCCTGGTGCTGCGCGACCAGCTTCGGGTTGGTCGTGCGAAGGAACTGGCCCGAGATCGGGAAGCCGCCGTAGCCGCGGATCTCGGGGATGCCCGAGTGCTGCAGCAGGGCGAGCGCCCCGCCGCCGGCGCCCACGAACACGAACCGCGCGCGCACGGTGTGCACGTTGCCGCCCACGAGGTTGCGCACGCGGATCCGCCACGTGCCGTCCTCCTGGCGCTTCAGCCACGTCACCTGGTGGTCGGTGCGGATCGACGCGCCGCGCGACTCGAGGTCGCGCATGAGCTGGACCGTGAGTGCCCCGTAGTCGACGTCCGTTCCGGACTCGATGCGGGTCGCCGCGACCTTCGCCTTCGGGTTGCGCTTCTTGGCGAGCAGCGGCGCCCACTCGGCGATCGTGTCGAGGTCCTCCGTGTACTCCATGCCGGCGAACAGCGGCTGGCCCTCGAGCGCCTTGACGCGCTTCTTCAGGTACTCGATGTTGGCCTTGCCGCGCACGAACGTCATGTGCGGGGTGGAGTTGATGAAGCTGCGAGGCTCGGGCAGCGAGCCGTCTTCGACGAGGTGGGCCCAGTACTGTCGGCTCACCTGGAACTGCTCGTTGATCTGCACGGCCTTCGCGGCGCTCACGCTGCCGTCGGGCGCCTCGGGCATGTAGTTCAGCTCGCAGAGTGCCGCGTGGCCGGTGCCCGCGTTGTTCCAGGGGTTCGACGACTCCTGCGCCACGCGACCCAGCCGCTCGTAGACGCGGATGCTCCAGTCGGGCTGCAGCCTCGAGAGCAGGGAGCCGAGCGTCGCGCTCATGATGCCCCCGCCGATCAGCACGACGTCGACGGTCTCCTCGGAAGTCACGGGTTCCAGTGTAAGTGGGCGCGGATGTGTGCTCGACCAGCCGATCGGGCCCGTGGCGGGCCGCGGAAGGCCCCCGTGTCCCCCATAGACTGCTGACCGGGGGACAGCGGGCGTTTCGGGAGGGGACGACGTGTCGCAGCAGGACCGACGACTCGGCGCGCCTCGACGCGCGCCGGTCTCGTCGCCGCGCCGGGGCCGCACGGTCGCGGTCGCGCTCATCGTCGGGGTCGCCGCCGCCGCTACCGTCGGCCTCGCAGTCGGGATCGCCCGCGGCAACTCCGCCGGGACGACGGACCCGTTCGCGGGTCGCGACCTCTACCTGGACCCCGACGGCTCCGCGGCCCGCGCCGCGAGCACCACCACCGACCCCGCCGAGCGCGCGGCCGCCGCGGTCATCGCCGCACAGCCCGCCGCGATCTGGCTGACCCCCGAGCACGTGCCCGCCGGCGACGTACGAGAGCACGTCGGGGCGATCGTCGCCGACGCGGCATCCGCCGACGCCCAGCCGGTGCTCGTCGTCTACGGCATCGCCGACCGCGACTGCGGCGGACACTCGGCCGGGGGGCTGCCGCCGCGCGCCTACCTGGACTGGGTGGACCAGATCGCCGCGGGGATCGCCGACCAGCCCGCCGCCGTCGTGCTCGAACCCGACTCGCTCGCGATGTCGACCGACTGCGCCGACCCGGGCGAGCGCATCGACCTCGTCGCCTCGGCGCTCGAACGGCTCGACGGCGACCGGACCGCGGTCTACCTCGACGGCGGCCACTCCGACTGGCTCGCCGTGGAGCGGATGGCCGACCTGCTGCGCGGCGCCGGCATCGACCGCGCCCGTGGCTTCGCGACCAACGTCGCCAACACCCGGGAAACCGACGACGAACTGGCGTACGCGACCGCGCTCGCCGACCGGCTGGGCGGCGCGCACGCCGTCATCGACACCTCGCGCAACGGCGCCGGCCCGCCCCCCGACGGCGAGTGGTGCAACGCCCGCGGCCGCGCGCTCGGCGACGCACCGCATGTCATCGACCACCCCGTCGTCGACGCCCTGCTCTGGATCAAGCCGCCCGGCGAGAGCGACGGCGAATGCAACGGCGGCCCGCGCGCCGGCCGGTGGTGGCCCGAGGTGGCCGTCGAACTGGCCGCCGAACCACCCGCGTCGCGCTGACGCCCACCGACCCGAACGAACAGGAGGCACCATGGCGGAGATGGACCGCATCGCCGTGATCATCGAGGACGACCCCGACATCCGTCGTCTGCTCGAGGACGTGCTCGAGCAGGGCGGGTTCGAGACCCACAGCGCCGCCAACGGCCTGGACGGGATCGAGAAGGTGCGCCGCCACCGGCCGGTGCTCACGACGCTCGACGTCAGCATGCCGGGCATCGACGGGTTCGAGACCGCGAAGCGCATCCGCACGTTCAGCGACACCTACCTGATCATGCTGACCGCGCGGAACGAGGAGATCGACACCCTCATCGGCCTCGAGTCGGGCGCCGACGACTACGTCGTCAAGCCGTTCCGGCCCCGGGAGCTCCGGGCTCGCGTCGACGCCATGCTGCGGCGGCCGCGCGCGGGCACCGGACCGATCGCGACGCCGGTGACGGGCGACGCCACGCCGCCCGCCGATCCCGCGCTCGCGCCGCCGGCCGCCACCGCGCCCTCGCCGACCGCTGCGCCCGCGCCGACCGCCGCGCCCGAGGCCCAGCCCGGGCCCGACGCTCCCCCGTCTCGAACGTCGACCGCCGCGACGGCGCCGCCCGACGCCGACGACGGATGGCTCGAGCACCGCGGTCTCCGCCTGCACCCCGAGATGCGGCTCACGGACGTCGACGGCACGCCCGTCGACCTCACCCGCAGCGAGTTCGACCTGCTCGCGCTCATCGTCTCCTCCCGCCGCCGCGTCCGCAGCAAGGCCGACCTCGCGCTCGCGCTGCGCGGCGAGAGCTACGTCACCTCGTACTACGTCAGCGACGCCGACAAGCGAGCGGTCGAGGTGCACCTGGCCAACCTGCGCCGAAAGCTCGGCGAGAGCGCCGCCCAGCCTCGGTGGATCGAGACGGTCCGCGGAGTCGGATACCGGCTCACCGCCGACGACATGACCTGACCGATGACGGATGCCGCGGCATCCGTCACACCCGGTAGCCGTGGTGACGCCGCACCAGCTTCGAGAACATGGCCAGCGTCTGCAGCACGGTGATCGTGCCGAGCACCGGCCAGCCCGCCCACAGGATCGACGACTGCACGACCGGGGTCAGCTGGAACCACACCGCCACGGCCGCGACCACCGCGCCGATCGCGAGCAGCAGCGGCGCGAGGTACGCGTGACCGGACCCGCGTTCCGCCTTCGCCTGCTCGGCCCAGTTGTCGACCTGCTTCTTGCTCCCGAACTTCGACCACGCTCGCACGAAGTGCCCGATGCGGATCCACATGTACAGCTCGGCCGGCACGACCAGCAGGGCGAACAGGATGTCGCGAGCGCCCAGGTTCTTCATCGACAGGGCGATCCGCAGGTTCAGCGCCACGGCGACCACCGGCGGGATCAGCCACCAGGGGCTGAAGACGAAGGCACCGATCGAAAGGGACCCGGCGAGGAGCACCAGGAACAGCACGCGCGTCAGGGCGTTGACCGCCATGCCCAGGTTCTCCCACCACCGCAGCCGCAGGTTCGGGTGGAACGGCTGTCCCTTCGTGTCGCCGCGCTGCCCCGGCCACATGAGTTCGATGGCGCCGTAGTTCCACTTGACCTGCTGCGCGTCGAGCGCCCGCAGGGTCGTCATCCCGCCCACGTCGGCGCGGGCGCGCGCGCTGATCTTCGTGAGGTAGCCTGCGCTCTTGATCTGCAGCGACAGCAGCGAATCCTCGACCTCGCTGTCCTTGACCCAGGGGGTCGTCTGCCGGTTCGCCGTCATCGCGTCGCGCAGCGCACGGATGGAGAAGATGGAGTACTGGCCGCCGAGCACGGCCATGTTGCGGCCGCGCAGCATGTTCTGCAGGTTGAACGCCGCGAACTGCGCGCGCTGACCAGCGATGAGGAACGGTGCGACGAGCCCCGTGAACGGCCGGTCGTCGATCGAGTAGATCGCCGAGATGCCGCCGATGCGGCTGTCCGACGCGATCTCGGCTTCCAGGAACTCGACCGCGCGCGGATCGGCGACCGTGTCGCCGTCGACGCCGAGGAGGAAGTCCATCCCTTCGACCAGCGTGTAGCCGTAGTTCAGCGCCCCGACCTTCTTGTCGGGGTTGCGGCCGATGTCGTGGACGAACACCTCGGTGGACTGCTCGACGCCGTCCGCATCGACACGGGCGTGCCGGCCGGCGTAGGCCGCCGCGACGTCCACTGTGCGATCCGTGGTGTTGTTCACGACTACGTGGATGACATCCGGGAGACGCGTCTGTCCGAGCAGCGAGTGCAGGACCGCGCCGATCGACGCCTCCTCGTTGTAGGCGGGGACGATGCATCCGATGGTCGCCCTCGCGGAGGGGAGCATCTCGACGATCGCGGCGAATCCGTCGGCGTACGCTTCGAGTTCGGGTACGGGAAGCGGACGGGAGGACCGGTTCGGGTGGACGCCTTCGCTGTTCTGCGCCTGCACCGGGGGGAGGTGCTGGGGTGACGCGATCAGCTCGGGCATCTCGGTCCTTCCGACGGTTCGGGTGCAGCGTCCCCGCCGCACGTCACCGAGTCTGCGCGCCCGACCGCGGGAACCGCGCAGCGATGCGCTAACGTCACCTCAGGATCTCCTCAAGATTCGGCGTCTGGGGGGCCAGACGTCGCCGAACCCGGAAGGACCCGCGTGCCCGGACCACGCCCGTTCCGAGCGCTGTCGCGCGCCGCCGCGATCCCGGCGGTCACCGTCGTCCTGCTCGCCACCGTCGGCTGCACGACCCCGCCCTGGCTCGAGACCTCCGCCACCACGCCCGCGACCACCTCGCCGACCGAGTCCGCGACGACGACGCCGAGCGCCGCGCCGGTGCAGAACGACCTCGCCGCCGGCTCCGCCACGAAGACCCTCGAGGTCGGCGCCATGACCCTCACGATCGACTACTGGTCGACGCTCACGATGGACCAGTGGACCGCCGCCGCGACCAAGCCGCTCAGCATCGCCATGCGCGCCACCATCACGCCCGACGACGGGCAGCGGATCTACCTCTCGCGGCTCACCGCTGCCCCCGTCGTGGTCGGACCCGACGGAGCACTCGACTCCCCCACGCCGATCGTCGACCAGGCCACCGTCGCACCCGGCTACCTGATCCTCGATCCGTACAGCTACAGCCAGACCGTCACGTTGCCCGCCGTCGATCCCACCGCGATCGCGATCCAGGTCGACCTGCGGTACGAACTGCTGCAGCAGTCGACGCCGCAGTCGAACGACTACGCGAAGCAGACGGCCGTCGACACGCTCACCATCGCGATCGCCCCGTCGGGCTGAGCCGGCCCCTCAGACCGCGAGCACGACCTCGTCGCCACCGAGCGCGCGGGCCTGCGCACCCGCCTGCGCCGCCTCGCGCATCAGGCGGTCGAACTCGTACCCGAACCGGTCGGTGCCCGCGAGCCCGATGCTCGCCGACAGCCTGAGGCCGACCGACGCCTCGATGGGATTCTCGCGGAGGCCCGTCCGGATGTTCTCCGCACTCGCTTCGGCGTCCGACATCCGCTCGAACGGGGCGACCAGGACGAGCGCGCCCTCGCCCACCGCCCCGATGTCGGAGTGCGGCGACCCGTACCGGCGCACCGCCTCGACGAACCTCGCCGTGAGCTCCGCGGCGGCCGTTCGACCGAACGCCGTATGGACGGCCTGCAGCTCGTCGAGCTCGACGCGCATGAAGACCAGCTGCTCATCGTGGAAGTTCGCCCGCTCGAGCCAGTCCTCGACGATCTCCCGGAACGACTGCGCCGTGAGCACCGCGTCGGGCGTGTACGACAGCGCGATCGGCGCGCCCCGCCGCGGCGCCCGAGGCACGCGCTCGCCCTGGAGGATCACCATCGCCACCACCGTCACGATGACCAACGAGATCAGCACGAACGCGGATGCCGCGGTACCGAGGAACGCGTCGAACCAGGGATCGCCGGGGCCGAGCAGGATGAAGCCGGTGGTCCTCACCGCATAGAACGTCGCGACGAACGAGAAGGCGAGCGTCAGCCCCTTCGCCACCCACTGCTCGTTCATCGGTGCGCGCAACGTCTCCGCCGCCGCCAGCGCGGAGAACAGGGAGATGAGGAGGAACATCGCCGGAGCTCCCGCCCAGTCTCCGCCGTCGGGCCCGCCGGCCAGCACCGCCACCGCGGCGACCGCCGCACCACCCACCGCCGCCCACGCCGCGTCCGGCCGCCCGTTGTACGCGCGCGAGCCGGCCCACAGCAGTGCCGGCGTCAGCACCATGCACGCGTTGCCCACCGCGATCGCCCACCACGCGCCCGGCAGGACCACCCACGTCGAGTAGGCGAACGACGCCACGATGCCGGACATGAACGCGACCGCCCAGAGGCGGCCCGCGCCATCCGTTCGCCGGAGGAACGTGTCGAGGATGAACATGACGCCGGCGACGATCGTCACCGCGCTCACCGCCAACTGGATCGTGTACAGGTCGATGCTCACGCTGCCTCCCCCGGCCCCGCCTCGCCTGCTGCCGGGCCACCCACGGGCAGCCGGACCATCACCGTGGTGCCGCTGCCCTCCTCACTGTCGATCCGCACCCGACCGCCATGCCGCTCGACCAGGTCGCGTGCGATACCGAGGCCCAGGCCGCTGCCGTGCGTGCTGCTGCTGCGCACCGACTCCGAGCGGTAGAACCGGTCGAACACGCGCGGCAGCTCTGCCGACGGGATGCCGATGCCGCTGTCGCGGACGACGATCCACGCCGCGTCGCCGTACACCGAGACCCCCGCGATCACCTCGCCGCCCGCCCGGTTGTACTTCACGGCGTTCGAGAGCACGTTGTCGAGCACCTGTCGGATGCGGAACGCGTCGGCGATGACGGGCTCGTGATCGGACTCCGTCATCCGCAGGGCCACTCCCTGCTCGTCCGCGCGGGGGCGGAGCGACTCGACCGCCTCGGACAGCACCTCGGCCAGGTCGGTCGGCGCGAGGTCGAGGTCGACCCGCGCTTCATCGCCCGTCCGCCGCGCCGACTCGAGGATGCTGCCGACGAGGCGCAGCATCCGTTCTCCGTTGCGCTCCATCACCTGCAGGTTGCGTCGCACCGGCTCGGGCACGCCGGGCGTGTCGAGCGACAATTCGACGTAGCCGAGCACCGCCGTCATCGGCGTGCGGAGTTCGTGGGACACCGATGCGACGAGGTCGTCGCGCGCCTTCACCGCACGGAGCTCGGTGGTCACGTCGCGGGCCACCAGGACGCTGCCGTCGGGCTCGTCGCCGTCGTCGAACAGGCGGCGGGCCGTGACCGCGACCGCGACCGCGGTCCCGTCGCCGCGCTCGATCCACGTGACGACGTCGTCGAACTCCTCGCCGCGCGCCGCGCGCGCGAACGGCACCTCCTCCGGCCGCAGCCTGGCCGTCCGGTCCTCGGCGTACTCGATGCCGGTTCGTGACAGGTCCGGGCGGGCAGGCTCCAGGCCGTAGAGCTCCGCGTATGCGCGGTTGACGAGGGCGGGTCGGCCGTCGCGGTCGATCCGGACGACCCCGAAGCCCACCGCCGCCAGCACGTCGGCGAGAAGCGCCTGCTGACGGCGCAGTCGCCGCACCGCACGCTCGAGCTGTTCCGCCTGCCGTCGCAGCAGGATCCGCTGCGCGCTCGTGCGACGGCTCGTGAGCAGCGCGCTCGTCGCGACGAACACCAGCGCCACCGGCAGCATCACGACGCTCGGCAGGCTCGCGGGGGTGAACGCCCGACCCGTGGCGAGCTCGGTGGCCCACAGCAGCGACGTGGTGGACACGAACGCGATGACCGCCCCGCGCACCCCGAAGTACGTGGCGAGCCAGAGCGTGGGGAACACCCAGAGCAGGCCGACGCCGCTCGCCGGCTCGCCCAGACGCATGACGCCCACAGCGAGCGCGTCCAGGAGCGGCACCGCGATGACGACGTCCCGAGGCAACCGATGCCATGGCACCGCCACGGCCACGCCGCACGCCCCGAACACCATCACGACGCCCGTGAGCATCAGGGGCGATGCCGCCGTCAGTGGCGCGAAGACGTACAGGACGAAGACCACCACCACCACGACCGCGCCGAACAGCAACTGCGACAGGACCACCGATCGGTCGAGGGTCGCAGATGCGCCCGTGCGGCCTCCCCCCGAAGCCGTCACGGGTGCAGCCTAGCGGGACGGGAACGCGGAACGCCCGCCCCGCGCGGTGGCGGGGCGGGCGTTCGCGTGGTTCGGTGGCTCAGCGACGCTTCGCTGCGACGATCCGGGTGGCCGCCAGACCGGCGCCCGCCGCGATGGCCGCGAAGCCCGCGAAGAGGAGCCAGCCGTTCTCGAAGCCGGTCGCCGCCAGCTGCGCCTTCGTCTCGGTGGCCTCGCCGCCGCCGACCGGGTCGGTCTCGCCGTCACCGCCGCCGATCGGGTCGGTCTCCCCGCCGATCGGCTCGCCGACGACCGGCTCGCCGTCGCCGTCGCCGCCGCCCACGGGGTCGCCGTCACCGTCGCCGCCACCCACCGGGTCGCCGCCACCCACCGGGTCGCCGTCGCCCGGCGTCGCCGGCGGCATGGTCTCGGTGACCTCGACGTACGCGACCGAGTAGTGGCTGATGTCCTTGCCGGAGCTGTGGCGGAAGGTGACCGACTCGGCGTAGGGGTCGAGCGTGATCAGCTCGGGCCCGAGGCCCTGCTTGGCCGAACCGGCCTTCACGCAGATCTGGGCGATCAGCTGCCCCTCGGGGGCGACCGCGGTCCACTCCTTCTCGCCGTTCGCGGAGAGGTGGCCGGTGTCGAACTCGGGGCAGACCTTGGTGCTGTTGGGGGTGGCGTACGCCGGGGCGGCGGTGAATGCGACGGCGCCGGCGGCGAGGATCAGGGCAGCAGCGAACGCACGGGGTGACTTCATGGAAGGGGGCTCCTGGGGGGAAGTGGGTGTTCGGATACGGAGTCGACCGGGCGCGTGGGCAGGGTCGAACGGCGGGTGGGAAGGCCGCCGTTCACCACGTCAGGGTCATGCTCAGCCTAGGGCTCGCGCGAAGCGGAGAGATATGCCCTGAACGGAGTCCGATCGGCCGATTCGATCACGATTCGGTCACGGCACGCGAACGCCCCGGGCGCAGCATCCGTCTGCCGCGCCCGGGGCGTGAATTCGCGAGTCGTCAGACCTTCGCCGGCAGCTCCGCGGCGACGAGTTCGGCGATCTGCACGGCGTTCAGCGCCGCACCCTTCCGCAGGTTGTCGTTCGACACGAAGAGCACGAGTCCGCGGCCCTCGGGCGCCGACTGGTCGCGACGGATCCGTCCGACATAGCTCGGGTCGGTGCCGGCCGCCTGCAGCGGCGTCGGGATGTCGCTGAGCTGGACCCCGGGCGCCTCGGCGAGCAGCTCCGTCGCGCGCTCGGGCGTGATGTCGTTGGCGAATTCGGCGTGGATCGACAGCGAGTGCCCCGTGAAGACCGGCACCCGCACGCAGGTGCCCGCGACGCGGAGGCCCGGCAGCTCGAGGATCTTGCGGCTCTCGTTGCGGAGCTTCTTCTCCTCGTCGGTCTCGAGGTCGCCGTCGTCGACGATCGAGCCGGCGAGCGGGATCACGTCGAACGCGATGGGGCGGGGGAACTTCTTCGGCTCGGGCATCGTCACGGCCGAGCCGTCGTGCACGAGCTCGATCGCATCCTGCTCGACGGCGGCCTTCGCCTGCTCGAGCAGCTCCTCGCCGCCCGCGAGTCCGGCGCCGGACACGGCCTGGTACGTGGCGACCATCAGTCGCTCGAGGCCCGCCTCGTCGTGCAGTACCTTCAGCACCGGCATCGCAGCCATCGTCGTGCAGTTGGGGTTCGCGATGATGCCCTTGCGCGCCTCGGCGATCGCGTGCGGGTTCACCTCGCTGACCACGAGCGGCACGTCGGGGTCCATGCGCCATCCGCTCGAGTTGTCGATGACGGTGACGCCCGCTGCGGCGAACCGCGGCGCCTGCGCCTTCGACAGGGTCGCGCCCGCCGAGAAGATCGCGATGTCGAGGCCCGTGGGGTCGGCCGTCGAGGCATCCTCGACGACGACGTCCTCGCCGCGGAACGGCAGCGTCGTGCCCGCCGAGCGCGCCGAGGCGAAGTAGCGGATCGACGCGACGGGGAAGTCGCGGTCCTCGAGGAGCCGGCGCACGACCGCGCCGACCTGTCCGGTGGCGCCGACGACGCCGATGTTCACTCCGTGTGGCATGGTGCTCCCTCTCGTGGCATCCAGTATTCAGGAGTTCGTCCGGGCGACCGCCGAAAGCGCCTCGCTCGGTCCTGATCTGGCAGCCTTCTCCTCAAATCCGGCAGTCGTTCGACGGATGTCGCGCAGGACGCCGCGTCGCGGCATCCGTTCGCGACTAGCGGCCCGTGCCCGCGTAGACGACCGCGTCGGCGTCGCCGTCGAGCTCGAACGCGGTGTGCACCGCGCGAGCCGCGTCGTTCACCGAGTCGGCGCGCGTGACCACCGAGATGCGGATCTCGGACGTCGAGATCATCTCGATGTTGATGCCCGCGTCGTACAGCGCCTCGAACAGCTTCGCCGAGATGCCCGCCGCCGAGCGCATCGCGGCGCCGACCAGCGACAGCTTGCCGATCTGGTCGTCGTACTGGAGCGACTCGAAGCCGAGCGACTCCTGCGCCTCGGACAGCGCCTTCAGCGACCGCTCGCCGTCGGACTTCGGGACGGTGAACGAGATGTCGGTGCGACCCGTCGCCGCGGCCGAGACGTTCTGCACGATCATGTCGACGTTCGCGTTCGTGTTCGCGACGATCTTGAAGATCTTCGCCGCGGCCCCCGGCACGTCGGGCACGCCGACGACCGTGATCTTGACCTGGCCCAGGTCGACCGCCACACCGGCGATGACGGACTCTTCCACAGCTTCTCCTTCGGGAAGGCGCTCGGGGTCGTAGACGACGGTCCCCTCGCTGTTGTTGAACGACGAGCGCACGTGCAGGGTCACCCCGTGACGGCGCGCGTACTCGACGGCCCTGATGTGCAGCACCTTGGCACCGGATGACGCGAGCTCGAGCATCTCCTCGCTCGTGATGCGGTCGAGCTTGCGTGCCTTCTTCACCACGCGCGGGTCGGACGTGAACACGCCGTCGACGTCGGTGTAGATCTCGCACACGTCGGCGTCGAGCGCCGCGGCCAGCGCCACCGCGGTCGTGTCGCTGCCGCCACGGCCGAGGGTGGTGATGTCGCGCGTGTCGCGGTTGAAGCCCTGGAACCCGGCGACGATGACGACCGCGCCCTCGTCGAGCGCCTCGCGAAGGCGGACCGGGGTCACGTCGACGATGCGGGCGGCGCCGTGCGTGGCATCCGTGATCATGCCCGCCTGGCTGCCCGTGAACGAGCGCGCCTCGTGGCCCATGCTCTTGATCGCCATCGCGAGCAGCGCCATCGAGATGCGCTCGCCCGCCGACAACAGCATGTCGAGCTCGCGGGGTGCCGGGAGCGGCGTGACCTCGTTGGCCAGGTCGAGCAGCTCGTCGGTCGTGTCGCCCATGGCGGAGACCGCGACCACGACATCGTTGCCCGCCTTGCGGGTCTCGACGATGCGCTTCGCGACCCGCTTGATGCTCTCCGCATCGGCGACGGACGATCCGCCGTATTTCTGCACGATCAAGCTCACGTGGGCGCTCCCGGGGGTGTGTCTGGGCCGGGGAGATGATCACCCGGCGCCGGAACGTCCATCATACGGCGGGCCGCATTCTCGCCCTGCCATGTGACGACCGGCCCGAGCGTCGCGCAGGCAGCCGGAGATCAGCGGTCGCGCTCCATGTACCACTCGGTGAAGCGCGTCGCCCGGCCGTCGGGCGCGAGCCGAATGACCCAGAGGTTGTCGTAGAGCTTCGAGTCCGGGTAGTCGGTGCGGCCCTGGACGATCACGAGATCGTCGGTCTCGGTGAGGACCTCCCAGTCGAACTCCCAGTCGTCGGGCTCGTCCTTGGAGTCGAGCCACCCGGCGATGATCGCCTCGCGACCCCGCAGGGCATCGGGATCGTCGGGACTGAACTCGTACACCGCGTCATCCGTGAAGATCGCCGCGATGTCGTCGGGATCGTTGGTCTCCCACGCTCGGACGTAGCCTTCGACCCAGTCGCTGCCTGCGCTCATGTGGTCCGTTCTATCGGCGCGGCATCCGGTCGTCAATGGGTGGCGCGGGCGTCAGCCGACGACGCGCCGACCCTCGAACGCTCGGCCCAGGGTGACCTCGTCGGCGTACTCGAGGTCGCCGCCGACGGGCAGGCCCGAGGCGAGGCGCGTCACGCGGATCTCGAGGGTCGTGAGGAGCCGGCTGAGATACGTGGCCGTGGCCTCGCCCTCGAGGTTGGGGTCGGTGGCGATGATGACCTCGGTGACGGTGCCGTCGGCGAGGCGCTGCATGAGCTGTCGGATGCGGAGCTCGTCGGGCCCGATGCCGTCGATCGGGCTGATCGCGCCGCCGAGCACGTGGTAGAGGCCGCGGAACTCGCGCGTGCGCTCGATCGCCACGACGTCCTTCGCCTCCTCGACCACGCAGATGAGCGACGCATCACGGCGCGGGTCGCGGCAGATGGAGCACGTGGACTGCTCGGCCACGTTGCCGCAGATCTCGCAGAACTTCACCTTGTCGCGCACCTCGAGCAGGATCTCGGCGAGCCGCGACACGTCGAACTGCTCGGTCTGCACGATGTGGAACGCGATGCGCTGCGCCGACTTCGGACCGATGCCCGGCAGCCGGCCCAGCTCGTCGATCAGCTCTTGGACGATGCCCTCGTACACGCGCTAGCTCCGCTCGCCGAATCGGGCGGGCGGCGCCTCGACCTCTTCGAGGAAGGTCGCGCCGAGCAGGTCGCGCACCACCGCCTCGCCGTAGCGCTGGATGGGAGCGGTGCCCGAGGACGCACGCGCCGGGGTCGCGGCGCGCGCCGGTCGGGCCGCCGGCGCGGACGGCTCCGGCGCGGGAGCCGGTGCTGCGTCGAACGGCGGCTCGTCGTCGGCCGGAGGCGCATCGGCGTCATCGGGCGGCGGGACGTCGTCGATCGGTGCGGCATCGACGCCGGGCCGTGGGGGGGGGGCCGGGGGGGGCCGCCCGAACGGGGGGGGGGCCCCCCCGGCCGGGGGGGGCCCCC
>NZ_JALPSX010000019.1:0-1030 GCF_023217995.1 Agromyces sp. C10 | reverse complement strand
CTAGCTGTACTCGGTCACATCGTTAGTGACTAGCCGATAGGGAGAAGGCCTCCATTCTTGGTGGTGTCTAACGTCACCGAAGAGGGAGGCCTTCTCTTGGTCCACCGTAATGCGCGGCTCGCTCCGGCGGGTCGCCTGATCCTGGTTCAGCGGGTGCTCTCGGGTCGCCCGGTCGCGCATGTCGCGAAGGAACTCGGCGTGTCACGCCAGTGCGCGCACCGTTGGGTGTCCCGATTCCGGCAGCAGGGTATGGCCGGGCTGATCGACCGCTCCAGCCGACCGCGATCGAGCCCAGCTGCGACTTCACCGGCAGTGACCGCGCGGCTGCTCGAGCTGCGCCGCCGCGAACGGCTCGGCCGGGACGAGCTGGCCCGTCGCTGCGGGGTGAGCCCGTCGACCGCGTCGCGGATCATCGCCCGGGCCGGCCTACCGCGCCTGCACGAGCTGGACCCGGTCACCGGGATCCGGATCCGCGCCTCGCGTCGCACCCAGGTCCGCTACGAGCATCCCGCCGCGGGCGACCTGATCCACATCGACGTGAAGAAACTCGGCCGCATCCCTGACGGCGGCGGTTGGCGGATCACCGGCCCGGACACGATCAAGCACCGCCAGGACACGCGCGTGAAGATCGGCTTCGACTACATCCACGTCGCCGTCGATGATCACTCCCGGCTCGCGTACGCCCAAGCCCTGCCTGACGAGAAGGGCGCGACCTGTGCGGCGTTCCTGCTGGCCGCGGCCGAGTTCTTCGCCGGTCACGGCATCACGATCAGCCGCGTGATGACCGACAACGCGCTGAACTACCGCCG
The DNA here is from genome assembly GCF_023217995.1 of Agromyces sp. C10. Taxonomy (NCBI): domain Bacteria; kingdom Bacillati; phylum Actinomycetota; class Actinomycetes; order Micrococcales; family Microbacteriaceae; genus Agromyces; species Agromyces sp. C10. The sequence continues at coordinate 221 of NZ_JALPSX010000019.1, read as the reverse complement.
ATCCAACGACTTCCGCGCCGCGCTGGCCCTCCTCGGAACCAAGCACGTGCTGACCCGCCCGCACAGTCCCTGGCAGAACGGCAAAGCCGAACGCTTCAACCGCACCCTCCAAGAGCAGTGGGCCTACCGACAGCCATTCACCTCGAACCAGCACCGGCTCGACGCGCTCGGCCCCTGGCTCGACCACTACAACTACGATCGAGCCCACACCGCCTGCAACG
>NZ_JALPSX010000018.1:0-1081 GCF_023217995.1 Agromyces sp. C10 | reverse complement strand
CTAGCTGTACCCGGCCATGAGGTTGGTGCGGTTGGGGGTCTTGTGAACGAGGAGAACCTCCGGGCTTAGTGGAGATGTCTGACGTCTTCACAACTCGGAGGTTCTCGTGCCCCACGCTAATGCCCGTCTGACTGTTCATGGCAGGCGGTTGATTGTCGAACGAGCCTTGGCCGGCTGGAGCCAGGCGCAGATCGCTTCGGCGATGGGAGTGTCCCGACGGTGCGTGCAGCGGTGGCTGTACCGGTGGCGTGACGAGGGCGAGTTCGGGCTGCGGGATCGGTCCTCCCGTCCGCACCGCAGCCCCCGTCGGACCAGCGCCGACGCCGAGCGGGTGGTGCTGGCGATCCGGGCGCGGGAGCGAGTGGGTCGGGAGGAGATCGCCGCGCGCACGGGGGTGCCAGCTCGCACGGTCTCGCGCATCCTGGTCCGACACGGGGTGCCGCACCTGTCCCGGCTGGATCCGATGACCGGACAGCTGATCCGAGCGTCGAAGACCACCGCAGTCCGCTACGAACGGGACCGGCCGGGCGAACTGGTCCACATGGACGTGAAGAAGCTCGGCCGCATCCCCGACGGGGGTGGGTGGCGTGTGCATGGTCGCGGCGTCGGCGACAACCGCGACCGACGTCACGGCAACGGCTACGACTATGTGCACTCCCTCGTCGATGACTGCACCCGACTGGCGTACTCCGAAATCCACCCCGACGAACAGGGCACCACCTGTGCGGGATTCCTTGAACGCGCCCTGGTCTACTTCGCCGGCTACGGCATCACCCGTGTCGAACGATTGATCACCGACAACGCCTGGGCATACCGGTATTCGCTCCGCGAGCTATGCGCCCGGCACGGCATCACCCAGAAATTCATCCGACCCCACTGCCCGTGGCAGAACGGGAAGGTCGAACGCTTCAACCGGACCCTGCAAGCCGAGTGGGCCTACAAACAGGCATTCACCTCAAACACCGAACGTGCCGCCGCCCTTGCACCATGGCTCGAGCACTACAACACTGAACGACGCCACTCAGCCATCGGAGGCCAACCCCCGATCAGCCGACTGCAACCAACCTGACGGCCCGGTACA
>NZ_JALPSX010000017.1:0-5599 GCF_023217995.1 Agromyces sp. C10 | reverse complement strand
ACCCGGGTGCGTCCGTTCCTTGAGAACTCAACAGCGTGCACTATGTTCAATGCCAATTTTTTGAACCCCGTGTTCTCCTGCTTCGGTGGGGGGACGGGTTTCCTTTGATTGATGGACAATTTGATTTTCGAGTCAGTTGTTTCTCTGTCAGTGATTTGAACTCCCTGATGCCTTCGGGTGTTGGGAACCATTTTTTTTTGGAGAGTTTGATCCTGGCTCAGGACGAACGCTGGCGGCGTGCTTAACACATGCAAGTCGAACGATGAACCGGGTGCTTGCACCTGGGGATTAGTGGCGAACGGGTGAGTAACACGTGAGTAACCTGCCCTGGACTCTGGGATAACCCCGAGAAATCGGAGCTAATACCGGATAGGACCTTTCCTCGCATGAGGTTTGGTGGAAAGTTTTTCGGTCTGGGATGGACTCGCGGCCTATCAGCTTGTTGGTGAGGTAATGGCTCACCAAGGCGTCGACGGGTAGCCGGCCTGAGAGGGTGACCGGCCACACTGGGACTGAGACACGGCCCAGACTCCTACGGGAGGCAGCAGTGGGGAATATTGCACAATGGGCGCAAGCCTGATGCAGCAACGCCGCGTGCGGGATGACGGCCTTCGGGTTGTAAACCGCTTTTAGTAGGGAAGAAGGGCTTCGGCTTGACGGTACCTGCAGAAAAAGGACCGGCTAACTACGTGCCAGCAGCCGCGGTAATACGTAGGGTCCGAGCGTTGTCCGGAATTATTGGGCGTAAAGAGCTCGTAGGCGGTTTGTCGCGTCTGCTGTGAAAACTAGAGGCTCAACCTCTAGCCTGCAGTGGGTACGGGCAGACTTGAGTGGTGTAGGGGAGACTGGAATTCCTGGTGTAGCGGTGGAATGCGCAGATATCAGGAGGAACACCGATGGCGAAGGCAGGTCTCTGGGCACTTACTGACGCTGAGGAGCGAAAGCGTGGGGAGCGAACAGGATTAGATACCCTGGTAGTCCACGCCGTAAACGTTGGGCGCTAGATGTGGGGACCTTTCCACGGTTTCCGTGTCGTAGCTAACGCATTAAGCGCCCCGCCTGGGGAGTACGGCCGCAAGGCTAAAACTCAAAGGAATTGACGGGGGCCCGCACAAGCGGCGGAGCATGCGGATTAATTCGATGCAACGCGAAGAACCTTACCAAGGCTTGACATATACGAGAACGGGCCAGAAATGGTCAACTCTTTGGACACTCGTATACAGGTGGTGCATGGTTGTCGTCAGCTCGTGTCGTGAGATGTTGGGTTAAGTCCCGCAACGAGCGCAACCCTCGTCGCATGTTGCCAGCACGTTATGGTGGGGACTCATGTGAGACTGCCGGGGTCAACTCGGAGGAAGGTGGGGATGACGTCAAATCATCATGCCCCTTATGTCTTGGGCTTCACGCATGCTACAATGGCCGGTACAAAGGGCTGCGATGTCGTAAGGCGGAGCGAATCCCAAAAAGCCGGTCTCAGTTCGGATTGAGGTCTGCAACTCGACCTCATGAAGTCGGAGTCGCTAGTAATCGCAGATCAGCAACGCTGCGGTGAATACGTTCCCGGGCCTTGTACACACCGCCCGTCAAGTCATGAAAGTCGGTAACACCCGAAGCCGGTGGCCTAACCCTTGTGGAGGGAGCCGTCGAAGGTGGGATCGGTGATTAGGACTAAGTCGTAACAAGGTAGCCGTACCGGAAGGTGCGGCTGGATCACCTCCTTTCTAAGGAGCATCTGGAGGCTTCGGCCTTCCAGGCAGCCGGCATCAAGGCGAACGTCCTTGGTCGGCAGCTCATGGGTGGAACATTGACATAGGTGCTCGTCTGGATGGTTCAGACCTAGTACGCCTGCTTCGGTGGGTTGGAACGGTGGGGGCCGGATGGTCGGGCACGTGCACGCTGTTGGGTCCTGAGGGACCGGACGTCCTGCGCCCTGGTTGGGTGTGGGGGATGGTTTCTTCAGGCCTTCGCCGAAGCCGGCTGTTGCTGGTGGGGGTGGGGGTTCTGACCGTCTGTTGAGAACTACATAGTGGACGCGAGCATCTTAGATTCAACGTTTTCGGACGTTGGGTCACAAGGTGAGTCGCCGGCGGGTGCCTTCGGGTGCCTGTCTGGTGTATTCACTGGTCAATTTCGCATCCGGGCTTTCGGGTCCGGGTGTGCGATTCGATAACTCATGTGATTTCAAGTTTCTAAGAGCAAACGGTGGATGCCTTGGCATCTGGAGCCGAAGAAGGACGTCGTAATCTGCGATAAGCCTCGGGGAGCTGATAAACGAGCTGTGATCCGAGGATTTCCGAATGGGGAAACCCCGCCAGGCCCTCAGGGTGACCTGGTGACTCCCGCCTGAATATATAGGGCGGGTAGAGGGAACGTGGGGAAGTGAAACATCTCAGTACCCACAGGAAGAGAAAACAACCGTGATTCCGTGAGTAGTGGCGAGCGAAAGCGGAAGAGGCTAAACCGATCATGTGTGATACCCGGCAGGGGTTGCATGGTCGGGGTTGTGGGACCTCTCGGGCTGTTCTGCCGGACAGCCGCGGTGACGCGTCAGGTATAGACGAACCGGATTGAAAGCCGGACCGGAGTGGGTGTGAGTCCCGTAGTCGAAATGCCTGGCCGGCCGGAGGGGGATCCCAAGTAGCACGGGGCCCGAGAAATCCCGTGTGAATCTGTCAGGACCACCTGATAAGCCTAAATACTCCCAGATGACCGATAGCGGACAAGTACCGTGAGGGAAAGGTGAAAAGTACCCCGGGAGGGGAGTGAAATAGTACCTGAAACCGTTTGCTTACAAACCGTTGGAGCCTCCTTGTAGGGGTGACAGCGTGCCTTTTGAAGAATGAGCCTGCGAGTTAGTGATCTGTGGCGAGGTTAACCCGTGTGGGGCAGCCGTAGCGAAAGCGAGTCTGAATAGGGCGATTCAGTCGCAGGTCCTAGACCCGAAGCGAAGTGATCTATCCATGGCCAGGTTGAAGCGACGGTAAGACGTCGTGGAGGACCGAACCCACTTAGGTTGAAAACTGAGGGGATGAGCTGTGGATAGGGGTGAAAGGCCAATCAAACTTCGTGATAGCTGGTTCTCTCCGAAATGCATTTAGGTGCAGCGTTGCGTGTTTCTTGCCGGAGGTAGAGCTACTGGATGGCCGATGGGCCCCAACAGGTTACTGACGTCAGCCAAACTCCGAATGCCGGTAAGTGAGAGCGCAGCAGTGAGACGGTGGGGGATAAGCTTCATCGTCGAGAGGGAAACAACCCAGACCACCAACTAAGGTCCCTAAGCGCGTGCTAAGTGGGAAAGGATGTGGAGTTGCACAGACAACCAGGAGGTTGGCTTAGAAGCAGCCACCCTTGAAAGAGTGCGTAATAGCTCACTGGTCAAGTGATTCCGCGCCGACAATGTAACGGGGCTCAAGCACGCCACCGAAGTTGTGGCATTGACATATTAGGTAGGCCTTCGTGGTCCAGCCGTGTTGATGGGTAGGAGAGCGTCGTGTGCTGGGTGAAGCGGCGGTGGAAACCAGCCGTGGACGGCACACGAGTGAGAATGCAGGCATGAGTAGCGAAAGACGGGTGAGAAACCCGTCCTCCGGAAGACCAAGGGTTCCAGGGTCAAGCTAATCTGCCCTGGGTAAGTCGGGACCTAAGGCGAGGCCGACAGGCGTAGTCGATGGACAACGGGTTGATATTCCCGTACCGGCGAAGAACCGCCCACACGAAGCCAGGAGTGCTAAGCATCCCAAGCCGTGACCGACCCTTCGGGGAACGTTGCGGGGCGGCATGCGACCCCATCTGGTGGAGTGAGCGTGATAACAGGTGTGACGCAGGAAGGTAGCCCAACCCGGGCGATGGTTGACCCGGGGCAAGCGTGTAGGCCGAGCGATAGGCAAATCCGTCGCTCACACAGGCTGAGACGCGATGCGGATGAAAAGTGGGTGATCCTATGCTGCCGAGAAAAGCATCGACGCGAGGTTCCAGCCGCCCGTACCCCAAACCGACTCAGGTGGTCAGGTAGAGAATACCGAGGAGATCGAGAGAATCGTGGTTAAGGAACTCGGCAAAATGCCCCCGTAACTTCGGGAGAAGGGGGGCCGGATTCGTGAAGGGACTTGCTCCTGGAGCGTTGAAGGCCGCAGAGACCAGTGGGAAGCGACTGTTTACTAAAAACACAGGTCCGTGCCAAGTCGCAAGACGATGTATACGGACTGACGCCTGCCCGGTGCTGGAAGGTTAAGAGGACCGGTTAGCTCTTCGGAGCGAAGCTGAGAATTTAAGCCCCAGTAAACGGCGGTGGTAACTATAACCATCCTAAGGTAGCGAAATTCCTTGTCGGGTAAGTTCCGACCTGCACGAATGGCGTAACGACTTCCCAGCTGTCTCAACCGCGAACTCGGCGAAATTGCATTACGAGTAAAGATGCTCGTTACGCGCAGAAGGACGGAAAGACCCCGTGACCTTTACTACAGCTTGGTATTGGTGTTCGGTGTGGCTTGTGTAGGATAGGTGGGAGACTGTGAAGCGGGCACGCCAGTGTTCGTGGAGTCATTGTTGAAATACCACTCTGGTCACTCTGGATATCTAACTTCGAACCGTGATCCGGTTCAGGGACAGTGCCTGGTGGGTAGTTTAACTGGGGCGGTTGCCTCCCAAAGAGTAACGGAGGCGCCCAAAGGTTCCCTCAACCTGGTTGGCAATCAGGTGGCGAGTGTAAGTGCACAAGGGAGCTTGACTGCGAGACTGACAGGTCGAGCAGGGACGAAAGTCGGGACTAGTGATCCGGCAGTGGCTTGTGGAAGCGCTGTCGCTCAACGGATAAAAGGTACCTCGGGGATAACAGGCTGATCTTGCCCAAGAGTCCATATCGACGGCATGGTTTGGCACCTCGATGTCGGCTCGTCGCATCCTGGGGCTGGAGTAGGTCCCAAGGGTTGGGCTGTTCGCCCATTAAAGCGGTACGCGAGCTGGGTTTAGAACGTCGTGAGACAGTTCGGTCCCTATCCTCTGCGCGCGCAGGAAATTTGAGAGGATCTGACCCTAGTACGAGAGGACCGGGTTGGACGAACCTCTGGTGTGCCAGTTGTTCCGCCAGGAGCACCGCTGGTTAGCTACGTTCGGGATGGATAACCGCTGAAAGCATCTAAGCGGGAAGCCGGCCTCAAGATGAGATTTCCATCCCCTTCGGGGGGAGAGGCTCCCAGCCAGACGACTGGGTTGATAGGCCAGATGTGGAAGCACCGCAAGGTGTGCAGCTGACTGGTACTAATACGCCGACAACTTGACAATCACTATCCACACCATCGTTGTAAGGCAGCGGTGTGGAGCCTGATGACTCGCGTCCACTCTGTGGTTCCCAGCAGACGGGAAACCCAACACAATCACACAGTGCAACCCGCACCCCACCACCCCCACCACGGGGCTGGAACCGGGGTGCCACCGAGACCACCACCACACCCCCCAGGAGTGTGGATGGTTCTAGAGTTTCGGCGGCCATAGCGCGAGGGAAACGCCCGGACACATTCCGAACCCGGAAGCTAAGACTCGCAGCGCCGATGGTACTGCAGGGGCGACCCTGTGGGAGAGTAGGACACCGCCGGACATACTT
>NZ_JALPSX010000016.1:0-10526 GCF_023217995.1 Agromyces sp. C10 | reverse complement strand
CACGGAAGAGCCGCCCAGAGTTGGGCGGCTCTTCTGCATTTAACCCGTGAGGTCCTGACGAGCGCCCGCGGGATGCCTAGGCTGGGTCGATGGGGAACCGACTCGGCGACGCGCTCAGCCCGTACCTGCGAGCCCACGCCGGCAATCCGGTCGACTGGTATCCGTGGGGCGAAGCCGCCTTCGAGGAGGCGCGACGGCGGGACGTGCCCGTGCTCGTCTCCGTCGGCTACGCCACGTGCCACTGGTGCCACGTCATGGCGCGCGAGAGCTTCAGCGATCCCGAGATCGCCCGCGTGCTCAACGACCGATTCGTCGCGATCAAGGTCGACCGCGAAGAGCACCCCGACGTGGACGCGAGCTACCTGGCCGCGGCATCCGCCTTCACCAGGGATCTCGGCTGGCCGCTCACCGTGTTCACCCGGCCCGACGGCCGGACGTTCTACGCGGGCACGTACTTCCCGCCCCGGGCCGTCCAGGGAATCCCGTCGTTCGCCGACGTGCTCGCCGCGGTCGACGAAGCCTGGCGGGAGCGGCGGGAGGACCTCGATCGGACGGCGGACGCCGTCGGCGAGGCGCTCACCGCGGCATCCGTCGCCCGCACCGAAGGCGACCTGCCCGACCGCGCCGCGCTCGAGCAGACGGTCGCCACCCTCGCGCAGGGGGAGGACCGGCAGTTCGGCGGATTCGGCAGCGCCCCGAAGTTCCCCGTGGCGCCGGTGCTCGCCTTCCTCACCCGAGCCGGCGGCGACGCGCGCGAGCTCGCCGCGCGGACCCTCCGCCGCATGGGCGCGTCGCCGCTCCGCGACCCGGTCGAGGGCGGCTTCTTCCGCTACGCGACCCGGGCGGACTGGAGCGACCCGCACTACGAGCGCATGCTCACCGACAACGCGCTCCTGCTCTCGGTCACCGCCGAACTCGCCACCGGACCGGACGCCCCGGCATTCGCCGACTCGTTGGCGGGCGGCCTCATCGACTTCCTCATCGAGCGGATGCAGCTGCCGAGCGGTGGGTTCGCGAGCGCCCAGGACTCAGAGAGCGTGATCGACGGGCAGCGCAGCGAAGGCGGCTACTACCGCCGGGATGCCGCCGGGCGCGCCGAGCTCGAACCGCCCGCGCTCGACGCGAAGGTCCTCACCGGCTGGAACGGGCTCGCCATCGGCGCCCTCGCCCGCGCGGGATCGGTGTTCGGTGATGCACGCGCGATCTCGGCCGCGCGCCGCGCCGCCGACTTCGTCCTGGCCACCCACCTGCAGTCGGACGGACGCCTCGCGCGGGCCTCGCTCGACGGCGAGCTCTCGGACGCGGTCGCCACGCTCGAGGACACGGGGATGCTGGCAGGCGGCCTGCTCGCGCTGGCCACGGCGACCGGCGACGTGCGGTACGCGACCACGGCGCGCGAGCTGGTCGACGCGGCGGCCGCGGCATCCGGTGACGACGACGCGTTCGCCGCGCCGGGCGGACCCGACCCGGTGCTTCGCGCGCGCGGTCTGGCGCTTCCGGCCGACCCGGCGGAGGGGGCCGCCCCGTCCGGCATGACGGCCTGCGCGGCGGCAGCCTTCGAGCTCTTCGCACTCGGCGCCGGGGACCGGTACCGCGATCTCGCCGAGCGGGCCATGCGCTCCGTCGCGGGCATCGCGGTGCAGCGTCCGATCGCCTTCGGCGGCGCCCTCGAGGTGATGACCCGACTGGCCACCCCGCTGGTACAACTCGTCACCGTGACGAGCGACGGGACCGATGCGCGCGACGGGGAGCTCGTCCGCGTCGCGCGGCGGCAGGCGGCATCCGTCTCGGCGTTCGTCACCGAAGCCCAGGCGAGGGACTTCGCGGAGGCCGGCTTCGAGCTGTTCGACGGGCGGACCGCCCGCGACGGCGGCGGGGCGGCGTACCGCTGCCGCTCGTTCGTGTGCGCGCTGCCCGTGTCGACCGGCGAGGAACTCGCCGCGCTCGGCGACGCCGAACCCTGATCCGTACGATGGACGGGTGACCACGACCGACGTGCCCGCCCGGATCGCGCCCGCCCGGATCGCGCTCGCGGCGGTCGTCGATGCCGTGCTCATCGTGGCGTTCGCGATCGCCGGCCGGTCCAGCCACACCGAAACGCTCGACGCGGCCGAAATCTGGGCCACCGCATGGCCGTTCCTGGTCGGCGGGGCCGCGGGGTGGCTCGCCGCGCGGGCATGGCGACGGCCGACGGCGCCGTGGCCGACCGGCGTCGCGGCGTGGGTCGGCGCGGTCGCGATCGGCATGCTGCTTCGCGCGGCCAGCGGTCAGGGCACCGCGGTGCCGTTCGTCATCGTCGCGACGCTGACGCTCGCGATGCTCCTCGTCGGCTGGCGCGCCGTGGCCGCCCTCGTCACACGGCAACGAGCACGCCGCGCGGCGGGCTGAACCTCACCAGGTCGACGGCACCCGCTCGAGCATGCTCCACACCGCGCGGCTCAGCTCGGGGTGATCGAGCGCGATGTCGCGGAGCACCTCGAACTCGAAGCGCGCCACGTCGCCGCGCCGAGCGGTCGGATGATAGGCGCGCGCTCGGGCCGGGCTCCAGCGCTCGGAGTGCAGCCGCTCCTCGCGGAGGGTCGCGACGACCTGCTCGTCCACCGACGGCAGCTCCGGGAGGAAGGTCCAGGGGTCCTCGCCCATGCGGCAGCGCAGCTCGATGAGCGCGGCGAGTTCGTCGCGTGCGTCCTGTCGCAGGCGTTCCAGCGTCGTCGGCTCCGCCATGATGCGACCTCCCCTCGCTCGTCCGATGGTAACCGACCGTACGCGGCGCGTGTGTCGGCGGGGTTACGCGCCGACGTCCGGCATTGACGGCGGATGTCGCTCAGATGACGATCCGGGAACGTCGCGGCCGGCTGGTTGAATGGGGGCGTGAGCACCGACCCCGCGCCTCCCGGCGTCCCCGCCGACGGACCGGACCTCGGCGCGGTCGACGCCCTCGCGCGCGACCTCGCCGCCGCCCGGTTCACCGTGTCCGCGATCGAGGCGCTGTGGGAGCGCGGCGCCCGGTCGGACGCGACGCACCCGGGATCGGCGCTCCGCCGCGGACACCGCGTGCCCGCGCTGCGCGCCCTCGAGCACGCCGGACCCGACGAGCAGGGCCTCGCGACGCTCGTGCGCTGCTTCGTGCTCGGGATGCCGGTGGCATCCGACGCCCTCGCCTCGGCACTGCCGGCCCTGGACCTCGGCGGCGCCGAGCGACTCGGCCTCGTCGCGGTCGACGGCGAGGTCGCCTCGCCGCGAGTCGACCTGCGGCCGTACGCCTTCGCCGACGCGAGCGGCGAGGGGGAGTGGTGGATCGCCTCGGACCTCGGGGAGCTCGCCACGGGCGGCGCGCTGCCGGAGGAGTACGTCCTCGGCGTCGGCGGCGCCTCCCTGACCCTGAGCGGGCTGCTCCTGCCGCAGCATGTCGAGGCGACGCTCGACCTCGGGACGGGCTGCGGCATTCAGGCGATGCACGCGGCGCGGTTCAGCGACCGTGTCGTGGCGACGGATGTCTCGGAGCGGGCGCTGCGCTTCGCCCGGCTCAACCTCGCGCTCAATGGGATCGAGCGCGTGGAGCTGCGCCTCGGCAGCCTGTTCGAGCCGGTGTCCGGCGAGCACTTCGATCGCGTCGTGTCCAACCCGCCGTTCGTCATCACGCCGCGACGCGACGGCGTGCCCGTGTACGAGTACCGCGACGGCGGCATGGTCGGCGACGGGCTCGTCGAAGCGGTCCTCCGCGGGACGGCCCAGCACCTTCGCCCGGGCGGCGTCGCCCAGCTCCTCGGCAACTGGGAGTACCGGCGGACCGCGGACGGCCTCGCCGACGGGCTCGAGCGGGTCACCGGCTGGCTCGCCGAGGCGGGACTCGAGTACTGGGTCGTCGAGCGCGAACGGCAGGACCCCGGCGAGTACGCCGAGACCTGGATCCGCGACGGCGGCACGCGGCCGGGCACGCCCGGGTTCGAGGCGATGTACTCGGCCTGGCTCGACGACTTCGCCGCCCGCGGCGTCGAATCGGTCGGGTTCGGATACCTCCTGCTCCGGCGGCCCGCGGCGAACGCGACGCCGCGGCTCGCCCGCGCGGAGCGCCTCCACGGATCGCTCGGCGAGGGCTCGGGCGGGTTGGCGTCGCACCTGGCCGAGTGCCTCGGAGCCATGGACCGCATCTCCGGACTCGACGACGTCGGCCTGCGGGCGGTCCGGATCGCCGTCGCGCCCGACGTCACCGAGGAGCGGCACCACTGGCCGGGCGCCGAGCAGCCGGCCGTCATCCTGCTGCACCAGGGCGGCGGGTTCGCCCGCACGGTCGACGCGGGCACGGGTCTCGCGGCCCTCGTCGGCGCCGCCGACGGGGAGCTGCCGGTCGGCGTGCTCTCCGACGCGATCGCCCAACTGCTGGAGGTGGATCCGACCGAGCTGTGGGAGGAGCTCGGCCCGGCTGTGCGCGAGCTCGTCGCCGGCGGGCTGCTGCGACCCGTCGACTGAGCGGGCGCGGGCCCCGGCGCGACCGCATTCGGCGTGCTTCCGGCGGGCGGCGGTATTCTCGTGCTCGCCCACCGAAAGCGAGCCCATGCCCGACAGCCCCCTCTCCGCCTCCCCGTACGAGGTACTCGGCGTGCCCGCCGATGCGGATGCCGCCCAGCTCCGCCTGGCGTACCGCCGCGCCCTGCGGCACGCCCACCCCGACACGGGTGGCGACGCGGCCACGTTCCATGCCGTGCAGGCCGCGTGGGAGCTCGTCGGCACCCCCGAGGCGCGTGCCGCATTCGACCGGGGCATCCGCACGACGGCGCCGTCGGACGCCCCGCACGACCCGTTCGCGCCGGCCGCCCCGCGGCCCCGCCGCGACTCGCGGCCGCTCGCGCGCTCGTACGGGCACCCCGGCGGCTTCTCGCGCGAGCAGTACCTCGCGCTCATCCGCGAGTGGGCGGGTCGCGGCGTCACGCTCGACGACCCGTACGACCCGGCGCTCGTGCGGAGCGCGCCCCGCGACATCCGTCACGTGCTCGCCGACGCGCTCGCCGAGGAGGAGACGGCGCGCGCGCTCTCGACGCTCGGCATCGCGTACACCGTCTGGCACGACCTCGCGACGGACGCCGGAGGACCGGGGCTGCCGCCGAAGCTCGACCACCTCGTGCTCGGCCCCACGGGGCTCATCGCGATCCAGTCCGAGGACTGGGGCGGTCCGGTCGCGCTGAAGCGCGGCGAACTCGTCGGCGACGCGCTCGCCGGCGAACGGCCGATCCGCGCGCTCGCCGCCCGGGCCAAGTCCGTCACCCGTCCGGCGAAGGTGAAGCCGACCGCGCTCCTCGTGGTCGTGCCCGACGAGCACGCCGCCGTGCCCCTCGAGGTGGGTGGCACGAACCGCGGCGCCGCGGTCGCCCTCGTGCGCCGGTCGCGGCTCGCAAGCGCCATCCGCGACGGGATCCCCGGCTCGCCGCAGCTCGGCGGCGTGGACTCCATGGAGGTGCGGGCGCGGTTGCAGGCGACGGTGCGCTTCGCCTGATCGCGTCCCGACGTGGCGCACCGGTGGGGGAGGATGGAGGGATGGGCATGCCTGACGTCGACGCGTACATCGAGGACTTCACCGCATTCGTGACGGCATCGCCGTCGTCGTACCACGCCGCCGCCGAGGTCGCGCGGCGGCTGGAGGCCGCCGGGTTCGAGCGGCTCGACGAGCGGGACGCCTGGCCGACGGGCGCGGGCCGCCGGGTCGTGGTCCGCGACGGCGCCGTGATCGCCTGGGTGCAGCCCGAATCGGCGGGCGCCACGACCCCGTTCCGGATCGTCGGCGCGCACACGGACTCGCCGTCGTTCAAGCTCAAGCCGAACCCGTCGAGCGCAGCGGCCGGACTGTCGCAGGCGAACGTGGAGGTCTACGGCGGCCCGCTGCTGAACTCCTGGCTCGACCGCGAGCTGCGCCTCGCGGGACGCCTCGTCACCCGCGACGGCGCCGAGCACCTCGTCGCGACCGGGCCGCTGCTGCGGATCCCGCAGCTCGCGATCCACCTCGACCGCGGCGTCAACGCCGACGGGCTCACCCTCGACAAGCAGCGGCACGTGCAGCCGATCTGGGGCGTGGAGGGCGGCCCCGAGCCGGCCGACATCGTCGCGCACCTGGCCGGACTCGCGGGCGTGACGCCCGAGGACGTCGTCGGCCACGACGTGCACGTCGTCGATGCGGCCGCTCCGGCGCGCTTCGGTCGGGGTGACGTGTTCCTCGCCTCCGGCCGCATGGACAACCTCAGCTCGGTGCACGCGGGCCTCACCGCCCTGCTCGATGCTCCGGCCGACGCCGGCCACGTGAGCGTGCTCGCCGCGTTCGACCACGAGGAACTCGGCTCCGAGTCCCGTTCGGGCGCGAGCGGCCCCTTCCTCGACGACGTGCTCACCCGCATCGGCGCCGGACTGGGAGCCGGCGTGGAGGAGCGCCGCCGCGCGTTCGCCGCGTCGTGGCACGTCTCGAGCGATGCCGGTCACGCCGTGCACCCCAACTACCCCGAGCGACACGATCCGGTGAACCGTCCGGTGCTCGGCGGCGGGCCGCTGCTGAAGCTCAACGCCAACCAGCGCTACGCGACGGATGCCGCGGGCTCGGCCCTGTGGGCGGAGGCCTGCCGCGCGGCCGGCGCGGGCATGCAGCCCTTCGTGTCGAACAACGCCATCCCGTGCGGCTCGACCATCGGTCCGCTGACGGCCACGCGCCTCGGCATCCGCACGGTCGACGTCGGCCCGCCGTTGCTGTCGATGCACTCGGCCCGTGAACTGGCGCACGTCGACGACCTCGCGGCGCTCGGCGCGGCGCTCGGCGCCTTCCTGTCGCACGCCTGACCGGCGGGCCGCCCGACCCGAGGTTGGCGGGATCTCGCGCAATCTCGGCGCGAACCGCGAGGACGCCGTCGACCCGCGGGTGCGAGCATCGGGGCATGACCTCGACCCTCCCCGCCCCAGCGCTCTTCGACCACGCCGCCGCACCGGAGGAGGCCGCGCGCCACTTCCGGGCGCGCCTCGGCTTCGAGACCGACGTCTCGGACGTCGCCGCGGCGCTCGCCGCCGACGAACCCGGCTTCGTGCTCGTCGACACCCGCAGCGAGGCGGCGTGGTCGGCGGGGCGGATCCCCGGCGCCGTGCACCTGCCCGGTCGGCGGATCGCGGAGGCCGCGCCGGAGCTCATCGCCCCCGGGATTCCGGTGGTCGTCTACTGCTGGGGGCCGGGCTGCAACGGCGCCACGCGCGCCGCCCTCGCCTTCGCCACCCTCGGCCATCCCGTCAAGGAGATGCTCGGCGGGTTCGAGTACTGGGCGCGCGAGGGCTTCGCGGTCGAGCGCGACGGCGGCACGGAGCGGCATCCGCTCGACCCCCTGACGAACGTCGCGGCGGCGGCGGACGCCGTCGAGTGCGCCTGCTGACCGGCGTCGTCCGGCGGGCAGGCGCACGCGGCATCCGTCAGCGCAGCGGCCCTCGGCGGGATTCGAGCCAGAGCGTGTGCTCGCGCAGGCCGTTGCGCACGGCCGCCTTGACGATGAGATAGCCGATCCAGAGGCTGAGGGCGATCGTCGCGAAGTAGACGATCACGCCGATCAGCAGCGCGAAGGTGCTGACGCCGGCGACGACGTCGGGGTCGATGTTCGGGTCCACCCCGTTACCTTGGCAGAGCGAGCGGCCGGAGAGAAGGGACCCGTACGGGGGACACCCGCGCGGGATCCGGCGTCAGCACTCGATGACGTTGACCGCGAGGCCGCCCTCGCTGGTCTCCTTGTACTTCGTCATCATGTCGATGCCCGTCTGCCGCATGGTCTCGATCACGGTGTCGAGGGAGACGACGTGCGTGCCGTCGCCGTGCAGGGCCAGTCGCGCGGCGGACACGGCGGTCGACGCCGCGATGGCGTTGCGCTCGATGCACGGCACCTGCACGAGCCCGGCCACCGGGTCGCACGTGAGGCCGAGGTGGTGCTCCATGGCGATCTCGGCGGCGTTCTCGATCTGGCGCGGGGTGCCGCCGAGCACCGCGCAGAGCGCGCCGGCGGCCATCGCGCACGCCGAGCCGACCTCGGCCTGGCAGCCGCCCTCGGCGCCGGAGATCGAGGCGTTCTTCTTCACGAGGCTCGCGATCGCGGCCGCCGTGAGCAGGAAGCGGCGGACGCCCTCCTGGTCGGCGCCCGGCACGAAGCGCAGGTAGTAGTGGCCGACGGCGGGGATGATGCCGGCCGCGCCGTTCGTGGGCGCGGTCACGACGCGGCCGCCCGACGCGTTCTCCTCGTTGACCGCGAGCGCGAACGCGTGGAGCCATTCCGTGGAGGTGTCGCGGACGTGCTCGTCGCGGTCGTACTCCTCGAGCCGGCGCCGGACCTCGGGGGCGCGACGCTTCACCTTGAGGATGCCGGGGAGCACGCCCTCGGTGCGCAGGCCGTGGTCGACGCACTCGGCCATCGCGGCCCAGATGGCGTCGAGACCCGCGACGATGCCCGACTCGCCGTGCACGGCGACCTCGTTGCGCCAGGCCACGTCGCAGAAGCTCACGGCGTGCGCGTCGCACAGGTCGAGCAGCTCGGCCGCGGTCGAGTACGGCAGCGGATGCCGCAGTGCCTCCGCCTGCTCCGGGGCGTCGCCCTCGCGGCGGATGAAGCCGCCGCCCACCGAGTAGTAGGTCTCCTCGGCGAGGGGGAGTGCGTCGTCGTCGCCCCACGCCTGCAGCGTCATGGCGTTCGGGTGGCCGGGCAGGCGCGTGCGCGGCTCGAGGGAGACGTCGTCCCGGGTCATGGAGATCGGGTGCATGCCGGCGAGCCGGACCTCGGCCCCGCCGGAGCCGAGCCTCGCCCAGGCGCCGCGCACGTCGTCGGGGTCGCAGTCGTGCGGCGTGAGGCCGGCGAGGCCCGCGACGACCGCGTCGGGCGTGCCGTGGCCGAGTCCGGTCGCGCCGAGCGAGCCGTACAGGGAGCAGCTGACCCGCCGGACCCGCTCGAGCGTGCCGTTCGCCTGGAGCGTCTCGACGAACGTCCGAGCGGCCCGCATCGGCCCCACCGTGTGGGAGCTGGAGGGCCCGATCCCGATCGAGAAGAGGTCGAGGGCTGAGACGAACGCTGTCACCAGTCCAGCCTACGTCGCAGCACGCGCACGGTTCTCCCGATCGATCGAAGAATCGTGCGCGCACCCGCGATCCCACTGCGGATGCCGCTGTGCCGACCGCGCCGGTGCTTTTAACGGATAACGGCAGAAGTTGTGCATCCGACCGACAGGTATTCACGCCAGCCGTTGACATCCGCTCGCCGTCGGGAATAGGGTCGGCTGCGACAAGATATGTCGTCGCGTGCAACATATTGATTCGCTCCGGCGGCATCGGTCCGTACTCGAAGGGGAGAAACGACCTATGAAGCAACATGTCCAACGCGCGGTGACCGGGCTCTGCGCCGCGGGAGTCGCGCTCGGCCTCGGCGTCGTCGCCATGCCCGCGCAGGCGGCCGACGACGACTACCGCGTGCTCGTCGTAGGCGAGACGCTCGGCTTCCGGCACTCGCACATCGACGACACCACCAACGCGATCATCGCCCTCGGCGAGGAGCACGGGTTCGCCGTCGACGTGTGGGATCCGCCGCAGGGCACCTCGCCGGGCCAGCCGTCGCTGACGCTGCCCAGCACGCCGTTCACGAGCACGGCCGACCTGTCGAAGTACGCGACGATCATCTTCGCCTCGCCGGTCGACGCGACGAACAACCTCGACCCCAACCGGCCCCGCCTGCTGGACGACACCGAGCTCGCCGCGTTCCAGGGCTACATCCGCGGCGGCGGCGGCTACGTCGGCCTGCACGCCGCGACGGACTCGATGCACACGGTGCCGTGGTACAGCGAGCTCACGGGCGGCAGCGCGCGCTTCCGCAACCACCCGGCGCAGCAGACCGCGACCATGCGCGTCGAGAACCCGTCGCACCCCTCGACCGAGATGCTGCCGACCGAGTGGGTGCGCTTCGACGAGTGGTACAACTTCACGACCAACCCGCGGGACAAGGTGCACGTGCTCATCACGCTCGACGAGTCGACCTACAACCCCGGCAGCGGGCGGATGGGCGCGGACCACCCGATCGCGTGGTGCCACAACTTCGAGGGCGGCCGCTCGTGGTACGAGGGCGCCGGGCACACCGATGCGTCGTGGCACGACCCGCTCTTCCTCGAGCACATCCTCAAGGGCATCGAGTGGACCGCGGGCGTCGTGACCGGCGGCGGCGACTGCGTCACCTTCAACGAGGTGGGCGAGATCGTCGGCGGCCTCGGCGACGGATCCGTCCGCGTCGACAAGCTCGGTGCCGACGTCACGGCCTACCTGGACGCCGCCGAGGCGGCGGCCGACGCGGGCGACCACGCGGGTGCCATCGCGGTGCTCCGCCAGGCGAAGGGCAAGGCGCACGGCCTGCAGGACGAGGTCCTGGTCTCCAAGATCGCCGATCTCATCGAGTGGCAGGAGGGCCTGCTCCCCTGAGCAGGACCGGCCGGTCGTGGGGGGGGGGGGGGGGGGGGGCGGGCGCGCCCCCCCCCCCCCCCCCCCCCCC
>NZ_JALPSX010000015.1:0-74243 GCF_023217995.1 Agromyces sp. C10 | reverse complement strand
CGCTCGCCCGAGTACTCCTCGGGCGATCGCACGTCGATGAGGGGCTTGCCGAGGTGCGCGAGCACGTCGTCCTTGTACGCCCGCACGCGCGAGTCGTCGCGCTCGACCACGGGGTACTCGACGGGCTCGACCTCGGGGGTGTCGGTGGTGAGCGGTCGCCCCTCGGCGATCCACTTGTCGCGGCCGCCGTCGAGCAGCCGCACGTCGTCGTGGCCGAAGAGCGTGAACACCCACAGGGCGTACGCGGCCCACCAGTTGTTCTTGTCGCCGTAGATGACGACCGTCGAGTCGCGCGAGATCCCCTTCGAGCCGAGCAGCTCGGCGAAGCGCTCGCTCGAGACGTAGTCGCGGACGACGGGGTCGTTGAGCTCGGTGTGCCAGTCGACCTTCACCGCACCCGGGATGTGGCCGGTCTCGTAGAGCAGGACGTCTTCATCGGACTCGACGACCACGAGCCCGGGCCGGCCGAGGTGGTCGGCGAGCCAGTCCGTGGTCACGAGCCGCTCCGGGTGCGCGTACTCGGCCAGCTTGGCGGCGGTGTCGAACTCGACGGGCATGGGGAACCTCCTGTGGTCGCCCGGTCGGGCGAGGCTGATGGGGAGCCGGGACTAGGCTGGTCACCTGTCCACCCTCGAATCTACGCGGCGCGCCCGACGGAGTCACCGCACCCGTCATGAGGTGCAACAGGGGAGTCCCACGCCTATGACCACCGGAGCGGCATCCGCCCTCGGCCACCTCGTCGACCGCAACCCGTCCATCACGGGTGCCGAGATCGCCTCCGAGCTCGTGCCGCCGCCCCAGTTCGAGCACGCCTCCTTCGAGTCGTACCGGCCCGACCACGACTTCCCGTCGCAGCAGGCCGCGCTCGACAAGCTCCACGAGTTCGCGAACGGATGGCGCGGCCAGCGCAATCCGGGCGGGTTCTTCTCCCGCAACCGCAAGCCGAAGTCCGAGCTGCCGGGCGTGTACCTCGACGGCGGGTTCGGCGTGGGCAAGACCCACCTGCTCGCGGCGCTCTGGCACGTCGCACCGGGACCGAAGTACTTCGGGACGTTCATCGAGTACACGGCGCTCGTCGGTGCGCTGGGCTACGCGCCCGCGGTCGAGCTGCTGCGCGGCTCGCGCCTGCTCTGCATCGACGAGTTCGAGCTCGACGACCCGGGCGACACGATGCTCATGACCCGATTCCTCGGCGAGCTCATGGCCGGCGGCACGCGCGTCGCGGCGACGAGCAACACGCCGCCGAACGCGCTCGGCGAGGGCCGGTTCGCGGCGGCGGACTTCCTGCGCGAGATCCACGGGCTCGCCGCGAACTTCGAGACGCTCCGCATCGACGGCCTGGACTACCGGCGCCGCGACACCGAGGGCCACGCCGAGGCGATGGCGGACGACGCCGCCGTCGAGCACGCGGCATCTGCCCTCGCCGGCCGCGGGCACCGCGTCACCCTGGATCGGTTCGACGCGCTCATCGCGCACCTCGCCACCGTGCACCCGTCGAAGTACATCAAGCTCATCGAGGGCACCGAGGTCATCGCCCTCACCGGGGTGCACGAGCTCACCGACCAGAACGCCGCCCTGCGCCTCGTGGCGTTCATCGACCGCGTCTACGACGCCGAAGTGCCCATCGTCGCGAGCGGGACGCCGCTGGACGCGGTGTTCGGCGGCGGCATGCTCGACGGCGGCTACCGGAAGAAGTACCAGCGCTCGATGTCGCGCATGATCGCCCTGACGACCGGCGAGCTCCCGCCGCACGACTGAGCCGCCGATTCGGAGCGCCGTCGCGGCATCCGGAAACACGCTCGTTACACGGACCGCGTTTTCGTAACCGTCGCGAAACGCTTCATGCCCCGTCGACGAAACGTCCCCGCACCATCCTGATCCCCGTACCCCGAGACCGAGCCCCAGTCTCACCCCCTCGCGGTACGTCCCCTGCAGATCACGAGGTGTGAGGAAAACCTATGGATACGGGAAGCATTGCGTGGGCGATCACGGCCACCGCGCTCGTGCTGTTCATGACGCCGGGCGTCGCGTTCTTCTACGGCGGCCTGGTCAAGGCCAAGAGCGTCGTCAGCATGATGATGATGAGCTTCGGCGCACTCGGCCTGATCAGCGTCCTCTGGGTGCTGTACGGCTACAACATGAGCGCGGTCGACAGCGTGTGGAGCTTCGCGGGCAACCCGTTCTCCGACTTCGCGCTCGGCTCGCTCGCGACGGGTGAGACGGCCAACGTCGACCTGATCGGCGTCGCCTTCGGTGCGACCTTCGCGATCATCACCGTCGCCCTGATCTCGGGTGCGATCGCCGACCGCGCCAAGTTCGGCGCCTGGATGATCTTCGCCGGCGTCTGGGCCACGCTCGTCTACTTCCCGGTCGCGGCCTGGGTCTGGGGCGGCGGCTGGATCCTCAACCTCGGCGAGGAGCTCGGCCTCCCCGGCGTCATCGACTACGCGGGCGGTACGGCCGTGCACATCAACGCCGGTGCGGCGGCACTCGCCCTGGCGCTCGTGCTCGGCAAGCGCGTCGGCTTCCAGAAGGGCATGGACAAGCCCCACAACGTGCCGCTGACCCTCCTGGGCGCCTCGGTGCTCTGGTTCGGCTGGTTCGGCTTCAACGCGGGTGCGGAGTTCCTCAACGAGCTCGCGAACACGGGCCTCATCGTCCTCAACACGCTCGGCGCGACCGCCGCGGCGATCCTCGGCTGGCTCGTGGTCGAGAAGTTCAAGGACGGCAAGCCCACCTCGGTCGGTGCCGCATCGGGCGCCGTCGCCGGCCTCGTGGCCATCACCCCCGCCTGCGCCAACCTCGAGCCGGGCTGGGCGCTCCTGCTCGGTGCCGTCGCGGGCGCGGTCTGCGCCCTCGCCATCGAGCTGAAGTTCAAGCTCGGCTTCGACGACTCGCTCGACGTCGTGGGCATCCACCTCGTCGGCGGCCTCATCGGCACGCTGTACCTCGGGTTCTTCGCGATCGACACCGGCCTGTTCGTCGGCGGCGACCTCGGCCAGCTCGCGGTCCAGACGATCGCGGCCGTGGGCGTGCTGGCCTACTCCTTCGTCGTCGCCTTCGTCCTCGGGTTCGCGATCGAGAAGACCATCGGCTTCCGCGTGAAGAACGAGGACGAGCTGGCAGGCATCGACACCATCGTCCACGGCGAGGAGGGCTACAAGCTCGAGACCGTCTGATCCGCACGATCACCGCGAGGGCGGTGGGGATAGTCTGCGGGGGTGCCCGACACCCGCAGCTTCCTCACCGCCCTTCGGCGTGCCATCCGCTCGATCGCCGGGCCCGCCCGGGTGCGGCCCGCGAACGGGATGCCGGATGCCGCGCCGGACCGCCGCCCCGACGACGACGACTGGCCCGGCCGCTCGGGCCCGCACGCCACCGTCGAGGTCGACCCGGCGCGGGTGCGGCGGGTGCGCTTCGCCTACACGCCAGACCGCGACGGCGCGCCGGACCCCGGTGAGGTCGTCTGGACCTGGGTGCCGTACGAGGAGGACGACGGACGCGGCAAGGACCGGCCGGTCGTGATCGTGGCCGCGAGCGGTCCCGGGGAGTTCCTGGCCGTGCAGCTGACGAGCAAGGGTCGCGACGGCGATCGCGACCTCGTTCCCCTCGGAAGCGGCGCCTGGGACGGCGAGGGGCGTGCGAGCTGGGCGCGCGTCGACCGGCTCTTCCGGGTGCACGCCGTCGGGATGCGGCGCGAGGCCGCATCGCTGGACGCCGCCCGCTACGCGCGCGTGACCGAGGCGCTGCGCGCGCGATACGGGTGGGACTGACGCGAGTACGCGTCGGAAAACGGAAGAAACCCCGGCTGGACCGGGGGTTCTGTTCGTGTGGGCGATGCCGGGCTCGAACCGACGACCTCTTCCGTGTGAAGGAAGCGCGCTACCAGCTGCGCCAATCGCCCATCAGGGTTGTCGCGGACCGGGCCTCGCCGGTGCCGCGGACTCGATACTAGCCCACGCGCGGGCTCCGGCGCACATCGACGGCGGGCCCGGGCGCGTCGAGGGTCGACGGTGCCGGCCGAGGCCGCGTGGGTCGGATCCGACGCGTGCCGGAGTGGCGCCCGAACGGGCGACACGCCCGGCATGCACGGTCGGATTCGCCTGCTGATCGGCCATGACGTTCCACGCGGCCCGCTCGGTTTGTCATTCGTTCACGTCATCCGTTAGAGTCTCTCTGCACGCAAAACAGCGGGCAACGCGGATGTGGCGCAGTTGGTAGCGCATCACCTTGCCAAGGTGAGGGTCGCGAGTTCGAGTCTCGTCATCCGCTCTGACCAAGCCGGCGCAAGCCGGTTTGTTCTTTGGTGGTGAACCCAAGCAACGGTGGATTGGCCGAGAGGCGAGGCAGCGGCCTGCAAAGCCGTATACACGGGTTCGAATCCCGTATCCACCTCGAATGAGCCCCTCGCAGCTCACTCAAACCCGGGCGATTGGCGCAGCGGTAGCGCGCTTCCCTGACACGGAAGAGGTCACTGGTTCGATCCCAGTATCGCCCACCACATGAGAAACGCCCCGGCTCGCCGGGGCGTTCGTCGTTTCACCGAACGGCGGCCCACCGGGTCGAGACGTGGGCCGGAGGGTACGGCCGGGACCGGCGGGTGATCGCCCGCCGATCCACGCGACTACAGTTGAGGGGTTGCGTCTCACACTGCAGGGGAGTGGATCCACTTGGCCGACGGCTTCGAGCTCTTCACCGATCGATCCGTTGTCGCGATGCGCGTCAACGGCGAGCTCCGCGACCTCGCGACGACGGTCGCCGACGCCGACGTGGTCGAGCCGGTCACCATCGACTCGCCCGACGGCCTCGCGATCCTCCGCCACTCCACCGCCCATGTCCTCGCGCAGGCGGTGCAGAAGATCAATCCCGACGCGAAGCTCGGCATCGGCCCGCCCGTGACCGACGGGTTCTACTACGACTTCGACGTCGCGGAGCCGTTCACGCCCGAGGACCTGAAGGCGCTCGACAAGGAGATGGCCCGGATCATCCATTCCGGCCAGCGCTTCGTGCGCCGCGTCGTCTCCGACGACGAGGCCAGGGCCGAGCTCGCCGACGAGCCGTACAAGCTCGAGCTCATCGGGCTGAAGGGCGCCGCGGCATCCGGTGACGACAACGAGAACGTGGAGGTCGGCGGCGGCGAGCTGACGATCTACGACAACGTCGACCCGAAGTCGGGCGAGGTGCAGTGGAAGGACCTCTGCCGCGGTCCCCACCTGCCCAGCACCCGCATGATCGGCAACGGCTGGGCGCTCATGCGCGTGGCCGCCGCCTACTGGCGCGGATCCGAGAAGAACCCGCAGCTCCAGCGCGTGTACGGCACCGCGTGGCCGACCAAGGACGAGCTGCGCGCCTACCAGCACCGGCTCGAGGAGGCCGCCCGCCGCGACCACCGCAAGCTCGGCGTCGAGCTCGACCTGTTCAGCTTCCCCGACGAGATCGGGTCCGGCCTGCCGGTGTTCCACCCCAAGGGCGGCGTGATCAAGCGCGAGATGGAGGACTACGTCCGCCGGCGCCATATCGAGGAGGGCTTCCAGTACGTCTCGACCCCGCACATCACGAAGGCGCACGTCTTCGAGCTGTCGGGCCACCTGCCGTACTACAAGGACACGATGTTCCCGCCGATGGAGCTCGAGAACTCCGAGTACTACCTCAAGGCGATGAACTGCCCGATGCAGAACCTCATCTTCCGCTCGCGTGGTCGCTCCTACCGCGAGCTGCCGCTGCGGTTCTTCGAGTTCGGCACCGTGTACCGGTACGAGAAGTCCGGCGTCGTCCAGGGCCTCACGCGCGTGCGCGGCCTCACCCAGGACGACTCCCACAGCTACGTGACCCCCGAGCAGGCACCCGGCGAGATCAAGCACCTCCTCGACTTCGTGCTGGGCCTGCTGCGCGACTTCGGCCTCGACGACTACTACCTCGAGCTCTCGACGCGCGACGCCGACTCCGACAAGTTCAAGGGCACCGACGAGCAGTGGGAGGTCGCCACCGGCGTCCTCCGCGACGTGGCGGAGGCGTCCGGCCTGGAGCTGGTGCTGGACCCGGGCGGCGCCGCCTTCTACGGCCCCAAGATCTCGGTGCAGGCGCGCGACGCGATCGGCCGGACCTGGCAGATGTCGACGATCCAGTACGACTTCAACCAGCCCGAGGGCTTCGGACTCGAGTACACGGCCGCCGACGGCACGCACCAGCGGCCGGTCATGATCCACTCGGCGAAGTTCGGTTCCATCGAGCGCTTCTTCGGCGTGCTCACCGAGCACTACGCCGGGGCCTTCCCGGTGTGGCTGTCGCCCGTGCAGGTGGTCGGCATCCCGGTCGCCGACGAGTACGCGCCCTACCTCGGCGCCATCCTCACCCAGCTCGCCGGTGCCGGCGTCCGCACGGAGCTCGACACGAGCGACGACCGCATGCAGAAGAAGATCCGCACCCACACCACGCAGAAGGTGCCGATCCAGCTCATCGCCGGTGAGAACGACCGGTCCGGCGAGACCGTGAGCTTCCGCTTCCGCGACGGCACGCAGGAGAACGGCGTCTCGATCGCCGAGGCTGAGCGACGCATCCTCGAGGCGATCGCCGACCGCCGCCAGGTGACCACGAGGGACGACCTGTTCGCATGACCCACTACCGGCCCGACGAGTTCGACCCTGACGACGTGCAGACGGATGCCGCGGCCGACCTCGCGGGCGTGCCGGACGCCTTCCAACGGCTCTGGACGCCGCACCGGCTCGTCTACATCCAGCACGGACAGCAGCCTGACGAGCACTCGTGCCCGTTCTGCCGGGCGCCGGAGCTCGACGACGAGCAGTCGCTGATCGTCGCGCGCGGCGAGCACGCGTACGTGCTGCTCAACCTCTTCCCCTACAACAGCGGACACCTGCTCGTGTGCCCGTACCGGCATATCGCCACCTACGACCAGGCGACGCCCGAGGAGGTCGCCGAGATCGGCGAACTCACGCAGGTCGCCATGCGCACCGTGAAGCAGGTGTCGAAGTGCGACGGCTTCAACATCGGCATGAACCAGGGACGGATCGCCGGCGCGGGCATCGCCGAGCACCTGCACCAGCACATCGTGCCGCGGTGGGCGCTCGACTCGAACTTCTTCCCGATCATCGCCGGCACCAAGGCGCTGCCGCGCCTGCTCGGCGAGGTGCGCCAGGAGATCGCCGAGGCCTGGCCCCGCTGATCCGGTCGCTCAGCGGACCTGTCGCACCTCGAACTGCATGCGCGGGTTGGCGTACGCCTCCTGCGACTCGACGAGCTGCAGCTCGCGCTCGCCGGACTCGTGCGTGTTCGCGAGGAGGTCGAACACGCTCGACGCCGTCCGTGCGAGCGCGTCGGCCGCGTCGCCGGTGCGACGGTAGTGGGCCGTGAAGAGCGCCGCCGTGACGTCCCCCGAGCCATTGGCCTTCATGGGAAGGAGCGGAGTCCGGACGATCCACGCGCCGCGGTCGTCGACGGCGAGCATCTCGATCGTGCCCGGCTCCCGGTCGGGACGCTCCACGCTCGTCACGAGGACCGTGCGGGGACCCGACGCCCGCGCGAGGTCGACCGACGCGAGCGTGGACTCGAGCGAATCCGGCTCGGTCTCGGTGAGGTAGCCGAGCTCGAACTGGTTCGGCGTGATGAGGTCGGCGGCGGGCACCACGCGGTCGCGCAGCAGGACGGGGATCGCCGGCGCCACGAAGCATCCGCTCTTCGCGTTGCCCATGACCGGATCGCAGGAGTACACCGCGTCGGGGTTCGCCGCCTTGATGCGGGCGACCGCATCGAGGATGACGTCGGCGATGCCCTCCGAGCCCTGGTACCCCGACAGGATCACGTCGATCTCCGGGAACGCGCCGCGGTCCTCGATGCCGTTGATGACCTCGCGCACGTCGTCCGGGCTGATGAGCGGTCCGCGCCACGCGCCGTAGCCGGTGTGGTTCGAGAAGTTGACGGTGTAGACCGGCATGACCTCGACGCCGATGCGCTGGAGCGGGAAGACGGCGGCGGAGTTGCCGACGTGGCCGTAGGCGACGGCGGACTGGATCGAGAGGACCTTCACCCCTCGATCATTCCATCCCCGCTGCGGCGAGCCGTCCGCCGGCGGCACGCACGGCCGCCGCGATGTCCTCGGCGAGCCGGTCGGCGTCGGCCGCGTTCAGGTCGTGCACCGTCAGCCGCAGGCGACGGCTCGCCTCCGGCGCGTCGGCCAGGGCGAACTCGTCTCCGGCTCGCACGAGCCAGCCGCGTCGCATGAGCTGCTCGGAGACGTCACGTGCCGGCACGGGCATCGGCACCCAGAGATTGAGGCCGTCGCCCGCCGACGCGGGAACCCCGGACGCGGTGAGCCGCGCGGCGAACGCGTCGTTCCGCGCGGCGTAGTGCTCACCCGCCGCGCTGATGGCCCCAGTGACGTCGGGGTCGGTGACGAGGGCGAGCACCAGTCGCTGCAGCAGGTGGCTGACCCACGTCGTGCCCGGCGTCAGTCGCATGGCGAGCCGCTCCGCCGTGTCGGGGTCGGAGGCGGTGACCGCGAGGCACATGTCGGGACCCAGGAACTTCGAGACCGAGCGGACGAGCGCCCACCGTCGATGCTCGGGGCCGATGAGCGAACGGAACGGCCGTCGGGAGAGCATCGAGAAGTGGTCGTCCTCGATCACGAGCACGTACGGGTGCGCGCGGAGCACCTCGCGCAGCTCCGCGGCCCGCCGCTCCGACAGGCTCGCCCCCGTCGGGTTCTGCGCGCGGGGCGTGCAGACGACCGCGCGCACGCCCTGCTCGAGCGCGGCGCGCAGCCCGTCGACCGTCATGCCCTCGTCGTCGACGGGGACCGGGACGGCCCGGTAGCCGCCCACCCGGACGGTGTGGATGCTCGTGAGGAAGCAGGGGTCCTCGAGGGCGACGGCGTCGTCGCGCACGAGCGCCTGGGCGAGGAGGCGCTCGACCGCGTCGGCCGCTCCGCTCGTGATCGTGAGGCGGAGGTCGTCGGGTGCGAGGTCGGCGCGCATCCAGTCCAGCGCCCACCGCTCGAGGCCGGGGTCGATGACGGGCTCGCCGTAGAGCACGGGTCGACCCGCCATCCCGGCGAGCGCGCGCGACGGATCCGGGATCAGGTCGGGATCGGGGTTGCCGGTGGCGACGTCGCGCAGCACGCTGTCGGCGGCGAACCCCTCCTGCGCGACCGCCGAGCGGTCGGCGACGTGCGTGCCGCCGCGCCCACGGGTGACCACGACGCCCGCCGCGGTGAGCTGCCGGTAGGCGGCGACGGCGGTGTTGCGGTTCACGCCGAGCCGGTCGGCGAGGTTCCGCACGGGTGGCAGCGGGTCGCCCGGTAGCAGCGCGCCGCGCTCGATGAGGGCGCGCACGTTCGCGGCGATGTCGGCGGCCGAACGGCCGGTGATCTCGAGGGTCAGGTCATGTGACATGGGCGGCTCCGATGGTCGGCACGGTCCATGCTATCTTTTGGCCTAGGCCAAGCCACCTGATTGTTCCGAGCGTCGCGCGATCCGAGCGCGTCTCCGTCGAAGGGATCCCCGATGAGCACTGCCCAGACCGGCTCCAGCCGCGTGAAGCGCGGCCTCGCCGAGATGCTGAAGGGCGGCGTCATCATGGACGTCGTCACGCCCGAGCAGGCGCGTATCGCCGAGGACGCCGGCGCGGTCGCCGTCATGGCGCTCGAGCGCGTGCCCGCCGACATCCGAGCCCAGGGCGGCGTCGCCCGCATGAGCGACCCCGACCTCATCGAGGCGATCATCGCCGAGGTGTCGATCCCCGTCATGGCGAAGGCGCGCATCGGCCACTTCGTCGAGGCGCAGGTGCTCCAGGCGCTCGACGTCGACTACATCGACGAGTCCGAGGTGCTCTCGCCGGCCGACTACGTCAACCACATCGACAAGTGGGGCTTCGACACGCCCTTCGTCTGCGGTGCGACCAACCTCGGCGAGGCGCTTCGCCGCATCAACGAGGGCGCCGCCATGATCCGCTCGAAGGGCGAGGCCGGCACGGGCGACGTCTCCGAGGCGACCAAGCACATCCGCAAGATCACCTCCGAGATCAACCAGCTGAAGTCGATGACGCGCGACGAGCTCTACGTCGCCGCCAAGGAGCTGCAGGCCCCCTACGAGCTCGTGCTCGAGGTCGCCGAGACCGGCAAGCTCCCCGTCGTGCTCTTCACCGCGGGCGGCGTCGCCACGCCGGCTGACGCGGCCATGATGATGCAGCTCGGCGCCGACGGCGTCTTCGTCGGCTCCGGCATCTTCAAGTCGGGCAACCCCGAGCAGCGCGCGGCGGCCATCGTCAAGGCCACCACGTTCTACGACGACCCGAAGGTCATCGCCGAGGTGTCGCGCGGCCTGGGCGAGGCCATGGTCGGCATCAACGTCGGCGACCTCCCCGCACCGCACCGCCTCGCCGAGCGCGGATGGTGACCCTCCGCGACGAGTCGCTCGGGGCGACGGACGCCACCGGCCCGACGGTCGGCGTCCTCGCCCTGCAGGGCGACTTCCGCGAGCACGCACGCGTGCTGGGCGAGCTCGGCGCGAAGGTCGTGCTCGTGCGCCGCCCCGAAGACCTGGACGGCGTCGAGGGGCTCGTGATCCCCGGCGGCGAGTCGACCGTGATGGACAAGCTCTCCCGCGCCTTCGGCGTCGCCGAGCCGCTGAAACGCCGCATCGCCGATGGCATGCCCGTGTACGGCACGTGCGCGGGGCTCATCATGATCGCCGACACCCTGCTCGACACGATCGAGGGGCAGCAGAACCTCGGCGGGCTCGACGTCGTCGTGCGCCGGAACGCCTTCGGCTCGCAGAACCAGTCCTTCGAGACCGACCTGCCGGTGCCCGCACTCGGCGACCCGCCCGTGCACGCCGTCTTCATCCGCGGCCCCGTCGTGGAGTCGGTGGGGGAGAAGGCGACCCCGCTCGCGTCCCTGCCCGATGGGCGGGTGGTCGCGGTAGAACAGGGCGACCTCGTCGGCACGAGCTTCCACCCGGAGATCCAGGGCGACCACCGGTTCCACGAGTACTTCCTCGGCAAGGTGCGCGCCCGCGCGGGCGCCGCCTCGTCGTCCCCGTAGCGACGGAGCCCCGCCCGCGCCAGAGTGGGGGCATGAAGCTGTACTCGGATTTCCACGGACCGCGCGCGGTCCAGGCCGTCGGCGACCTCCTCGCGCTCGGGCTCATCGTCGCGTCGGTGTGGGCCGCCGTGATCGTCCACGGGCTCGTGACCGAGTTCGCCGCCCTCGGTCGGCGACTCGAGGAGGCCGGCACCGGATTCCGTGGCAGCATGACCGACATCGGGAGCACCCTCGCGGGCGTCCCGCTCATCGGCTCGGGGATCGCCGAGCCGTTCGACGGCGCGAGCGCCGCGGGTGCGACGCTCGAGTCCGTCGGTCGGGGCCAGCAGGACGTGGTGGGCTGGATCGCCGTGGTCGCGGCGATCGGCATCGCGGCCCTGCCCGTGGCGGCGGTGCTCCTGCTCTGGGTCGCGCCCCGGGTCGTCCGCGCGGTTCGCGCCCAGCGCACGACCGCGGTGCTCGCACGCCCGGGCGGCGCCGACCTGCTCGCGCTGCGCGCGCTCACCGACCGGAACCCGCTCGACGTGCTCACTGCCGATGCCGACGCGGCAGCCGGATGGCGACGCGGCGACCCGGAGACGATCCGTGCGCTGGCCGCGCTGGAGGCCCGGGCGGTCGGCGTGCGGCTGTCCGGTGCCCCGCCCGCCACGATCCGTCCCGCGGGGAGTCCGCGCGCATGACGGCGGCCCGCCCTACGCTGGCCGCATGACCGAGTGGATCGCCCTCCTCCGCGGCGTCAACGTCGGCGGCATCACGGTGAGGTCGGCCGAGCTGCGCGAGACGTTCACCGGGCTCGGATTCGGCGGTGTGCGGACCGTGCTCGCCAGCGGCAACGTCGCCTTCGAGAGCGACCGCACGGATGCCGCCGCGCTGAAGCGCGGCATCGAGCGGGCCCTCGCCGACCGCTTCGGCTACGAGGCGTGGATCGTGCTGCTGACGCGCGAGCGCCTCGGAGCGATCGTCGTCGACTTCCCGTTCGACGCCTCCGACGCGTCGCGCCAGCCGTACGTCGTCTTCGCCTCCGAGGCGTCCGTCGTCGATGACCTCATGGCGGCGGCCGGTGAGCCGGACGCCCACGCCGATCCGCTCGAGCGCGGGGACGGGGTCGTGTACTGGCATCCGCTCGTCGGCACCTCGGTCGACACCGTGTTCGCGAAGGTGCTCGCCAGGCCCGTGTTCAAGCCGACGACGACCAACCGCAACCTCCGCACGCTCGAGAAGCTGCTCGGCTGACGACGGCGCCCGCGACCTCCCCGCGGGGCGGTCTCAGGGTGATCCCCGGCTCGCAGTCGGGGGATGGCCCCGGGGCGATCCGGGGGCCCGCACGGGCGCGGCGGAGCGCGGCATCCGCTTGCCTTGCCCACATGACCGAACGACTTCCCAGCACCGGCGCGCCGGCGCCGACCGCCGCCCCCGCCACGACCTGCCGCAGCGACGAGGTCGTGATGATCCACCGCCTCTTCCGCCGGCTGTTCGCCGAGGCGCCCGGCCTCGTCCGCGCCGTCTCGCCCGGTGACACGGACCGCGCGCGGTACCTGGCGAAGCACCTGCACGGCATCACCGCGCTGCTCCACGTGCACCACGGCACCGAGGACGACTTCTTCTGGGACCGCATGACCGAGCGCGCGCCCGCGTGCGGCCTCCACGTCGAACTCATGCGTCGCCAGCACGGTGCGGTCTCCGATCGGCTCGATCTCGTCGACGCGCTCGTCGACCGGTGGTCGAGGGCAGCGGATGCCGCGACGGCCGCCCGCCTCGCGACCGAGCTCGACGAGGTCGATCGGCTGCTCGTCGAGCACCTCGCCGACGAGGAGCGGGAGGCGTTCCCGGTGCTCGACCGGATCCTCTCCGACGCCGAGTGGGACGACATCCACCGGCATGCCCGTCGGCACAAGCCGCCGCTGCCGATCTTCGTCCTGCTCGGACTCATGATCGAGAGCGTGCCCGAGGGGGAGCGCGACCAGTGGGTCGCCACGCAACTGCCGGCGCCGATCCGCACGGCCTACCGCATCGTGGGCCGCCGGCAGTACGAGCGGGCCGTGCGGCGCCTCCGCCCGACCCGCGCGACGGGCGCCGGGGCTCCGGCCACCGCCTGATCTCGGGACGCCGCCCCCGAAGTGGGGGCTCGCTCCGGCCCGCTCGCTCTGGCGGGCGGGACCGTGGAGGAGTTCGATGAGCCCATGACCGAGCGACTTCCCAGCACCTCCGATCCGTTGCCGGAGGGTGAGACCGCCGGATGCGACACGTCGGACATCCTCCTCGTGCACCGGATCTTCCGCTGGGGCTTCCGCGAGATGCCCCGGCTGGTCCGCGCTGCGCCGCCGGGCGATCGGTCGCGGACCGCGACCGTGGCCGATTCGGTCGACCTCGTGCTGCTGGGCCTGCACGTCCACCACGAGGCCGAGGACCTGCTGCTGTTCGGCAAGGTCGAGGCGCGACGTCCGGCCTGCGCCGCCACCATCGACCTGATGCGCGACCAGCATCGTCACGTCGCCGAGCTCCTCGGTCGTGCGGAGCCGCTCTCGGCCGCCTGGCGCGACTCCGCAGACGGCCGCGCGGCGGAGCGGCTCGCCGCCGCGCTCGACGAGATCGGAACGGTGCTCGGCGTCCATCTGCACGACGAGGAGGACGACGTCATCCCGGTCGCGGCCGAGGAGTTCAGCCAGCGCGAATGGGACGCGCTCGGCGAACACGGACGCGAGAGCTTCCCCAAGGACGGCATGCCGATCCAGCTCGGCCTCATGCTGGATGCCCTTCCGCCGGCTGAGCGGGCGGCATGGTCGCGGGGTCACCTTCCCTTCCCGATCCGACTCCTGTGGGCGATCCTCCTCAAGCGGCGCTACACCGCCTGGCAGCGGGAGCTCTTCCCCGAGGGCATGCCGGCGCTCGTGTGACGGGCGGGCGGCCGCGGCATCCGCCGAGGTGATGCACTCGGCCGCCGGAGGGCGTCGCTCAGGGGCGTGCGCCCGCGACCGCCTAGAATGACGGGGTACTGATCACCGTTACGGGAGACGCATGTCCGGGCATTCCAAGTGGGCGACGACCAAGCACAAGAAGGCCGTCATCGACGCGCGCCGCGCGAAGTCGTTCGCCAAGCTCATCAAGAACATCGAGGTCGCGGCCAAGCTCGGCGGCGCCGACCTCGCGGGCAACCCGACCCTGTACGACGCCGTGCAGAAGGCCAAGAAGACCTCGGTCCCGAACGACAACATCGATCGCGCGATCAAGCGCGGCGCGGGCATCGGCGGCGAGGCGGTCGAGTACCAGAACATCACGTACGAGGCGTACGGCCCGAACGGCGTCGCGATGATGATCGAGGTGCTCACCGACAACAAGAACCGCGCCGCCGCCGAGGTCCGCACGGGGCTCAGCCGGAACGGCGGGACGCTCGCCGACCCGGGCTCGGTCGCGTACAACTTCACCCGCAAGGGGGTCATCGTCGTCAGCGGCGAGGGCACGACCGAGGATGACGTCATGATGGCCGCCCTCGAGGCCGGCGCCGAGGAGGTCGAGCCGCACGCGCAGGGCTTCGAGGTCGTCACCGACCCCTCCGACATGGTCGAGGTCCGCAAGGCGCTCCAGGAGGCCGGGCTCGACTACGAGTCGGCCGACATCGAGTTCGTGCCGAACCTGAAGGTCGAGATCGACGCCGAGACGGCGAAGAAGGTCTTCCGGCTGATCGACGCGCTCGAGGACAGCGACGACGTGCAGAACGTGTACAGCAACTTCGACCTCACGCCCGAGGTGCAGGCGGAGCTCGAGAACGAGTCGGAGTAGCCGCGATGCGGGTGCTCGGCATCGACCCCGGGCTGACCCGCTGCGGCGTGGGCGTCGTCGACGTGGCGCCCGACCGTTCCGCGGTCCTGGTCGACGTGGTCGTGCTGCGCTCGCCCGCCGACCTCGCGACGCCGGGACGGCTCGCGCGCATCGCCGACGGCCTCGAGGCGATCGTCGAGGAGCACCGGCCGCATGCGGTGGCGCTCGAGCGCGTGTTCGCGCGCAGCGACGTGTCGACGATCATGGGCACCGCGCAGATCTCCGGTGTGGCCATGCTGATCGCCGAGCGGCGGGCGCTCCCGGTGGCGCTCCACACGCCGAGCGAGGTCAAGGCCGCCATCACCGGCTACGGTCGCGCCGACAAGAAGCAGGTCGGGGCGATGGTCGCGCGCATCCTCGGTCTCGACGCGGTCCCCAAGCCGGCGGATGCCGCGGACGCGCTCGCCCTCGCGATCTGCCACGCCTGGCGCACCGGCGGCGTCGCCGGGGCGGCGGTCGCCGACGCGGCCGCCGGACGAGGCGCGGCACCCGCCGGCGGGCTCACTCCCGCGCAGCGGGCGTGGCTCGCCGCGGAGCGTGCCGCGTCGGTGTCGGGAGCCGCCCGTAGGCTGAAGGAGTGATCTCCTCCCTCCGCGGCCGCGTCGCCTCCGCCTCAGGCGGAACCCTCGTGATCGACGTGTCCGGCGTCGGCTACCTCGTGAACGCGACGCCCGCCTTCGTGCTCTCGAGTCGCGAGGGTCACGAGGTGTTCGTGCACACCGCGCTCATCGTGCGCGAAGACGCGATGACGCTCTTCGGCTTCGCCTCGCGCGACGAGCTCGACGTCTTCGAGCTCCTCATCGGGGTGACCGGCGTCGGGCCGAAGTCGGCGCTCGGGGTGCTCTCGGCGATGTCGCCCGCCGAGGTCGCGCGGGCGGTGCACGACGACGACGACGCCGCCTTCCGGCGGGTCAGCGGGATCGGGCCGAAGACGGCGAAGCTCATCACCGTCTCGCTGGCGGGCAAGGTCGCGGTTCCGACCGCGGGGGCAGCCGGCGCCCCGGTGGCATCCGGGGGCGTGGCCGACGACGTGCTCGCGGCGCTCACCGGGCTCGGCTGGTCCGAGAAGCTCGCGGGCGAGGCGATCGCCGAGACGCTCGAGGCGGCCGACCCCGCCGAGGCGGCATCCGTGCCCGCGCTGCTCCGACTCACCCTGGCCAGGCTCGGGCCGGCACAGCAGGCCGCGAGGGCCCGATGAGCGACGCCGACCTCGACCTGACCGACCCCGAGCTCGCGTCCGAGGCCGAGCTCGCCTTCGAGGGCGCGCTCCGCCCGCGCAGCCTCGAGGAGTTCGTCGGGCAGACCCGCGTGCGCGGACAGTTGCAGCTGCTGCTCTCCGCGGCGGCCATGCAGCAGCGCACGCCAGACCACATCCTGCTCGCCGGGCCCCCGGGCCTCGGCAAGACCACCCTCGCGATGATCGTCGCCCACGAGGGAGGCCGGCCGCTCCGGATGTCGAGCGGGCCGGCGATCCAGCACGCCGGCGACCTGGCGGCGATCCTGTCGTCCCTCGTGCCGGGCGAGGTGCTGTTCATCGACGAGATCCACCGCATGGCACGGTCGGCCGAAGAGATGCTCTACCTCGCGATGGAGGACTTCCGCATCGACATCATGGTGGGCAAGGGCGCCGGCGCGACCTCGGTCCCGCTCGACCTCGCCCCGTTCACGCTCGTCGGCGCGACCACGCGAGCGGGGCTGCTGCCGAATCCGCTCCGCGATCGCTTCGGGTTCACGGCGCACCTCGAGTTCTACGACGAGGCCGAGCTCGAGCAGGTGCTCGCCCGCGCGGCGACCATGCTCGGCCTGCCCATCGGCGCCGAGGCCGTCGCCGAGATCGCCGGACGGTGCCGCGGCACGCCCCGCATCGCGAACCGGCTGCTGCGCCGGGTGCGCGACTACGCGCTCGTGCACGGAGGTCACGCCGACGTGGACGCGGTCCGGGCCGCCCTCGAGCTCTACGACGTCGACCCGCTCGGGCTCGACCGTCTCGATCGCGCCGTAATGATGACGATCCTCACTCGATTCGGCGGTGGGCCGGTCGGCCTCAACACCCTTGCGGTCTCGGTGGGCGAGGAGGCCGAGACCATCGAAGCGGTCGTCGAGCCGTTCCTCGTCCGGATCGGCCTGATCACGCGGACTCCTCGCGGCCGGGTGGCGACGCCCCAGGCCTGGCGGCACTTCGGACTCGTCCGCGAGGGCGAGGACGCCGCCGCGACGCTCCCGATCGATGACCTATAATCCTTGGAGGCTCCAGCCTCCCCGCCCTTGACTGTGCGCACCGCGCACTCCGGAAGGTTCCCACCCCATGGTCTTCGATCCGTTCACCATCATCATGCTCGCCGTCCTGGCGGTCCTGATCTTCTTCATGTTCCGCAATTCGCGGAAGCGGCAGCAGGAGATGCGCGACCTCCAGTCGAAGGTCGTGCCGGGTGCGCAGGTGATGACGAACTTCGGGGTGTTCGGCACGATCCTCTCCATCGACGAAGACGAGAACAAGGTCGAGCTCGAGGCCGGCCCCGGCACGGTGCTCACCGTGCACCGCCAGACCATCGCGCGCGTCGTCGACGCGGTCGAGGCGCCCGTCGCCGGCTCGACGCCCGTCATCGAGACCGAGCCGGAGTTCGGCGAGCGCGCCGACGAGACGCCTCGCGACGACACCCCCGACACCAAGAAGTCCGAAGGCTGAGCGACCCGAAACCCGACGCTCGGCCCGCGCGATGCTGCGCGGACTCCTGCACAGAAAGCAGAACACGTGGCTGCACCATCCAAGCGGTCCTCGCGACCCACGCCCGTCCGTAAGGCCTGGCGCTCCCTCACCTGGCTCGGCGTCCTCATCGTCGCGCTCTTCGGCATCAATGCCGCAGGCGTGATCTGGGGCGACGGCTCGTGGACGCCGAAGCTCGCGCTCGACCTCGAGGGCGGTACGCAGATCATCCTCGAGCCGTCGGTCGCCGACGGGGAATCGGTCTCGCAGGAGCAGCTCGACCAGGCCGTGTCGATCATCCGCCAGCGCGTCGACGCGTCCGGCGTCTCCGAGGCGGAGATCAACACGCAGGGCGGCCAGAACGTCGTCGTCGCGATCCCGGGTGAGCTCGACGAGCAGACCCGAGCGCGGATCGAGTCGTCCGCGAAGCTCGAGCTGCGGCCCGTTCTGCTCGCCGACGCGGCGACCAACCAGTCGATCGACCCGAGCGCCAGCCCCGAGCCCGAGGATGGCGCCGAGGAGGAGCTCGAGTCCACGCCCACGGCCGAGCCGACCGACGCGAGCGACCCCGCCTGGGTCACGCCGGCGCTGCAGGACCAATTCAACACCTTCGACTGCGCCGCCGTCGACGAGAGCGGTGCGAACGTCGCCCCCGCCGACGAGCCGCTCGTCACCTGCGACGCGACGCGCACCATCAAGTACCTCCTCGGTCCGGTCGAGGTCGGCGGCGAGGACATCGTCGACGCGACGAACGGCATGGTGCAGACCCAGACCGGCGCCACGACCGGCCAGTGGGCCGTGAACATCGTCTTCAACGAGCGCGGCGCCGAGCAGTTCGCCGAGGTCAGCCAGCGGCTGTTCGCGCTGAACGGGCAGACCCCGCGCGACCAGTTCGCGTTCGTACTCGACGGCGCGGTGCTCTCCGCCCCCCAGATGAACGGCGTCATCACCGACGGCCGTCCGCAGGTGACCGGCAGCTTCACGCAGGAGTCGTCCAAGGCGCTCGCCGACCAGCTGAAGTTCGGCGCCCTGCCCATCAGCTTCGAGGTCCAGTCCTCCGACACGATCTCCGCCACGCTGGGCACGTCGCAGCTGCAGGCGGGTCTCGTCGCCGGCCTCATCGGCCTCGTCCTCGTCGTCATCTACACGCTGTTCCAGTACCGCCTCCTCGGGACGGTGACGATCGCCTCGCTCATTATCGCGGGCGTGATCACCTACCTCACGATCACGATCCTGTCGTGGCGCGAGGGATACCGGCTCTCGCTCGCGGGCATCGCCGGACTCATCGTCGCGATCGGCTTCACTGCCGACTCGTTCATCGTGTACTTCGAACGCGTGCGCGATGAGCTCCGCGACGGCCGGCCGCTCGTCGGCGCGGTCGAGGCCGGATGGAAGCGCGCGCTCCGCACGGTGCTCTCGTCGAAGGGCATGAACCTGCTCGCCGCGATCGTGCTGTTCATCCTCGCGGTCGGCAGCGTGCGCGGCTTCGCCTTCACCCTCGGTCTCACGACCGTGATCGACGTGATCGTCGTGATCCTCTTCACCCACCCGATGCTGCAGCTGCTCGCGCAGACCCGCTTCTTCTCGAGCGGCCACCCCTGGTCGGGCCTCGACCCGAAGGCGCTGGGCGCGGTCTACCGCGGTCGCGCCGAGTTCCGGAAGCCCGTCCAGGTTCCCGCGACGAAGGTCGCTTCGAGTTCGCGCGAGGCGCAGCGCCGACAGACGATCGCCGAGCGCAAGGCGGCACAGGTCGACGCCACCGTGGGCGCCGGCGAGAGCAAGGAGTCCTGATGGCCAACCGCCTCACCACCTTCGGCAACGACCTCTACACGGGCAAGCGCTCGTTCAACTTCATCGGCGGGCGTCGCAAGTGGTACACGATCGCCGCCGTGCTGCTGATCCTGTCGGCGCTCGTGATGGTCGTCCGCGGCTTCAACTTCGGCATCGAGTTCCGCGGAGGCTCGCAGTTCCAGATCACCGGCGTCGCCGAGGCGACGCAGGACCCGGCCGCCCAGGCGGTCGAGCAGGTCGCCCCCGGCAACGTGGCGCGCATCACGGTCGTCGGTGACTCGGGCGTGCGCGTCCAGACGGAGCAGCTCGAGAAGACCGAATCCGAGGAACTCGTCGTCGCCCTCGCCGACGCGTACGGCGTCGACCGCAGCGAGGTCACGTCGTCCTTCATCGGCGCGAGCTGGGGTGCCGACGTGACCCGTCAGGCGATCCTCGGCCTCCTGGCCTTCCTCATGCTCGCGGGCATCGTGATGGCGCTCTACTTCCGAACGTGGAAGATGTCCGTGGCGGCGATCCTGTCGCTCATCGGCGACCTCATCCTCACGGCCGGCGTCTACGCGGCCGTGGGCTTCGAGGTGACGCCCGCGGCGATGATCGGCATCCTGACGATCCTCAGCTACTCGCTGTACGACACGATCGTGGTGTTCGACAAGATCCGCGAGAACACCGCCGAACAGGGCGAGGAGTCCCGTAGCACGTTCGCCGAGTCGGTCAACCTCGCCGTGAACCAGACCCTGGTGCGCTCGATCAACACGAGCGTGGTCGCGGCCCTGCCGGTCGCCGCCATCCTCTTCATCGGCGCGGGTGCGCTCGGGGCCGACACGCTCCGCGACATCTCGCTCGCCCTGCTGATCGGCATCATCGTCGGAACGTGGTCGACGGTCTTCGTCGCCGCTCCGCTCTACTCGCAGCTCCGCGAGGGCGAGCCGGCGATCAAGCGCCACGACCAGCGCGTGCTGAAGGAGCGGGAGCGGGCCGGCATCGCCGGTGCGTCGACCGCCGTCGCCGCCTCCTGAGCGTCCGCTCGGAGCCCGTGGCGCGCACCCCGCTCTCGAGCAGTGATAATTGAGGTCTGGAGGTGCGGCGGCGATGACTGAGACCGGAGTCAACTCGACGGCATCGTTGCGCCGTCTGGTGCCTCGGATCTTCTCGAAGGCCGTCCCCTCCGGCGCCGTCGATGCGGTCATCCGAACGGTGCGCATGCACCATCCGAAGGCCGACCTCGCGGTCATCGAGCGGGCCTACACCGTCGCCGAGCGAGCGCACGAGGGACAGAAGCGTCGGAGCGGCGAGCCGTACATCACCCACCCGATCGCCGTCGCGCAGATCCTCGCCGACCTCGGCATCGGATCGAAGGCCGTGGCCGCGGCGCTGCTGCACGACACCGTCGAGGACACGGCGTACACGCTCGACCAGCTGCGAGCCGACTTCGGCGACGAGATCGCCATGCTCGTCGATGGCGTGACCAAGCTCGACAAGGTCAAGTACGGCGACTCCACACAGGCCGAGACCGTCCGCAAGATGATCGTGGCGATGTCCAAGGACATCCGCGTGCTCATCATCAAGCTCGCGGACCGGCTGCACAACGCCCGCACCTGGGGATTCGTTCCGGCTCAGTCGGCCGCGCGCAAGGCGACCGAGACGCTCGAGATCTACGCGCCGCTCGCGCACCGCCTCGGCATCCAGACGATCAAGTGGGAGCTCGAGGACCTGTCGTTCGCGGTGCTCTATCCGAAGCTCTACGCCGAGATCGAGAGCCTCGTGAAGCAGCGGACGCCGCAGCGCGAGGAGTACGTCCAGTCGGTCATTGACATGGTCTCCGACGACCTGAAGGCTGCGCGGATCCGCGGCAAGGTGGTCGGGCGTCCGAAGCAGTACTACTCGATCTACCAGAAGATGATCGTGCGCGGCCGCGACTTCGACGACATCTACGACCTCGTCGGGATCCGCGTCCTCGTGAACTCGGTGCGCGACTGCTATGCGGTGCTCGGGTCGATCCACGCGCGCTGGACCCCGGTGCCCGGGCGATTCAAGGACTACATCGCGACCCCGAAGTTCAACCTGTACCAGTCGCTCCACACCACCGTGATCGGCCCGAAGGGCCGCCCGGTCGAGATCCAGATCCGCACGCACGACATGCACCAGCGCGCTGAATTCGGTGTGGCGGCGCACTGGAAGTACAAGGAGCGGATGGCAGGCGGGCGCGCCGAGGTGGGCGGTCCGCAGGACGATGCCGACATGGCGTGGCTCGCGCACATCTCCGACTGGCAGGCCGAGACCGCCGACCCCGGCGAGTTCCTCGATTCCCTCCGCTTCGAGATCGGCGCCAAGGAGGTCTACGTCTTCACGCCGAAGGGCCGCGTGATCGGGCTTCCCTCGGGCGCGACGCCCGTCGACTTCGCGTACGCGGTGCACACCGAGGTCGGGCACCGCACCATGGGTGCGAAGGTCAACGGTCGCCTGGTCCCGCTCGAGAGCGTGCTCACGAGCGGCGACGTCGTCGAGGTCTTCACGTCGAAGAACCCGGACTCCGGGCCCAGCAAGGACTGGCTCAACTTCGTCAAGAGCCCGCGCGCCCGGAGCAAGATCCGCCAGTGGTTCACCAAGGAACGTCGCGACGAGGCCATCGAGCACGGTCGCGACGCGATCGCCCGAGCGATGCGCAAGCAGAACCTGCCGTTGCAGAAGCTGATGAGCCAGGACTCCTTCGCCGAGGTGGCCGCCCAGCTGCGCTATGAAGACGTCTCGGCGCTCTACGCCGCGGTCGGCGAGGGACACGTCTCCACGCAATCGGTGATCGAGAAGGTCCTCGCACTCGTCCAGGACGAGGACGACGTCGAGGAGCCCGCCCTCCCGCTGCCCACGCGGTCGCGCTCGCTGCCGCGCAACAGCGACTCCGGGGTGCTGGTCCGGGGCGCGCCCGACATCCTCGTCAAGCTCGCCCGCTGCTGCACGCCCGTCCCCGGCGACGAGATCGTCGGATTCATCACCCGCGGCTCAGGCGTCTCGGTCCACCAGGCGACGTGCCACAACGTGCACTCGCTGCTCCGCGAGCCCGAGCGCATGATCGACGTCGAGTGGGCACCGAGCTCGAAGAGCGTCTTCCTCGTGCAGATCCAGATCGAAGCCCTCGACCGGGCGGGCCTGCTGTCGGATGTCACCCGCGTGCTCTCCGAGCACCACGTCAACATCCTGTCGGCCAACGTCTCGACGTCGACGGACCGGCTGGCCATCAGCCGCTTCGTGTTCGAGATGGGCGACACGACGCATCTCGACCGGGTGCTGAACGCCGTGCGGCGCATCGACGCCGTCTACGACGTCTATCGCGTCAGCGACGGCTGACGCACGGCGGCCTCCAACCGCGCGAGCGCGCGGGACTTGTGGGGGAGTCGGTGCGCCGCCGCGACCCGAGTGCGCAGTCGCTCGTCGAGTCCGGGCGTCGTCTCGAGCAGTGCGCCGACGACCCACGCCACCTCCGCGTCGTCGGCCTCGGCATCGCGCAGCAGGTCGAATCCGGTGCGGGTCGGCGTCGTGCAGCGGATGCCGCCGATCTCGACGACCTCGGCGGCCTCGATCACCACCTCGCGGACGATGCACGACGGGTCGATCCAGGAGGAGCCGCGGTCGGCGTAGGGGATGCAGTACTCCGCGACGGCGGGCGGCGCGGGCAGGGCACCGTGCACCCATGCCGCCGAACGCCGCTCGACGATGAGCCGGCCCGGCGAGACGGGGGCGACCGCGGCGGCGCGCAGGGCGGGCAGGTCCGGTTCGTCGACCGGGCACCAGCCACCCCCGATGGCCATGAGCTCGCCGTCGAGACGCGCCGCGCACAACTCGGGGAGGGGGAGGTCATCGGTGCGCAGCACCGCGGGGAGTCGCGCCATGCCGCCATCGTGCCGCACCCGTCGCCCCACGCGACGGCGCCCGGTCCTCCCTGTGGAGAACCGGGCGCCGAGGCGATGCGTGGGGGAGTGGTCAGCCTCCGACGGCCTTGAGCCAGGCCCGGCGCGCCTCGAGCGCCTCGCGAGCCTCGGCCGCGGCCTTCGCGTCGCCGGCGGCCTCGGCGTCGGCGAGCTCCGACTCGAGCTTGGCGATGGCGTCGTGCAACTGACCGAGCATGCCCTCGGAGCGCGCCTTCTTCTCGGGGTCCTCGCGCTGCCAGCGCTCGTCCTCGAGCGCTCGGACGTGGTTCTCGACCTTGCGCAGGCGGTCCTCGATCGTGCGCACCTGGTCGCGCGGAACGCGACCGATCTCGTCCCAGCGGCGCTGGATGCCGTTCAGCGTGGTGCGGGCGGAACGCGGGTCCTTCGCCGTGAGCAACGCGTCGGCCTCGTCGAGCAGTGCGAGCTTCTGCTCGAGGTTCGCGCGGTACTCCTCGTCGTCCTTCGCGTCGATCTCGGCCTTCGCCTGGAAGAGCACGTCGCCGGCGGCCTTGAACTTCGCCCACAGGGCGTCGTCGACCTTCTTGCCCGCGCGACCCGCGAGCTTCCACTCGTCGAGCAGCGAGCGGTACTCCGCCACGCCGTCGGCACCGCGCGGGGCGAGCGCCTCGGCGCGCTCGATGAGCCGCTGCTTGCGCTGGCGCACGTCGCGGTGGGCGGCGTCGAGCTCGGCGAAGAACGCCTTGCGGTGCTGCTCGATCGTCGAGCGCGCGGTGCGGAACCGCTTCCAGAGGTCGTTGGCCTCGCCCTTGGGCAGGCGCGGGCCCTCCTGCTGGTGCTTCTGCCAGGCGGCGAACAGGGCGTCGAGTTCGGCGCTCGTCTGCTTCCACTGCGTCTTCGCGGGGTCCTGCGCGGCCAGCGCCTCAGCCTGCTCGACGATGCGGGTGCGCTCGGCGATCGCCGCCTCGACCGCGGCCTTCGCCTCCGCCTGCTGCTGGGCCGTGAGTTCCTGGGTCGTGCCGGAGAGCGCCTCGAGGCGGCGCTGGAGCGACTCGAGGTCGCCGACCGCGTGCGCATCGGCCACGTTGGCCTGCAGCGTGGCCACGGCCTTGGCGACATCCGCTGCCGGTGCACCGCGACGCACGCGCTGCTCGAGGAGCGCCACGGCGCCCGCCAGGTCGGAGTACTTGCGCTCGAAGTACGCGAGCGCCTCCTCCGGCGTGGCGTCGGGGTACTGCCCGACCTCGCGCTCGCCCTCGCTGGTCCGCACGAAGACGGTGCCCGTCTCGTCGACGCGGCCCCACGGTTGCTGTGCTGAATCGGTCACGGACTCACCCTGTCGTCGGTCGGATGCCGCATGCGCGGCGGATGACGGCATCAAGCCTATTGCACCCCGAGAATCGTCGGCGGCCGGTGGCGGGCGCCCGCGTCGAGGCGGCGCGGAGGGCGCTTCGCCGGTCGGTCACTCCACGTCGAAGGACGTGATGGTGACGGGTCGGACGGGCTGGCCGTCCGGTGCCTCGTCGACCGTGCCGAAGTCGACGATCTCGCTGCGGAGCGCGTCCAGGCCGTCGGTCACGCGCCCGATGACCGTGTAGCCGCCCGCCTCGTCCGCGGTCAGGGTCGTGTCCTCGTAGACGATGAAGAACTGGCTCCCCTGGCTCTCGGCGTCGCCCGCCTGACGGGCCATCGCGATGGTGCCGGCCGGGTAGACGCCGTCCTCGGGCGCGTTCTCGATGGGACCGTACGTGTAGCCCGGGCCGCCGGTGCCGTCGCCGTTCGGGTCGCCGCACTGCAGCACGAACAGGCCCTCGGTGGTGAGTCGATGGCACCCGAGGCCGTCGTAGAAGCCGGACTGCACGAGGCTGATCGTGCTGGAGACCGCCTGCGGGGCGGCCGCGCCGTCGAGCTCGATCGACAGGATGGTGTCGTTGAGCGTGAGCGCGCCCACCCACGTGCGGTCGCCCGCGAGCTCGGCGGAGGGCACCGGCTGGGGCGTCTCGGTCGCTGCGGGCGTGGCCGTGGGCTCGGCCTCGGGCGAGCCGGGGCCGCCGTCGAAGTAGAGGAGCTGCGCGGCGGTGGCGAGCGCCAGCACGACGACGAGGGCGATGCCCGCGATGACGTTGTCGCGCCGCCGACGGCGGACGGAGCGGGCGTGGACCTCCTGCCGTGCCTGGTAGGTGCGCAGTCTCGCGCGCGCCTCGCGCGCCTGACGGTCGTTCGTTGCCACGCTGCTCCTTCTCGGGATCCTGCGACGGAACTCTACGCAACGGCGGCGTCGGGGTGCCAATCGCCGCGGCCTCCGCCGAGCGGTGGCCGGGAAGCGCTGTCGGATGCCGCGGCTACGCTGGTCGGCATGGTGGATACGGCTGCGGGCCTGCGTTCGGGCGCGACGCCGCTCGCGGTGCGCATGCGGCCGCGGAGCCTCGACGAGGTGGCCGGTCAGCGCCACCTGCTCACGCCCGGTTCGCCCCTCGTCGCGCTCGCCGCCGACCGGACGGGCGAGTCCGGCGCGGTCTCCGTCATCCTCTGGGGGCCGCCCGGCACGGGCAAGACGACGCTCGCG
This sequence comes from Agromyces sp. C10, assembly GCF_023217995.1. NCBI lineage: Bacteria > Bacillati > Actinomycetota > Actinomycetes > Micrococcales > Microbacteriaceae > Agromyces > Agromyces sp. C10. The sequence goes on along the minus strand of NZ_JALPSX010000015.1, from coordinate 48,432 downwards.
CAGGCGATCGCGCGGTCGTCGGGGCGCAAGTTCGTCGAGCTCTCGGCCGTGACCGCCGGTGTGCGCGACGTCCGCCAGGTCATGGAGGAGGCGCGGGCCAACCGCGACCTCTACGGCGTCTCGACCGTGCTCTTCCTCGACGAGATCCACCGCTTCACCAAGGCGCAGCAGGACGCCCTGCTGCCCGGCGTCGAGAACGGCTGGGTCATCCTCGTCGCCGCGACGACCGAGAACCCCTCGTTCTCCGTGATCTCGCCGCTCCTGTCGCGGTCGCTGCTGCTCACCCTCGAGACGCTCGACGACGACGACCTCGGCATGCTCGTCGACCGAGCGGTCGCCGACCCCCGCGGCCTCGCCGGGCGGGTCGCGCTCGAGCCCGAGGCGCGTGCGGCGATCGTCCGGCTCGCCTCCGGCGACGCACGGCGCGCCCTGACGGCGCTCGAGGCCGCATCGCTGTCGGCGACGGCCGAGGCCGAGGCAGAACGGGCCGGGGGCTCGGGTGCCGCGTCGGTCGACGGCGACGAGCCCGCCGTTCCCGTGATCACGCCCGAGACGGTCGCCCGCGCGGTCGATCGCGCCCTCCTGCGGTACGACCGCGACGGCGACGAGCACTACGACGTGATCAGCGCCTTCATCAAGTCGGTCCGCGGCAGCGACGTCGACGCGGCCCTGCACTACCTCGCGCGCATGATCGAGGCAGGGGAGGACCCCCGCTTCATCGCGCGACGCATCATCGTCCTGGCCTCGGAGGACATCGGCATGGCCGATCCGACGGCCCTCGGGGTCGCGGTCGCGGCCGCCGACGCGGTGCAGTACATCGGGATGCCGGAGGGGCGCATCCCGCTCGCGCAGGCGGTCGTCCACCTCGCGACGGCGCCGAAGTCGAACGCGGCGTACGTGGGCATCGACCGCGCCATCGCCGACGTGCGCGCGGGCAAGGCCGGCAGGGTCCCGAAGCACCTCCGCGATGCGCACTACCCGGGCGCGAAGCGGCTGGGGCACGGCAAGGGCTACGTCTACCCGCATGACGACCCCATCGGCGTCGTCCCGCAGCAGTACCTACCCGACCCGCTGCGCGGGGCGGTGTACTACACGCCGACCGAGCACGGCAATGAGCGCGACGTGTCGTCCCGACTGGGCAAGCTGCGGCGCATCGTGCGCGGTGAACGCTGAGCCGGGCGTTCGTGGTAGCATTTCCGTTGGCCTGAAGCCAGATTCTCGCGTGCGGCTGCGCGGTTTCCACGGCGAAGGGCGCGACCTGTAGCCGGTCCGCCCGTGGCGAACCCCTCTGACAAGTCTTTCCGGCGCCTCGCGCGCCCGGAACCACACCGTTCGAGAATCCTCCGAAAGGACATCGTGACCAGCCAGTCCCGAAGCAAGACCCGCCTCTCCCGCGCGCTCGGCGTCGCCCTCACCCCGAAGGCCGCCAAGTACATGGAGAAGCGCCCGTACGCTCCCGGTGAGCACGGCCGCACCAAGCGCAAGCAGGACTCCGACTACGCGGTCCGCCTCCGCGAGAAGCAGCGCCTGCGCGCCCAGTACGGCATCCGCGAGAAGCAGCTCCGCATCGCGTTCAACGAGGCTCGCCGCACCGACGGCCTGACCGGTGAGAACCTGGTCGAGCTGCTCGAGATGCGCCTCGACGCGCTCGTGCTCCGCGCCGGCTTCGCCCGCACCATCTCGCAGGCCCGCCAGTTCGTGGTGCACCGCCACATCACCGTCGACGGCCGCATCGTCGACCGCCCCTCCTTCCGCGTGAAGCCGGGCCAGATCATCGGCGTCAAGCAGCGCTCCGAGGGCACCGAGCCCTTCCAGGTCGCCGCGGCCGGCGGCCACGTCGACGTGCTCCCCAAGGTCCCGGGCTACCTCGAGGTCGAGCTCGACAAGCTGCAGGCGAAGCTCGTGCGTCGCCCGAAGCGCGTCGAGGTGCCCGTCACCTGTGACGTGCAGCTCGTCGTCGAGTACTACGCCGCCCGCTAGTCGGCGGTTTCCGAACGGGGTCGCGGTTCGCCGCGGCCCCGTTCGTCGTCCCGGCGGGGAGTGCCGCGCACACCCTAGACTGGACGGACGCGTGCGCATCGCACGCCGCAACGCCCGACCTCTCGAGGAGTGAGACGTGAAGAGCATCCTGTGGTTCGCCGTCGGCGTCGCGACCGGCTTCGCCGTCGCGCACCAGGTCAACCGCACCGCGCAGGGCCGGGAGTTCTTCGCGGGCCTCGACGCGAAGGCGCGTGCCTTCGGCCGCGCGGTCGCCGAGGGCTACCACGCCCGAGAGGCCGAGCTCCGCGCCGCCGAGCAGTCCTGACGCTCGGGCGCGACGACGCCCTCGCCCGCCGTGCGGGCCGCTCCGCCACCTCCTGATCCAGAACGGAACCATGCAGACTGCCGAGATCCGCCAGCGCTGGCTCGACTTCTTCGCCGCTCGCGGCCACACGGTCGTGCCGTCGGCCTCCCTCGTGTCCGACGACCCCTCGCTGCTGTTCACCGTCGCCGGCATGGTGCCCTTCGTGCCCTACCTCACCGGCGTGGTGCCCGCGCCCTACGACCGGGCGACGAGCGTGCAGAAGTGCATCCGCACGAACGACATCGAAGAGGTCGGGAAGACGCCGCGCCACGGCACGTTCTTCCAGATGAACGGCAACTTCTCGTTCGGCGACTACTTCAAGGAGGGAGCGATCCAGTACGCCTGGGAGCTCCTCACGACGCCCGAGGCCGACGGCGGCTACGGCTTCGACCCGGCCGACCTGTGGGTCACGGTGTACGAGGACGACGACGAGGCGCGCGAGATCTGGCGCCGCGTCGCCGGGCTGCCCGACGACCGCATCCAGGGCCTCGGCAAGGACACGAACTACTGGCACACGGGTCAGCCCGGCCCCGCCGGCCCGTGTTCCGAGATCTTCTTCGATCGCGGGCCCGAGTACGGCGCCGACGGCGGCCCCGCGACCGACGACGACCGGTACGTCGAGATCTGGAATCTCGTGTTCATGCAGTACCTCATCGACGACGTGCGGTCGAAGACCGATTTCCGGATCGTCAAGGAACTGCCGAAGAAGAACATCGACACCGGCATGGGCCTCGAACGCGTCGCGTTCATCAAGCAGGGCGTCGACAACATGTACGAGATCGACCAGGTGCGCCCGGTCCTCGACGCTGCCGCCGACCTGTCCGGCCGACGCTACGGGGCCGACCACGACGACGACGTGCGCATGCGCGTCATCGCCGACCACATCCGGTCCGCGCTCATGCTCATGAGCGACGGCGTCACGCCGTCGAACGAGGGCCGCGGGTACATCCTGCGCCGCCTGCTCCGTCGCAGCATCCGCGCCATGCGCCTGCTGGGCGTCGAAGGACCGACCTTCGAGCGCCTCTTCGCGGCGTCGCGCGACGCGATGAAGGCCGCATACCCCGAGGTGGCCGAGAACTACCGCCAGATCGAGCAGCTCGCGCTCGGCGAGGAGGAGACGTTCCTTCGCACCCTGAGCGCCGGCACGTCGATCCTCGACCAGGCCGTGGCGAAGACCAAGGGCACGGGCTCCGACCTGCTCGCGGGCGACACCGCCTTCCTCCTGCACGACACCTACGGCTTCCCGATCGAGCTCACCCTCGAGATGGCCGAGGAGGCCGGGCTATCGGTCGACCGGCACGCCTTCGACTCGCTCATGGCCGACCAGCGATCGCGCGCGAAGGCGGACGCGAAGTCGAAGAAGAAGGTCCTCGCGGACCTCTCGGTCTACGCCGACCTGCGGGCTCGCGGTGAGACGGTCTTCACCGGGTACACCGACCTCCTGACCGACTCGACCGTGCTCGGCATCCTCGTCGACGGGCGGCCCGCCACGAAGGCCACCCAGGGCCAGACCGCCGAGGTCATCCTCGCCGAGACCTCCCTCTACGCCGAGTCCGGTGGCCAGGCGCCCGACCAGGGCCGCATCGTCGGCGACGGGTTCGACCTCGAGGTGCTCGACGTGCAGAAACCGGTCAAGGGCCTCATCAGCCACACGGTCAAGGTCACCTCGGGCGAGGTCGGCGTCGGCGTGCCCGCCACGACGGTGGTCGACGAGCATTATCGCCGCGGCGCGACCCAGGCGCACTCCGGCACCCACCTGGTGCACGCCGCGCTCCGGCAGGTGCTCGGTCCCAACGCGCATCAGTCCGGCTCGTTCAACAAGGCCGGCTACCTGCGGCTCGACTACGGCTGGAACCAGGCGCTGTCGACCGCCACGCGCAGCGAGATCGAGGAGATCGCCAACGACGCCGTGCGCGACAACCTCGAGGTCGTCACGCGTGAGATGCCGATCGATGAGGCCAAGGCGCTCGGCGCGATGGCGCTGTTCGGCGAGAAGTACGGCGACGTCGTGCGCGTCGTCGACATCGGCGGTCCGTGGTCGCGCGAGCTCTGCGCCGGCACGCACGTCGCGCGGAGCGCCGAGATCGGGATGATCAACATCATCGGCGAGTCGTCGGTCGGCGCCTCGAACCGTCGCGTCGAGTCGCTCGTCGGACAGGACGCGTTCCGTCGATTCGCGGCCGAGCGCGCCCTGGTGAACGAATTGACCTCGACGCTCAAGACGCGCCCCGAGCAGCTGGTCGACCGGATCGGCGAACTGGTGTCGAGCCTGAAGGCCGCCGAGAAGCGCATCCAGCAGTTCGAGGCGAAGGCGCTGAACGACCGCGTGCCCGACCTCGCGGGCAAGGCCGAGCGACTCGGCGACCTGCTCATGGTGGTCCAGCCCGTGGGCGCGCTCGGCTCGGGCGACGAGCTCCGGTCGCTCGCGACCGCGGTGCGCGGTCGACTCGGCGATGCGGCATCCGTCGTCGCGCTCGTCGGCGAGGTCGGCGGCAAGCCGCTCGCCATCGCGGCCACCTCGCCCGCCGCGCGCGAGGCCGGCGCGAACGCGGGCTCGATCGCGAAGGCGATGGCGGGCGCGCTCGGCGGAGGGGGCGGCGGCAAGCCCGACCTGGCCCAGGGCGGCGGCAACGACCTCTCGGCCGTGCCCGCGGCGCTCGAGGCGGCGCGGTCGGCGATCACGCGATGACGTTGCGGCCCGGCGCGCGACTCGGCATCGACGTGGGCCGGGCGCGCGTCGGCGTGTCCCGCTGCGACCCGTCGGCGATCCTCGCGGTCCCCGTCGAGACCGTGGCGCGCGACGCGGACGGCGACGACGACATCCGTCGCATCCTCGAACTCGCGACGGAGCACGAGGTGATCGAACTGGTGGTCGGCAATCCGCTGTCGCTGTCGGGCACCTCGACGGCCTCGACCGACGATGCGGTGGCGTTCGCCGAGCGGCTCGCGGCAGCCGGTGCAGCGGTCCGGCTCGTCGACGAGCGGATGTCGACGGTGAGCGCACAGCAGGCGCTGCGATCGGCCGGCAAGTCGTCGCGCAAGCAGCGTCCCATCATCGACCAAGCGGCAGCCGTTATCATTCTGCAACACGCCATCGATGCCGAGCGGGCATCCGGCACCGCTCCCGGACGAACGATCTCCGCCGACGAAGGGCTCTGACCCCGTGACCCAGCGCCCCCCAGAGCAACGACGCGGCTCCGACCAGCAGCCTCCCTCCGATTGGGATGCCATCCTGTCGGGCAGCGCTCCGCCCACGCCGCCGAGGGGGGTGCCAGAGCCTCCGCCGCAGCGCCGCCCGGAGCCCGCGGCGCCCGCGGCGTCCACGCCGGACGACGCGCCGCCGCCACGCAGCCGACGCGAACTCCGCGAGGCCGAGCAGCGGCGAGCCGCCGAGGCCGGGCAGCGGCGGACCGCCGAGCACGAGTTCGAGCGGGCGCCCGTGCCGGACGGCCGCGAGCCCCGCGAGCGCATGGTCTCCTCCGCAGAGCCCGACTCCCGCGTCCCGCGGGAACCGGTGCCGACGCGTCCGGAACCCGACCTCCTGAACCCCTGGGACGACGACCCGGCGCCGCGCTCCTCCCGAGCGGACCGGCGCGCCCTCGCCGACCTCGACCTCGACGAGCACGAGGTCGAGCAGCGCCGGCGCGGTCGCGGCGCGCTCGGATGCCTCGTGGCGTTCCTGGTGCTCGCCGGCCTCGTGGTCGCCGCGGTGTTCTTCCTGCAGGGGCCGATCAACTCGGTGCTCGACCGCTTCCAGCCACCGGAGGACTACAGCGGGTCCGGCTCGGGCGAGGTCGTCTTCATGATCGAGGACGGCGACGGCGGCGAGACCATCGCCGCGAACCTCGCCGAACAGGACATCGTGGCCTCCGCCGAGGCGTTCATCGACGAGATGAGCGCACGCGATGCCGCGCCGACGTTCTACCCGGGCGCGTACCGGATGGCGAACCAGATGAGCGCCGAAGCCGCGCTCGACGCCCTGCTCGACCCCGCGTCGAAGATGGAGAACACCTTCGTCATCCAGGAGGGCCTCTGGGCGCGCGACGCCCTCGAGGCGGCATCGGCGGCCACGGGCATCCCGCTCGAGGAGTTGCAGGCCGCCGCGGCCGACCCCCAGGCGCTCGGGCTGCCCGCCGAGGCGAAGTCCGTGGAGGGCTTCCTCTTCCCGGCCACCTACACCTTCGGGCCCGACGTCACGGCCGAGCAGCTGATCCAGACCCTGGTCGACCGGACCTTCCAGTCGCTCGACGCCGCCGGCGTGGCCCCGGAGGACCGTTGGGAGACCATCGTCATCGCCTCGCTCATCGAGCGCGAGTCCGGCTCGGAGGCCGACTCCTACAAGGTGTCGCGCGTCATCCAGAACCGCCTCGATCCGGCCCAGTTCGACAGCGGACTGCTGCAGTTCGACTCCACCGTGCACTACGGCACGGGTGACGACTCGGTCGTCACCACGACCGACGCGGAGCGCGCCGACGCGTCGAACCCGTACAACACCTACGTGCACCCGGGGCTGCCCCCGGGGCCGATCGGCAACCCGGGCGACGTCGCCATCGACGCCGCCCAGAACCCCGAGCCGGGGCCGTGGCTGTACTTCGTGACCGTGAACCTCGAGACCGGCGAGACCGTCTTCTCCGCGACGTTCGCCGAGCACGAGCAGGCGGTGCAGCGGTTCTACCAGTACCTCGAGGAGAACGGCTAGATGCCGACGGATGCCGCGACGCCGGCGCCCGGCGCCGGCGCCGGTGACGTCCGGCGCCGCCTCGCGGTGCTGGGCTCGCCCATCGCGCACTCGAAGAGCCCGGCCCTCCATCGCGCCGCCTACGAGCGGCTCGGGCTCCACTGGACCTACGACCGAATCGAGGTGGGCGAAGGCGGCCTCGCACGGTTCGTGGACGGTCTCGGTCCGGAATGGCGCGGGCTGTCGCTGACGATGCCCCTGAAGGGCGAGGCCCTCGCCCTCGCCGACGAGGTGGAGCGCCTCGCCGAGCGGGCCGGCGCGGTCAACACGCTGCTCCTCTCGCCCGACGGCCGGCGGCTCGGCTTCAACACCGACATCGGCGGGATCGTGCGCGCGCTCGGCGACGCCGGCGTCCACGCCATCCGACACGGCGTGCTCGTCGGCGGGGGAGCCACGGCCGCATCGGCCCTCGTGGCGATGGCCGAGCTCGGCGCCGTGAGCGTCGACGTGTGCGTGCGCGACGCCGGCCGGGCGGCATCCGTCGTCGACCTCGGCCACGCGCTCGGCCTCGTCGTCGACGTGCGGCGGCTCGACCACCTCGCTTCCCGCGCCGAAGCCGACCTCGTGATCAGCACCGTCCCGGGCGGGACCGACCTCGGCGTCGCGCCGTCGGACGACCTCGCCGCGGCCCCGCTCCTCGACGTCGCCTACGCGCCGTGGCCGACGGCGCTCGCGGCGGCGTGGACCGAGCGCGGCGGCGCCGTCGCCCACGGACTCGGCATGCTCATCCACCAGGCCCTGCTCCAGGTGCGGGTCTTCCTCACGGGCGATCCGCTCGCCGAGCTCCCCGACGAGGCGGCCGTGCTCGACGTCATGCGGCAGGCCGCCTGATCGGGCTGTGGGAGGATGGTGGGCATGCTCCGTTGGCTCACCGCGGGTGAATCGCACGGCCCCGAGCTGGTCGCGATCCTCGAAGGACTCCCCGCCGGCATCCCCGTCACCCTCGACGACATCCGCGCCGACCTGGCGCGCCGCAAGCTCGGCTACGGTCGTGGCGCCCGCATGAAGTTCGAACAGGACGAGCTCGCGATCTCCGGCGGCGTCCGGCACGGGCTCACGCTCGGCAGCCCCGTCGCGCTGCGCATCGGCAACACCGAGTGGCCGAAGTGGCAGCAGGTCATGAGCGCCGAACCGGTCGACCCCGCGACGCTCGGCAAGGGCCGCGGCGCGCCGCTGACCCGTCCGCGTCCCGGTCACGCCGACCTGGTGGGCATGCAGAAGTACGGCTTCGACGAGGCCCGCCCGGTGCTCGAGCGCGCGAGCGCCCGCGAGACCGCGGCCCGCGTCGCGCTCGGCGCCGTCGCGCGCGCGTTCCTCGCGGAACTCGGGATCCGACTAGTGTCGCACACCGTCGCGATCGGGCCCGTCCGCGTGCCCGAGGGCAGCGCGCTGCCGATGCCGTCCGACGTCGACGCGCTCGACGCCGACCCGCTGCGCTGCTTCGACCCGGCGACGAGCGAACGCATGGTCGCCGAGGTGGATGCCGCGCACAAGGACGGCGACACCCTCGGCGGCGTGGTCGAGGTGCTGGCCTACGGCCTGCCGCCGGGCCTCGGCTCGCACGTGCACTGGGATCGCCGCCTCGACGCGCGGCTCGCGGCCGCCCTCATGGGCATCCAGGCGATCAAGGGCGTGGAGGTCGGCGACGGCTTCCTCACCACGACGCGTCGCGGTTCCGCCGCGCACGACGAACTGCACCTCGCCGACGGGCGGATCGTCCGCGCGAGCGACCGCGCCGGAGGCACCGAGGGCGGCATGTCGACGGGCACCGTCCTGCGCGTGAGCGCCGGCATGAAGCCCATCGCCACCGTGCCGCACGCCCTTCCCACGGTCGACGTGGCGACGGGCGAGCCGGCGCCGGCACACCACCAGCGGTCGGATGTCTGCGCGGTCCCCGCGGCCGGCGTGGTCGCCGAGGCCATGGTCGCGCTGACGCTCGCCGACGCCGTGCTCGAGAAGTTCGGCGGCGACTCGGTCGCCGAGACCCGCCGCAACCTCGAGGCGTACCTCGCCGCGATCCCGGACTCGCTCGCGAGCCAGGTGGCGGCGTCCGATGCGGTCCGTGCCTGAGTCGACGCCGGGCACCGGCGCGCCGCGGGTCGTGCCGCTGCCGATCGTGCTCGTCGGGCCCATGGGCGCCGGCAAGTCGCGCGTGGGCGCCCGGCTCGCGGCATCCGTCGGTGCGCCGTTCGTCGACACCGACCAGCGGATCGTCGAGCGCTACGGACCCATCGACGAGATCTTCGCCCGCGAGGGCGAGGAGTACTTCCGCATCATCGAGCGCGAGGTCGTGGCGGAGGCGCTCCGCGAGGAGGCGATCGTCTCCCTCGGCGGCGGCGCCGTGCTCGACGCCGACACGCGCGACGACCTCGCGAGCCTGCCGGTCGTCTGGCTCCAGGTGTCGGCCGAGGCCGTCGCACCACGGCTCTCGGGAGGCACCCGACCGCTCCTGGCCGACGGCGGACTCGACCGCTGGATCCGCATCCGCGACGAGCGGCGCCCGCTGTACGAGCAGGTCGCGGGACTCACCATCGACACCTCGCGTCGCTCGGTCGCGCGGATCGTCGACCGCATCACCGAGTGGGCAGGGGCACGTGCATGAGCGAGACCGGAGCGACCACCATCCGAGTGGGCGGTGAGGGCGACGCCGGGTACGACGTCGTGATCGGCCGCGACCTGCTGGCCGGCGTGGGCGACGCGATCGGCTCGGCCGCGGCCAAGGTGCTGATCGTGCACCCGCCGACGCTCGGTGCGCGTGCCGCAGCGCTGCGCGAGTCGCTCGCCGGTCGCTACGAGGTGCTGCTCGCCGAGGTGCCCGACGCCGAACAGGCCAAGCGCGTCGAGGTCGCGGCGTTCTGCTGGCAGATCCTCGGTCAGGCCGACTTCACCCGCACCGACGTGATCGTCGGGTTCGGCGGAGGAGCGATCACCGACCTCGCGGGCTTCGTCGCGGCGACGTGGCTCCGCGGCGTCCGGATCGTGCAGCTGCCCACGACGGTCCTCGGCATGGTCGATGCGGCGATCGGCGGCAAGACCGGCATCAACACCAACGAGGGCAAGAACCTCGTCGGCGTCTTCCACGCCCCGGCGGCGGTGCTCTGCGACCTCGAACTGCTCGACACCCTGCCGCGCAACGAGATCCTCGCGGGCTTCGCCGAGGTGGTGAAGGCCGGGTTCATCCGCTACCCCGAGATCCTCGACGTCATCGAGGCCGACCCGGATGCCGCGACGGACCCGACGACGCCGGAGTTCCGCCGGGTGGTGGAGCTCGCGATCCGCATGAAGGCCGAGGTCGTCTCCGAGGACTTCCGGGAAGCAGGGCTCCGCGAGATCCTGAACTACGGCCACACCCTCGGCCACGCGGTCGAGCACGCCGAGCGGTACCAGTGGCGCCACGGCGCCGCCGTGGCGGTGGGCCTCGCGTTCGCCGCCGAGCTCGGCCGCCTCTCCGGGCGTCTGTCGGACGAGGTCGCCGACCGGCACAAGCGCGTGCTCGACCTGCTGAGCCTGCCCACCTCGTACCCGGCCGGCCGCTGGAACACCCTCCTCGCCACGATGCAGCGCGACAAGAAGGCGCGGGCCGGCCAGCTCCGGTTCATCGTGCTCGACGACCTCGCCAAGCCCACGGTCATGCTCGCGCCCGACCAGTCGCTGCTGTTCGCCGCCTACCAGGAGATCGCGTCCTGAGCGACCGGGGCGACGGATGCCGCGCCGCTAGGCTTCGAGCATGACGACGATCCTCGTGCTCAACGGGCCGAACCTCGGCCGACTCGGCTCGCGCGAGCCCGAGGTGTACGGCGCTGAGACGCTCGCCGACATCGGCGACCGGCTCGCGGCATCCGTGCCCGAGGGCGTCGAGATCGACCTGCGCCAGACCGACGACGAGGCCGAGCTGGTTCGCTGGATCCACGAGGCCGTCGACCGTCGCACGCCGGTCGTGCTGAACCCGGCCGCGTTCACGCACTACAGCTACGCGCTGCGGGATGCCGCGGCCCAGCTGAAGACCGCCGGGGTGCCGCTCGTCGAGGTGCACCTGTCGAATCCGCACGCGCGCGAGGCGTTCCGGCACACGAGCGTCATCTCCGGGGTCGCGACGGGCGTCATCGCGGGCTTCGGTGCCGAGTCGTACCGCCTCGCGATCGACTGGCTCCTGCGGCATCCGTAGCTCTCGACTAGACTCGATCGGTCGCACGCCGCGTCGTGCGCCTTCGACTTCCCCGTCCTCCACCGAACGGATCACCCATGGCAAGCACCGCTGACATCAAGAACGGCGTCGTCCTCAACATCGACGGCCAGCTCTGGAGCGTCGTCGAGTTCCAGCACGTCAAGCCCGGCAAGGGCGGTGCGTTCGTGCGCACCAAGCTGAAGAACGTCGTCACCGGCAAGGTCGTCGACAAGACCTACAACGCCGGCGCCAAGGTCGACATCGAGAACGTCGACCGTCGCGACTTCACGTACCTCTACAGCGACGGCGACGGCTTCGTGTTCATGGACCAGACCGACTACGACCAGCTGACGGTCCCCGCCACGGTCGTCGGCGACGCCAAGAACTTCATGCTCGAGAACCAGGCCGTGACCATCGCGCTGAACAACGGCAACCCGCTCTACATCGAGCTGCCCGCGTCCGTCGTGCTCGAGATCACGTACACCGAGCCAGGCCTGCAGGGCGACCGCTCCACCGGCGGCACCAAGCCCGCCACCGTCGAGACCGGCTACGAGATCCAGGTGCCGCTGTTCCTCGAGACCGGCACCAAGGTCAAGGTCGACACCCGCTCGGGCGACTACCTCGGCCGCGTGAACGACTAGTGAGCGCCCGTACGAAGGCGCGCAAGCGCGCCCTCGACCTGCTCTACGCCGCCGACATGCGCCAGGTGCCGGTCGAGCAGTTGCTCGCCGCCGAGGCGGAGCGCGCGGTGAACGAACCGGAGCGTCAGGCCTCCTGGCTGTACGCGCGCGAGATCGTCGACGGCGTCGTCGACCACCGCGACGAGATCGACGAGGTCATCACGACGAACTCGCGGGGCTGGACCCTCGAGCGCATGCCGGCCGTCGACCGGGCGCTGCTGCGCATCGGCGTGTGGGAGATCCTCTACAACGACGAGGTCCCCGACGCGGTGGCCATCTCCGAGGCGGTCGAGGCCGCGACGGTGCTCTCGACCGACGACTCCGCGGGCTTCGTCAACGGCCTGCTCGCGGCGATCTCCCACTCGAAGGGCTGATCACCCGCGGTCGCGTGCGCGCACGCGCTCGACGAGTGCGAGCGTGTGCGCGACCACCTCCGCCGGGCCGTCGTGCTCGGCGAACCGCGCGGCGAGCTCACGCGACCGGCCACGAATCGCGGCGTCCCGGGACACGCGGCGCCACGCGTCGAGGATGGCACGTGGTCGCGGTCGTCCCGTGCGCAGGTCGATCCCGGCGCCCGCCCAGGCGACGCGCGCCGCCGCTTCCGGCTTGTCGAGGTCGCCGCCGGCGACCACGAGCGGCACGCCGTGCGCGAGCGCGGCGAGCACGCCGCCCCATCCGCCGTTGGTGATCATCACGTCCACGTGCGGGAGGAGGGCCGCGTGCGGCACGAACCCCGCCACGCGCGCGTTCGGCGGCGTCGGGAAGGGCAGCGGCGCGTCATCGGGCCGCCCGGTGGTCGCCACGACCAGCACCGGCTGGCGGCCGAGCGCCGCGAACGTCGGAGCGATCAGGTCGGACGGGCCGAGGTTCTGCGTGCCCTGGGTGACATGCACCACGGGCACTGCGGACCGCACGACCTCCGACCACCACTCGGGGAGCGCCGGGAAGGCACCGGGCGTCGGGGAACGACTCGCGAGCTCGCCCACGAACACGATGCGACCGGTCGGATCCTCGCGCGGATACTCCAGTTCCGGAACCCCGACGGCGCACACCAGGTCCGGTGACGCGGTCGCCTCGTCGAACCGGGCCGTGCCCGGTCCGAGGCCGGCCCGGGTCCGCTCGTCGCGATAGGCGCGCTGGATGCCGCGGGTGGCCAACCGGCCTGCACGCCGGAGCGCTGCGTCGCGCAGTCGCTCGGCAGCGTTCCGGGCGGGTGCGATCCCGAGCCCGGGCGGCGGAAGCCGCCGACTCGGCAGCGCCAGCGGGGTGGTGCTCACCGAGACCCATGCAGTGCCCGTGCGTTCGGCGGCGAAGGCGGCACCGAGCGAGGTCGCATCGGCCACGACGGCGTCCCACGGGCGCACCCTCCACGCTTCGAGCAGGTCCGCGCACTGGCCGGCGCCCGACCGCACGAACAGGTGCTCCACGTTGGCGAGCATCTGCCTCGGCCCGCGCCGGCCCGCCAGTTCCGGATACGCCCCGGACGGGTCATGCTCGTCGAAATCGCGCGCTGGTCGCCAGCGGATCACGTCCGCGCCGACCGCCGCGAACGCCGCCTCGTAGGCGGCGCCGGTGTAGGCGCGAACGCGGTGGCCGTCCGCCACGAACGCGCCGGCGACGGCGGCGAGCGGACCCGCGTGCCCGTGGAACGGCATCGCCGCAACCATCACGTCGGCCATGTGCGATCGCACCACGACCGGGCGGCGTGCGGCGGCCCCCGAACGGGGTGGAACGCCGTGTCCGCCCTGAGCACCCACCGGGGCGTGCCCCGTCCGGCGGCCCGGATCAGCCCTCCCCGAAGACCCGCGCGAGCCCGGATCCACCGCCGTCCGGGCGTCGATTCACTGGAATGGTCGCCCGTTCGCGGCGGCCGCCACCGAAACGATCGCTCTGGAAGGAGCACCGCCATGTCCACCCTCTCCGCCCACACCGGGCTGCACCCGGTCCCGCACCGCCACCTGGCCGACCGTCTCGCGCCGGTACTCGCTCGGGCCTCGGCCGCCGAGGCCGCCCTCAAGGCGTTCCTGCTGCGCTGGAGCATCCCCGCGCTGCGCGTCGCCCTCGGCGCCGTGTTCGTCGCGTTCGGCGTCCTGAAGTTCATCCCGGGGGTGAGCCCCGTCGAGCCGCTCGTCCAGGCCACGTGGGGCGTCCTCACGTTCGGTCTCGTCGGCGGGCACCTCGCGATGGTCCTGACGGCCGTCATCGAGACCGTCGCCGGAGTCGCGCTCATCTCGGGCGTCTTCGCCCGCTTCGGGCTGGTCATGCTCGCCGTCGCGTTCGTCGGGATCTTCTCGCCCATCGTGTTCTTCACGAGCGAGCTCGTCACGGCCGCCGGTCCGACGCTGCTCGGCCAGTACATCGCGAAGAACGTGGTGCTCGTCGCCGCGGCGCTCGTCGTCGCCTCCCGGGTGCTCCGCGGTCCGCGCTCGACCGAGTGAGCCGGCGGTGCCGGCCGCCAGGCGGGGTGGGACGCGTCGCGTCCCGCCCCGTCCGCATGGTCGCGGCCCGGGTCGCGTCGCCGACCGCGTGGCGCTGGTAGCATCGATCGACCGACAACCTTGAAGTCCGTCCCGTGAGGCGGAGAAGGGAGTCCGCATGGCTGTGCGCACCGTGCTGCAGCAGGCTGACCTCGAACGGGCGCTGACCCGCATCGCACACGAGATCCTCGAAGCCAACAAGGGCCCCGACGATCTCGTCCTCCTCGGCATCCCCACGCGCGGCGTGGCACTCGCCGAACGCCTGGCGCGGATCATCACCCGCATCACCGGCGTCGACGTGCCGGCCGGCGCCCTCGACGTGACCATGTACCGCGACGACCTCGGCCGCAATCCGGTCCGCGCGACGCACCCGACCGAGGTGCCGGGCGACGGCGTCGACGGCCGCGTCGTCGTCCTCGTCGACGACGTGCTCTACTCCGGCCGCACCATCCGCGCCGCCCTCGATGCGCTCGCCGACCTCGGCCGCGCCCGCGCCGTGCGCCTCGCCGTGCTCGTCGACCGCGGCCACCGCGAGTTCCCGATCCGCGCCGACTACGTCGGCAAGAACCTGCCGAGCTCCACGCGCGAGCGCATCAACGTGCGCCTCGCGGAGGTCGACGGCGACGACGCCGTGACGATCGAGGGGAGCGACGCATGAGGCACCTGCTCAGCACGCGCGACCTCGCACGCGACGAGGCGATCGCGCTGCTCGACGTCGCGGAGGACATGGCGGCCGTCCAGGAGCGCGAGGTGAAGAAGCTGCCAACGCTCCGCGGCCGCACGGTCGTGAACCTCTTCTTCGAGGACAGCACGCGGACGCGCATCTCGTTCGAGGCGGCCGCCAAGCGGCTCTCGGCCGACGTGATCAACTTCAGCGCCAAGGGCTCGAGCGTGTCCAAGGGCGAGAGCCTGAAGGACACGGCGCAGACCCTGCAGGCGATGGGCGCGGACGGCGTCGTCATCCGCCACCACGCGTCCGGCGCCCCGCAGCGCCTCGCCACGAGCGGCTGGATCGACGCGGGCGTCGTCAACGCCGGCGACGGCACCCACGAGCACCCCACCCAGGCGCTCCTCGACGCGTTCACCATGCGGCGGCGCCTGCACGGCGCGGGCTCACGCGGTCGCGACCTCGACGGCGTGCGCGTGGTCATCGTCGGCGACATCCTGCACTCGCGCGTCGCGCGCTCGAACGTGTGGCTGCTCGCGACGCTCGGCGCGGAGGTCACCCTCGTCGCCCCGCCCACCCTCGTCCCGGTCGACGTCACCGGCTGGCCGGCATCCGTCGACTACGACCTCGACCACGCGCTCGCCGCCGCGCCCGACGTCGTCATGATGCTGCGCGTCCAGGCCGAGCGCATGCACGGCGCGTTCTTCCCGAACAGCCGCGAGTACGCACGCACCTGGGGACTCGACGACCTCAGGTTCGGGCGGTTGCCCACGACTACGATGGTGATGCATCCCGGCCCGATGAACCGCGGGTTCGAGATCGCCGCTCGCGTCGCCGATTCCCCCCAGTCCACGGTGCGCGAGCAGGTTGCGAACGGAGTATCAGTGAGAATGGCCGCCCTCTACCTGCTGCTGTCCGGCGAACGGGGTGAGGCCCGATGAGCGAGTCCTTCCTCATCCGCGGCGCCACCCTGCCCACGGGCGAGCGCGCCGACCTCCTGCTGCAGGGCGGTCGCATCGCCGACGTGGGCTCGGTGACGGATGCCGCGGGCGCGACCGTCGTCGACGCCGAGGGCCTCATCGCCCTGCCCGGCCTCGTCGACCTGCACACCCACCTCCGCGAGCCCGGATACGAGCAGAGCGAGACCGTGCTCACCGGCACGCAGGCCGCGGCCGCGGGCGGATTCACGGCCGTCTTCGCGATGGCGAACACCTCGCCCGTCGCCGACACCGCGGGCGTCGTCGAGCAGGAGCTCTCGCTCGGCGAGGCCGCGGGCTACGCCACCGTGCGGCCCATCGGCGCGGTCACGGTCGGACTCCGGGGCGAACAGCTCGCCGAACTCGGCGCGATGGCCGCCTCGCGCGCCCGCGTGCGCGTCTTCAGCGACGACGGCTTCTGCGTCTTCGACCCGCTCCTCATGCGGCGCGCCCTCGAGTATGTGAAGGCGTTCGACGGCGTCATCGCCCAGCACGCCCAGGAGCCCCGCCTCACGCAGGGCGCGCAGATGAACGAGGGAGCCCTGTCGGGCGAGCTCGGCCTGGCGGGGTGGCCCGCGGTCGCCGAGGAGTCGATCATCGCGCGCGATGTCCTCCTGGCCGAGCACGTCGGCTCGCGCCTGCACGTGTGCCACGTCTCCACCGCCGGATCCGTCGAGGTCATCCGCTGGGCCAAGGCGCGCGGCATCGACGTCACCGCCGAGGTCACCCCCCACCACCTGCTCCTCACCGAGGAGCTCATCGCCGGCCGCGGCGACGGGGCCGCTCCGGTCGCCGCGTACGACCCCCGGTTCAAGGTCAACCCGCCCCTGCGCCGCCGGGAGGACGTCGAGGCCCTGCGCGCGGCGCTCGCCGACGGCACGATCGACATCGTCGCGACCGACCACGCCCCGCACCCCGTCGAGGCGAAGGAGTGCGAGTGGGACGCCGCGGCCAACGGCATGGTCGGCCTCGAGTCCGCCCTCTCGGTCGTGCAGCACGCGATGGTCGACACGGGCCTCATCGGCTGGGCGGATGTCGCCCGGGTGCTCTCCGCGGCGCCCGCCCGCATCGGCCGCATCACCGGTCACGGCGAGCCCGTCGCGGCAGGCTCGGCGGCGGAGCTCACGCTGGTGGACCCGGCGGCGACCGAGGCGTTCGGCACGGAGCGGCTCGCGGGTCGCAGCGTGAACTCGCCGTACCTCGGCCGCACGCTGCCCGGCCGCGTGGTCGCGACCTTCCACCGCGGGGTGCCCACGGTCCTCGAGGGCGTCCTCCGGCCCGCCGACGAGGTGGCTGCGGCATCCGCTCGCGCCGCCCGAGGAGGCGTCGCGTGACCGAGTGGTGGGTCGGCGTGCTCGCCGCCGTGGCGGTCGTGGCCGTGATCGGACTGCTCATGCTGCGTTCGTGGCGACGGCGCGCGGTGCGCGACGAGTCGCTCGGGGCGTACGCGCCGCCGGCCGACCTCGGCGCACCCGTGCTCGAGGTCGAGGCGCTCTACGTCGCGACGACGCCCGAGGCCGAACCGCTCGAGCGACTCGCCGTCGACGGGCTCGCGTTCCGCGGCGCCGCGCACGTCGAGGTGCACCCGACCGGGGTCCTCCTCCGGATCGCCGGCGAGGTGCCGAGCTACGTGCCGGCCGATCGCATCGCGGGTGCCGGCACGGCCACCTACGCCATCGATCGCGGGGTCGAGCCCGAGGGGCTCGTCGCCCTCACCTGGATCGTGGACGACCGTTCGGACCCCGAGGTCCCGACGCGCGTCGACAGCTACCTGCGGTGCCGGTACCCGGGCGACAGCGCCCGGCTCGTCGCCGCCGTGAACGAGATCGCCGCGACGCCCGCCGCGTCGCGGCCCCCTGCAGACAACGAAGAGAGCGAGGCGTCGGATGACTGAGACCCCGACCCCGGTCGACGAGCAGGCCGCCCAGGCCGCCGTCGACCTCGACCGTGCCGTCCTGGTCCTGGAGGACGGCACCCGCTATGAGGGACGCGCGTACGGCGCCCGCGGCCGCACGCTCGGCGAGGCGGTCTTCGCGACCGGGATGACCGGCTATCAGGAGACGCTGACCGACCCGTCGTACGCCGGCCAGATCGTGCTCATGACGGCGCCGCACATCGGCAACACGGGCATGAACGACGACGACATGGAGTCGGCGAAGATCTGGGTCGCCGGGTTCGTGGTCCGCGACCCCTCCCGCGTCGTGTCGAACTTCCGCTCCCAGCGGAGCCTCGACGACGACCTCGCCGCCGCCGGCATCGTCGGCATCAGCCGGATCGACACGCGGGCGGTCACCCGGCACATCCGGTCGCTCGGCGCGATGCGCGCGGGCGTCTTCTCGGGCGAGGACGCGTACCTCTCACCCGGTGAGCAGCTCGAGCTCGTGCAGGGCGGCGAGCAGATGACCGGCCGCAACCTCTCCGGGTCGGTGTCGACGGGGGAGCGGTACACGCTCGACGCCGTCGGCGAGCGCGTCGGTTCGGTCGCCGTGCTCGACCTCGGCGTGAAGACGTCGACCCTGAAGTACCTCGCCGAGCGCGGCTTCGACGTGCACGTGCTCCCGCAGTCGGTCACGGCCGAGGAGGTGCTCGAACTGGCGCCCGACGCGCTGTTCTTCTCGAACGGTCCCGGCGACCCCGGGGCGTCCGACCGGCACGTCGACCTGCTCCGCACGACGCTGCGATCGGGCCTGCCGTACTTCGGCATCTGCTTCGGCAACCAGCTCCTCGGCCGCGCCCTCGGGTTCGAGACCTACAAGCTCCCGTTCGGCCACCGCGGCATCAACCAGCCCGTGCTCGACCGGGAGACCGGTCGCGTGGAGATCACGGCGCACAACCACGGCTTCGCCGTCGCCGCGCCGACCGATCGCGTGAGCGACTCGGCCGCGGGCTTCGGCCGCGTCGAGGTCAGCCACGTCGGCCTGAACGACAACGTCGTCGAGGGACTCAACTGCCTCGACATCCCCGCGTTCTCGGTGCAGTACCACCCCGAGTCGGCCGCAGGCCCGCACGACGCGAACTACCTCTTCGACCGCTTCCGCGACATGGTGATCGCGAGCAAGCAGAGCAAGGAGAACGGCGAGTAATGCCCAAGCGCGACGACATCAACTCCGTCCTCGTGATCGGCTCCGGGCCGATCGTCATCGGCCAGGCGGCCGAGTTCGACTATTCCGGCACCCAGGCGTGCCGCGTCCTCCGCGCCGAGGGCGTGCGGGTCATCCTCGTCAACCCCAACCCGGCGACGATCATGACCGACCCGGGCTTCGCGGATGCGACGTACGTCGAGCCGATCACGCCCGAGGTCATCGAGTCGATCATCGTGAAGGAGCGCCCCGACGCGGTGCTGCCCACGCTCGGCGGCCAGACCGCGCTGAATGCGGCCATCGCACTCCACGAGGCCGGGATCCTCGAGAAGCACGGCGTCGAGCTCATCGGCGCCAAGGTCGAGGCCATCCGCAAGGGCGAGGACCGGCAGCTCTTCAAGGACCTCGTGATCGCGGCCGGCGCGGATGTCGCCCGCTCGCACGTCGCGACGACCCTCGAGCAGGCGAAGGAGTTCGCACAGGACCTCGGCTATCCGCTCGTGGTCCGTCCGTCCTTCACGATGGGCGGCCTCGGCTCCGGCTTCGCGTACACGGAGCAGGACCTCGTCCGCATCGTGACGCAGGGCCTGCACGACTCGCCGACCACCGAGGTGCTCCTCGAGGAGTCCATCCTCGGCTGGAAGGAGTACGAGCTCGAGCTCATGCGCGACACGGCCGACAACACGGTCGTGGTCTGCTCGATCGAGAACGTCGACCCGGTCGGCGTGCACACGGGCGACTCGATCACCGTCGCGCCGGCGCTCACGCTCACGGACCGCGAGTACCAGAAGCTCCGTGACATCGGCATCGACATCATCCGCGCGGTGGGCGTGGACACCGGCGGCTGCAACATCCAGTTCGCCGTCGATCCCGCCGACGGGCGCGTCATCGTCATCGAGATGAACCCGCGCGTGTCGCGGTCGTCGGCGCTGGCCTCGAAGGCGACGGGCTTCCCGATCGCGAAGATCGCGGCGAAGCTCGCCATCGGCTACCGCCTCGACGAGATCCCGAACGACATCACGAAGGTGACGCCGGCGTCGTTCGAGCCGACGCTCGACTACGTCGTCGTGAAGGTGCCGCGGTTCGCGTTCGAGAAGTTCCCGGCGGCCGACCCGACCCTGACGACGACCATGAAGTCGGTCGGCGAGGCGATGGCGATCGGCCGCAACTTCACGACCGCGCTGCAGAAGTCGCTCCGCTCGCTCGAGAAGCGCGGATCGAGCTTCCACTGGGACGACGAGCCGCGATCCGTCGAGGAACTGCTCGAGGCCGCGGCGGTCCCGACCGACGGGCGCATCGTGCTCGTGCAGCAGGCGCTGCGGAAGGGCGCGACCGTCGAGCAGGCGTTCGAGGCGACGAAGATCGACCCGTGGTTCCTCGACCAGATCGTGCTGATCAACGAGGTCGCCGCGCAGGTCGCCGCCGCCGAGGCGCTCGACACCGACACCCTGCTGCTCGCCAAGGACCACGGCTTCTCCGACGCGCAGATCGGGCAGCTCCGCGGCTTCGGCGAGGCCGATGCGCGCGAGGTGCGCCACATCCTCGGCATCCGCCCGGTCTTCAAGACGGTCGACACGTGCGCGGGGGAGTTCCCGGCACTCACGCCGTACCACTACTCGAGCTACGACCTCGAGACCGAGGTGGCGCCGAGTGAGCGCCGCAAGGTCGTCATCCTCGGTTCGGGCCCGAACCGCATCGGCCAGGGCGTCGAGTTCGACTACTCGTGCGTGCACGCGTCGTTCGCGCTCTCGGACGCCGGGTTCGAGACGATCATGATCAACTGCAACCCGGAGACGGTCTCGACCGACTACGACACCAGCGACCGGCTCTACTTCGAGCCCCTCACGCTCGAGGACGTGCTCGAGGTGATCCACGCCGAGTCGCAGTCCGGCGAGCTCGTCGGCGTCGTGGTGCAGCTCGGCGGCCAGACCGCGCTCGGACTCGCGAAGGGCCTGGAGGCGGCCGGGGTCCCGATCCTCGGCACGAGCCCCGACGCCATCGACTCCGCCGAGGAGCGCGGCCAGTTCGCGGCGATCCTCGAGAGCGCGGGCCTCGTCGCGCCGCGCAACGGCACCGCGGTCGACCTGCAGGGCGCCGTGCAGGTGGCCGAGCAGATCGGCTACCCGGTGCTCGTGCGGCCGAGCTACGTGCTCGGCGGGCGCGGCATGGAGATCGTCTACGACACCCCGTCGCTCACCGATTACTTCGCCCGCATCGAGGGTCAGGGCATCGTCGGGCCGACGCATCCGCTGCTCGTCGACCGATTCCTCGACGACGCGATCGAGATCGACGTCGACGCGCTCTACGACGGCACCGAACTGTACGTCGGCGGCGTGATGGAGCACATCGAGGAGGCCGGCATCCACTCGGGCGACTCGAGCTGCACCCTGCCGCCCGTCACGCTCGGCCGCGCCGAGATCGACCGCGTGCGCGAGGCCACCCGCGCGATCGCCGAGGGCATCGGCGTCCAGGGACTGCTGAACGTGCAGTTCGCGGTCGGCGCGGGCGTGCTCTACGTGCTCGAGGCCAACCCGCGGGCGAGCCGCACGGTGCCCTTCGTCTCGAAGGCCCTCGGCATCCCCCTGGCGAAGGCCGCCTCGCGCATCATGGTCGGCGCGTCGATCCGCGAGCTCGTCGCCGAGGGCATGCTGCCCGAGGTCGACGGCTCCCGGGTGCCGCTCGATGCGCCCGTCGCGGTGAAGGAGGCCGTGCTGCCGTTCCACCGCTTCCGCACCGCCGAGGGCACCATGGTCGACTCGGTGCTCGGTCCCGAGATGCGCTCGACGGGCGAGGTCATGGGCATCGACAAGGACTTCCCGACCGCCTTCGCGAAGAGCCAGCTCGCGGCGTACGGCGGCATGCCGATCTCGGGGCGCGTGTTCGTGTCGGTCTCCGACCGCGACAAGCGCGCGATCATCCTGCCGGTGCTGCGACTGCAGCAGCTGGGCTACGAGATCGTCGCGACCGAGGGCACGGCCGAGGTGCTGCGCCGCAACGGCATCGGCACGGGCACCGTCCTGAAGTTCAGCGAGGCGCACGACGAGTCCGATCCGTCGGTCGTCGAGCTCATCCACCGGGGCGAGATCGACGTGGTCGTGAACACGCCGAGCGGTCGCTCGGCGCGCGCCGACGGCTACGAGATCCGGGCCGCGGCGGTGGCCGCCGACATCCCGCTGTTCACGACGATCGCCGAGCTCTCGGCTGCTGTCGCCTCCCTCGACGCGGTCAAGGGCGGGTTCGAGGTGACCAGCCTGCAGGAGTACGCGAGCCGACGCACGGCCGCGGTGGTCGCGTGACCGGCCCCGTCGCGTTCGGCGACCGCCTCCACGGCGCCTTCGAACGATACGGCCGACTCTGCGTCGGCATCGACCCGCACGCCTCGCTGCTCGACCAGTGGGGTCTCGACGACACGGCCGCGGGCGTCCGCGAGTTCGGCCTCCGCGTCGTGGGCGCGGCGGCCGGGCGCGCCGGCATCGTGAAGCCGCAGGTCGCGTTCTACGAGCGCCACGGCGCGGCCGGGTACATCGCACTCGAGCGGGTCCTCGCCGAGGCGCGCGACGCCGGCCTCCTCGTCATCGCCGACGTCAAGCGCGGCGACATCGGCACGAGCGTCGACGCGTACGGCGAGGCGTGGCTGCGCCCGGGTTCCGGCCTCGAGTCCGACGCCATGACGGTGAGCGCCTTCCAGGGGCTCGGGTCGATCGAGTCGGTGATGCGTCGAGCGGATGCCACGGGCAAGGGCCTCTTCGTGCTGTCGGCGACCTCCAACCCGGAGGCCGCCGCGATCCAACGCGCCGTGCTGCAGCAGTCGAGCCGTGAGGGCTCGACGGTGGCCGGTGCGATCTGCTCGGGCGTGGCGGCGTGGAACGCCGCCCGCGAGGATGCCGCCGACCGGCCGCTCGGGTCCGTCGGCGTCGTGCTCGGCGCGACCGTCGACCTCGCGGCGTCGGGCATCGACGTCTCGGCAGACCCCGCGGAGCCGGTGCTGCCCGTGCTCGCGCCGGGCTTCGGGCACCAGGGCGCCGACGTCCGCGACCTCGAGGCGATCTACGGCACGCTGTCGGCCGGCGTCATCGTGAGCGAGTCGCGCTCGCTGCTCGGCGCCGGACCCGACGGCATCGCCGAAGCCATCGTGCGCCGGGCCGACGAGATCGGAGCCGCACGTGTCTGACCGCGCCGTGGCATCCGCACCCCCCGAGGTCGACCGCGTCGCCGCCTCGCGCGCGGCGGTCGCCGCCCGTCGCGCGCGCGCCGCGGTGAAGCGCGAGATGGCCGCCGGCGGTCGGAGCCCGCTCGACGTGCTGCGGGCCGCCTACGAGGAGCCCGAGGGCGTGGAGGGCCGTCTCCGGGTGACCGAGTTCCTCACCGCCATCCCCGCGATCGGGCAGACGAAGTGCACCCGCATCATGGAGGAGCTCCAGATCGCCGCGTCGAAGCGGCTCGGCGGACTCGGCCGGCTGCAGCGGCGCCGGCTGCGGGAGTTCACGGCCGAGTGGATCGCCGACCACGGCGGCACCGGGGACCGGCTCGTGGTGCTCGCCGGGCCGACCGCGGTCGGCAAGGGCACCGTCGCCGGCTACATTCGGGAGCACCACCCCGAGGTGAAGCTGTCGGTGTCGGCGACCACCCGCGCGCCGCGTCCCGGCGAGGTCGAGGGGGAGCACTACTACTTCGTCTCCGACGAGGAGTTCGACCGGATGGTCGAGCGGGGCGAACTGCTGGAGTGGGCGACCGTCCACAACGCGTACCGGTACGGGACCCCGCGACGCCCGGTCGAGGAGGCCATCGCCGCGGGCAGCAGCGTGCTGCTCGAGATCGACATCCAGGGAGCCCGGTCGGTGCGACGCGCCATGCCCGAGGCGACACTGGTGTTCCTGCTGCCGCCGACGTGGGACGAGCTCGTGCGCCGCCTGGTGGGCCGCGGCACGGAGAGCCCCGCCGAACAGCAGCGCCGACTCGAGACCGCGAAGGTGGAGCTCGCGGCCGTCGAGGAGTTCGATCACCAGGTCGTGAACCACGAGGTCCGCGAGGCCGCGCAAAAGGTCGTAGACTTGATGCGGCCTCGAAAGGGTCGGCGTCATGCTGCCCTCCGCCAAGATCTTCCGCGCACCGAGGGTGCGCCTCACTCGTAAGGAGCCGCCATGGCCGAGAAGCTGTCCGGAATCATCGACCCGCCCATCGACGACCTGCTCTCGAAGGTCGACTCGAAGTACCAGCTCGTGATCTTCGCGTCCAAGCGCGCGCGCCAGATCAACGACTACTACGCCGACCTCCACGAGGGCAGCCTGTTCGACAACGTCGGACCGCTCGTCGACTCGTCGATCGACGACAAGCCGCTCTCGGTCGCCCTCCACGAGATCAACGAGGACAAGCTGCGCCTCCGCCCGATCGGCGAGTAGCCGGCAGGCGCGCATGGCGCTGAACATCGTCGTCGGCATCACCGGCGGCATCGCGGCGTACAAGGCCGTCTCGGTGGTGCGCTCGCTCGTGCTCGCCGGGCACGACGTCCACGTGGTGCCCACCGAGTCGGCGTTGCGCTTCGTCGGGCGACCGACGCTCGAGGCGATCTCCCGCAACCCGGTGCACACCGACCTCTTCGAGGGGGTCGCCGAGGTGCGGCACGTCGCCATCGGCCAGGCGGCCGATCTCATCGTTATCGCCCCGGCGACCGCGAACAGCATCGCGAAGCTCGCCGCCGGCCTGGCCGACGACCTGCTCGGCAACACCGTGCTGGCCAGCGAAGCCCCCGTGGTCATCGCGCCGGCCATGCACACCGAGATGTGGCGGCACCACGCCACGCAGGCCAACATCGCCACGCTCCGCGAGCGCGGCGTCACGATCGTGGGCCCGGCGGTCGGGCAGCTCACCGGGTCCGACAGCGGCCCCGGCCGGCTCGAGGAGCCCGACGTGATCGTGCGGGCGGCGCTCGAGGTCGCCGAACGGCGGGGGCTCGACGGGTCTGCTCCGGCCGACGCCGCTCGAGGCGCGCACGACCTGGCCGGACGACGCATCGTCGTCTCGGCCGGTGGCACGCGCGAGCCGCTCGACCCCGTGCGCTTCCTCGGCAACCGCTCGAGCGGCAAGCAGGGGGTCGCGATCGCCGAGGCCGCTGCGGCACGCGGCGCCGAGGTGACGCTGGTCGCCGCGAACCTCGAGGTCGCCGAGCCCGGCGGATGCCGCATCCGCCACGTCTCGAGTGCGCTCGAGCTGCGCGACGCCGTCCGCGAGGCGGCCGTGGGAGCAGACGCGGTCGTCATGGCCGCGGCGGTCGCGGACTACCGTCCGGCCACCGTGAGCGAGGCGAAGATCAAGAAGGTCGACGGCCAGGAC
Organism: Agromyces sp. C10; assembly: GCF_023217995.1. Classification (NCBI taxonomy): domain Bacteria; kingdom Bacillati; phylum Actinomycetota; class Actinomycetes; order Micrococcales; family Microbacteriaceae; genus Agromyces; species Agromyces sp. C10. Next base: position 22,974 of record NZ_JALPSX010000015.1, on the reverse strand, counting down.
CACCTGACCCTCGAACTCGTCCGCAACCCCGACATCCTGGCCGAGCTCGGCGCGAGCGACCATGACGGCACGCTGCTCGTCGGCTTCGCGGCCGAGACCGAGGCCGACCGCGATCGGCTCCTCGAGCTCGCGCGGGCCAAGCGCCGGGCCAAGGGCGCCGACCTCCTCGTCGTGAACCGGGTCGGCTGGTCGGAGGGCTTCGCGGCCGACGAGAACACGGTCGCGGTCGTCGGCCCCGACGACGCGATCGTCGCCGAGGCGTCCGGCAGCAAGATGTCGGTGGCCCACGGCATCCTCGACGTCATCGCCGGTCGGCTCGCGCCCGGCGTCGCAAGCACGAAGGAACCCCACCCCGCATGAGCGCACTGCGCCAGTTCACGTCCGAGTCCGTCACCGAGGGGCACCCCGACAAGATCTGCGACCAGGTCTCCGACGCGATCCTCGACGCGCTGCTCTCGGTCGACCCGCACGCGCGCGTGGCGGTCGAGACCCTCGTCACGACGGGCCTCGTGCACGTGGCCGGCGAGGTGTCGACGTCGGGCTACGTCGAGATTCCGGCGATCGTCCGCGATCGCATCACGTCGATCGGCTACGACTCCTCCGACGTCTGGTTCGACGGACGGTCGTGCGGCGTGTCGGTGTCGATCGGCGGGCAGTCGCCCGACATCGCGCAGGGCGTCGACCACGCCTACGAGTCGCGCGAGGGCGCGAGCATCGACGAGCTCGACCGGCAGGGCGCCGGCGACCAGGGCATCATGTTCGGCTACGCGGTCCGCGAGACGCCCGAGCTGATGCCGGTGCCGATCTGGCTCGCGCACCGCCTCGCCGAGCGGCTGGCGCGCGTGCGCAAGCAGGGCGAGCTCGACTACCTGCGTCCCGACGGCAAGACGCAGGTGACCATCGGCTACGAGGGGCAGACGGCCCGCACGATCGAGACGGTAGTGCTGTCGACGCAGCACTCGCCGAGCGTCTCCACCGAGCAGCTCCGCGCCGAGGTCGAGGAACTCGTGATCCGGCCCGTGCTCGACACCGTCGAACTGGCCCGGCCCGACCTGAAAGTGCTCATCAACCCGACCGGTCGATTCGAGATCGGCGGTCCGCAGGGCGATGCCGGGCTCACCGGCCGCAAGATCATCATCGACACGTACGGCGGCGCGAGCCGCCACGGCGGCGGCGCCTTCAGCGGCAAGGACCCGTCGAAGGTGGACCGTTCGGCCGCGTACGCCATGCGCTGGGTCGCGAAGAACGCCGTCGCGGCGGGGCTCGCCGACCGCCTCGAGCTGCAGGTGGCCTACGCGATCGGCGCCGCCGCGCCCGTCGGGCTCTACGTCGAGACGTTCGGCACCGGGCACGTGCCCGAGGACCGCATCATCGAGTCGATCCGCGAGGTCTTCGACCTGCGGCCCGCGGCGATCATCCGCGACCTCGACCTGCTGCGCCCGATCTACGCCGACACCGCGACGTACGGTCACTTCGGCCGCGAGCTGCCCGCCTTCACGTGGGAGCGCCTCGACCGCGTCGACGACCTCCGCGCCGCCGCCGGGCTCTGACGTGGCCGGGGGGTCGGTGGCGAGGGTCCTCGTCGACTCGCCCCTGCCGCAGCTGGACCAGCTGCTGGACTACCGGGTGCCCGACCGGCTCGCGCCGTCCGCCGTCCCGGGAGTGCGCGTCCGCGTGCCGCTCCGGTCGGGCGGACGCATCGCCCAGGGCTGGATCGTGGAGCTCGCCGACCGGAGCGAGTTCCGCGGCGAGCTGAGCGAGGTCGAGGGCGTCGTCGGCGACGTACCCCTGCTCACGCCCGAGCTGTGGCGCCTGGCGCGAGCTGCGGCCGATCGCGCCGCGGGCAACGCGAGCGACATCCTGCGGCTGGCGATCCCCGCTCGCTACGTCCGCGCCGAGAAGGCCTGGCTGGCCGACCCGGGCGACCCGGGGCCGCTTCCCGAGCGTCCCGCGCCGTTCGCCCAGTACGAGCCGGGTCGCCTCGAACGCGGCCTGGCCGGGGGCGAGCGGATGGCGCTCATCGCCGATGCGCGCCCGGTCCGCCTCGCGTCCGGTACCTGGGTGGGCGCGTGGGCGGCCACGCTCGCGACGGCCGCCGCGCACGTCCTCGCCGACGATCGCTCGGCGGTGCTGGCGGTGCCCGACTACCGCGACCAGGAGCAGCTCCAGGCGGCCCTCGCCGAGGTCGTCGATCCTCGCCGGATCCTGCGGACCGACGCCCGGCAGACCGGGCAGGAGCGGTACCGCGCGTTCCTCGACTCGACGGGCGATGCGGCCCGCGTGGTCGTCGGCAACCGGTCGACGGTCTACGCGCCCGCGGCGCGGCTCGGCCTCATGGCGGTCTACGACGACGGCGACCCGCTGCACGCGGAGCCGCTGGCACCCGGCGTGCACGCGCGCGACGCCGCGCTCATCCGGCAGGAGCAGTCGGACGCCGCGCTCGTCTTCCTCGGCCACAGCCGGAGCGTCGAGGTGCAGCGGCTGGTGGGGCTCGGGTGGGTGCACGAGGTGCCCCTGCGCCGCGGCATCCGACCCCGGATCGTGCTCACCGAGCAGCAGCCCGCCGCCGCGAGCGGCGGTGCCCGCATCCCCTCGACCGCGTGGCGCGACGCCCAGGAGGCGGTAGCGCAGGGGCCGGTGCTCGTGCAGGTGGCCCGCCCCGGCCACACGCCGATGCTCGTGTGCGACCGCTGCCGCGAGCCGGCGCGATGCACGGCGTGCGGCGGCGCGATCGTCGTGTCGCGAGCGGGCGGAGGTCCGGCATGCACGCTCTGCGGCACGAGCGCCGCCGGGCGGAGCTGCCCGGTCTGCGAGTCGACCGCGCTCCGCGCGGCCGTGGTCGGCGCGAGCCGCACCGCGGAGGAGCTCGGCCGCGCCTTCCCGCGTTCGCGCGTGGTGGTCTCCGACGGAGATCGCCCGATGCTCCGGGTCGGTCCCGAGCCGCAACTCGTGGTGGCGACGCGCGGGGCCGAACCGGTCGCCGACGGCGGCTACCGGGCGGTCCTGCTCCTCGACGGTGAGCGGATGCTGCTGCGCGAATCCCTCCGCGTCGCCGAGGACTGCCTGCGGTGGTGGTCCGATGCGGCGGCCCTCGCGGCCCCGGGCGCACCCGTCCACCTCGTCGGCGTGGGCGGCGCGCTCGGCACCGCGCTCGCGACCTGGTCGCAGCCGGGCTGGGCGGCCGGCGAACTGGAGGCCCGGCGGGCCCTGCGGTTCCCCCCAGCGGTCCGGATGGCGTCGGTGTCGTCGTCGCCCGAGCGTCTCGCCCGGGCGCTCGAGCGCATCGGCGCGATCGACGGCGTCGACGTGCTCGGTCCCGTGCCGGCAGAGGAGGGCCTCGAGCGCGCGATCGTCCGGTTCGGGTACGGCGCGGGTGCGGAGGTGGCGGCGGCCCTGAAGGCCGAGGCGATCCGCGCCGCGACCGAGCGGCGGCGACCCGTCGCCGGGCGCCGCCCGGGTCGTTCACCGACGCTGCGGGTGCGGATGGACGATCCCGACCTGCCGTGACCGGGCGGCGACCCGGCTGCCGGACCGGCCGGCGCGGGCCCGCCCGACGGCTGGGATGATGGAGTGTGCCCCAGCTCCGCATCGTCTTCGCGGGAACCCCCGCCGCCGCCGTCCCCTCGCTCGAACGGCTCGCCGCCTCCGCGCACGAGGTGGTGGGCGTGGTCACCCGGCCGCCCGCGCCGCTCGGCCGCAAGCGCGTCCTCACGCCGTCGCCCGTCGCGGCGACCGCGACCCGCCTCGGCATACCGGTGATCGACGCGGCGCGCCTCGACGACGAGGCCACGGCGCGGATCGCCGCCCTCCGTCCGGACCTCGGCGTCATCGTCGCGTACGGCGGGCTGGTGCGCGAGCCCCTGCTCTCCACGCCCGCGCACGGCTGGATCAACCTGCACTTCTCCGCGCTGCCCGCCTGGCGCGGCGCGGCCCCCGTCCAGCGCGCGCTCATCGCCGGCGACGCGGAGCTCGGCGCCTCCGTGTTCCGGCTCGTGCCCGAGCTCGACGCCGGCGACGTCTACGCGGTGCGGACCCGGCCCGTCGAGCCGGGTGAGACGGCCGGGGCGGCGCTCGAGTCGCTCGCGGCATCCGGTGCCGACCTCGTCGCCGACGTCGTCGAGGCGATCGCGGACGGCTCGGCGGTCGCCGGCCCGCAGCGGGGCGACGCCACGTTCGCGCCGAAGCTCACCATCGACGACGGCCGCCTCGACTGGACGCGCCCGACCGTGGAGGTCGACGCGCGGTACCGCGGCGTCACCCCGGAACCGGGCGCGCACACCGAGGTCGACGGGATCCGGCTGAAGGTGCTCGAGGCGGGGCCCGCGGCATCCGTCGACCCGCCGCGCCTCGCACCGGGGGAGGTGCGCGGCGAGCGGCGCCGCGTGCTCGTGGGCACGGCCGACGGGGCGCTGGAGCTGCGGCGCGTCCAGCCCGCGGGCCGGACCGCGATGGCCGCGGCCGACTGGTGGCGCGGCCTCGGGGTCGACCGGGCGGTGGCCCGATGAGCGCACCGGGCAGCGGTCGCAGCGATCGTCGACCGGCCGGCGGCGCCCGCGGAGGCGGCACGGGTCGGGGCGCACGACCCGATCGCGTGGCGCGCTCCCGCATCGTCGCGTACGAGGTGCTCGAGGCCGTGCGCGACTCCGACGCCTACGCCAACCTGCTCCTGCCGACGCGCATCGAGCGGGCGCGCCTGAGCGAAGCGGATGCCGCGTTCGCCACCGAGCTCACGTACGGCACGCTGCGCATGCAGGGCTTCTACGACGCCGTGATCGCGCTCGCCGCCGGCCGGCCCACGGCGCAGGTGGACCCGCCGGTGCTCGACGTCCTGCGACTCGGCGTGCACCAGTTGCTCGCTACCCGGGTTGCGACGCACGCCGCCGTGAACGAGTCGGTCGCACTCGCGCGGCGCGTCGCTCCGGCGGCGGCCGGGTTCGTGAACGCGGTCCTCCGCACGGTCTCGCGGCGCGAGGCAGACGACTGGCGGAGCCTGGTCGCGGACGAGGCGGGGTCGCCGGACGAAGCGCTCGCGGCGGTCCACTCCCATCCGGTCTGGATGGTGCGCGCCCTGCGCACGGCGCTCGAGCGGGAGGGACGCGGCGAGGAGCTCGTCGCGCTGCTGGAGGCCGACAACGCCGCACCGCGCGTGAACCTCGTCTCGCTGCCCGGACTGGCGGAGCCGCCCGCCGAACTCGGCGAGCCGGACCGGTACTCGCCCGTCGGCCTGACGGCGCCCGAGCCGCTCCGCCTGGTCGCCGAGCACGAGGGCCGCGTGCGCGTGCAGGACGAGGGTTCGCAGCTCGCCGCGCTCGCGCTCAGCCGAGTCGCGCCCGTCCGCCCGGGGGAGCGGTGGCTCGACCTGTGCGCGGGTCCCGGCGGGAAGACCGCGCTGCTCGCCGCCGAGGCGATCGCCGGCGGCGCGTCGGTCGTCGCGAACGAGGTGGTGCCCGCCCGCGCCGAGCTCGTGCGCCGCGCGGTGGCCGCGGTGCCCGCGGAGGTTCCGGTCGACGTCGCCGACGGCCGCGACCTCGATCCGGCCGAGCGCGGTGCTCCGGACGGATTCGACCGCATCCTCCTCGACGCGCCCTGCACCGGCCTCGGCGCGCTGCGTCGGCGGCCCGAGGCCAGGTGGCGCAAGGCGCCCGCGGATGTCGCCGAGCTGACCGAGCTGCAGGGCGAACTGGCCGACTCGGCGTTCCGGGCGCTCGCTCCGGGCGGCGTGCTCGCGTACGTGACGTGCTCGCCGCACGCCTCCGAGACGCACGGAACCCTGGGGCGCGCGCTCGCGCGGTGGGGTGCCGAGGCCGAGCTGCTCGACACGGCCGACGTGGTGCAGTCGCTGTCGCGGCATCCGCTCGATCTCGCGGGCGACGGCCGGACGGTGCAGCTCTGGCCGCATCGCCACGGAACCGACGCCATGTTCATCGCCCTCGTGCGTCGCGCCGGGTCCGACCGGCCGTCCGGCGACGAGCCCGCTCGGTAGGCTGGCGGCATGACGACGCGGATCAACCCGAGCATCCTCGCTGCCGACTTCGCCAACCTCGAACGCGAGCTCGGGCGCATCGCGACCGCCGACCTCGTGCACGTCGACGTCATGGACAACCACTTCGTGCCGAACCTCACGTTCGGCCTGCAGATGGTGACCCGCCTGCAGGAGGTCTCGCCCATCCCGCTCGACGTGCACCTCATGATCGACGACCCGGACCGCTGGGCGCCGGCGTACGCCGAGGCGGGCGCGTTCTCGGTCACGTTCCACGCCGAGGCGGCGGGGGAGCCCGTCGCGCTCGCGCGGAAGCTCCGCTCCATCGGCGCACGCGCGGGCATCGCACTGAAGCCGGGCACGGATGCCGCGCCCTACCTCGACCTCCTGCCGGAGTTCGACCAGGTGCTCGTGATGACGGTCGAGCCGGGATTCGGCGGCCAGTCGTTCATCCACGAGACGATGCCGAAGCTCACCCGCGTCGCCGACGCCGTGCACGCCGCGGGTCTCGACATCTGGTTGCAGGTCGACGGCGGCATCACGGAGGAGACGATCGGCATCGCCGCGGAGGCGGGCGCCGACACGTTCGTCGCCGGATCGCACGTCTTCAACGGCGACGTGCCCGCCGAGCGCATCGAGGCGCTGCGCGCCGCGGTGGCCGCGCACCCGCACGAGCACCCGCGCGGGGACGGCGCGGCGCACCGGTAGTCTGGACGGGTGAAGACCTTCGACGACCTCTTCGTCGAGCTCAGCGACAAGGCCAGGACCCGCCCGGCGGGCTCCGGCACCGTGCGCCAGCTCGACGCCGGCGTGCACGCCATCGGCAAGAAGATCGTCGAGGAGGCCGCCGAGGTGTGGATGGCGGCCGAGTACCAGTCCGACGCCGAGACGGCCGAGGAGATCTCGCAGCTGCTGTACCACCTGCAGGTGATGATGCTCGCGAAGGGGCTCACGCCGGCCGACGTGTACCGACATCTCTGATCACGTCCATGACCGCAGATCAGTTCCGTCGACACGAAAGCCAGGGAATGCTCCGAATCGCCGTGCCCAACAAGGGCTCGCTCTCCGACACCGCCGCGCAGATGCTCTACGAGGCCGGGTACACCGGTCGCCGCGACTCGCGTGAGCTCATCGTCGCCGACCCCCGCAACGGGGTCGAGTTCTTCTACCTCCGTCCGCGCGACATCGCCACCTACGTCGGTTCCGGCGCGCTCGACGTGGGCATCACGGGGCGCGACCTGCTCCTCGACTCGGGTTCCGAGGCGGGTGAGATCGCCTCCCTCGGGTTCGGCGACTCGACGTTCCGGTTCGCCGGCCCGCCCGGCGCCTTCGACACGCTCGCCGACCTCGAGGGCGTGCGCGTGGCCACGAGCTACCCGGGCCTCGTGGGCGACTTCCTCGCCCGGCACGGCGTGACCGCGAAGCTCGTCAAGCTCGACGGCGCCGTCGAATCCGCGGTGCGGCTCGGCGTGGCCGACGCGGTGGCCGACGTGGTCTCCACGGGATCGACCCTGCGCAAGGCCGGGCTCGACATCTTCGGTCCCGTCATCCTCGAGTCCGAGGCCGTGCTCATCGGCTCGGGCGTCGAGCGGCCCGGCACCCAGACCCTCGTCCGGCGCCTCCAGGGCGTGCTCGTCGCGCGCCAGTACGTGCTCGTCGACTACGACGTCCCGGTGACCCACCTCGAGGCGGCCACGGCGGTCGCGCCGGGCTTCGAGTCGCCCACGGTCTCGCCGCTGCACGACCCCGAGTGGGTCGCCGTCCGCGTCATGATCCCGCGCGTCGACGTGAACCACGTCATGGACGAACTGTACGAGCTGGGCGCGCGCGCGATCCTCGTGAGCGCCATCCACGCGGCACGTCTGTGAGGTGAGCGGATGTCGCTGGCCGTCCGTGTGATCCCGTGCCTCGACGTGGCCGCCGGCCGCGTCGTCAAGGGCGTGAACTTCCTCAACCTGCGCGACGCGGGCGACCCCGTGGAGCTCGCGGCGAAGTACGCCGCGCAGGGCGCCGATGAGCTGACCTTCCTCGACGTCACCGCGACGGTGGACGACCGGTCGACGACGTACGACATGGTGCAGCGCGTCGCCGAGCAGGTGTTCATCCCGCTCACCGTGGGCGGCGGCGTGCGCTCGACCGACGACGTCGCGCGGCTGCTCGGCCACGGTGCCGACAAGATCGGCGTGAACAGCGCCGCGATCGCGCGGCCGGAGCTCATCGCCGAGATCGCCGACCGGTTCGGCGCGCAGGTGTGCGTGCTCTCGCTCGACGTCAAGCGATCCGACCGCACTGCGTCGGGCTTCGTCGTCACGACGCACGGCGGCCGCTCCGAGACCGACCTCGACGCGCTCGAGTGGGCCCGCCGGGCGATCGAGCTCGGCGCGGGCGAACTGCTCGTGAACTCGATCGACGCCGACGGCACCAAGGCCGGCTTCGACCTCGAGCTCGTCGGGCTGATGCACGAGTTGTCCTCCGTGCCCGTGATCGCCTCCGGCGGCGCCGGCGCGCTCGAACACTTCGCTCCGGCGATCGCGGCGGGAGCCGACGCCGTGCTCGCGGCATCCGTGTTCCACAACGGCGAGCTCACCATCGGCGAGGTGAAGCGCGCCCTCGAGGCCGACGGGAGGACCGTCCGATGACCTACGCAGGCGACGAGGAGCTCGAGTCGGAGACCGAGCGCTGGGCGCCGGATGCCACCGCGGTGGACCGGGCCGCGTTCGACCGCGACGGACTGCTGCCCGCGATCATCCAGCAGTGGGACACCGGCGAGGTGCTCATGCTCGGCTGGATGGACCGCGAGGCGATGCGCCGCACGCTCACCGAGGGCCGGGTCACCTTCTGGTCGCGGTCGCGGCAGGAGTACTGGCGCAAGGGCGACACCTCCGGACACGCGCAGTACGTCAGGTCCGCGGCGCTCGACTGCGACGCCGACGTGCTGCTGGTCAAGGTCGAGCAGGTCGGCGTGGCCTGCCACACCGGAACCCGCACCTGCTGGGACGGCGACCCGCTCGACGTCGTCGTCGGCCACCCCGACGGACCCGCCCGCGACGGAGGAACCCCATGACGGCCGCCCGAACCGCGACCACGCGCCTCGACGACTTCACCGCCCTGCTGCAGGGACGCCGTGTCGTGCCGGTCGTGCGCGAGCTCTTCGCCGACGGCGAGACGCCGGTCGGCATCTACCGCAAGCTGGCGGGGGGCCGGCCCGGCACGTTCCTCCTCGAGTCGGCCGAGCAGGGCGGCATCTGGTCGCGCTACTCGTTCGTCGGCGCGGGCTCGTACGGCGTGCTCACGGAGCGCGACGGTGCGGTCGAGTGGCTCGACTACGGCATGTCGCGCGAGCGCGCCCTGGGCGAGGCGTCCGGGGACCGGGCCCCGCTCGCCGCCCTCGAAGCGGTCCACGAGCGCTGGGCGACCGAGGACGTGCCCGGTGCGCCGCCCCTCACCGGCGGGCTCGTCGGCTTCATCGGCTGGGAGGCGATCCGGCAGATCGAGCACCTGCCGAACCGGCCGCCGGCGGACTACGCGATGCCCGGGCAGGCGTTCTCGTTCGTCTCCGAGCTCGTCGTCATCGACCACCGCACGGGCACCGTCCAGCTCGTGGCATCCGTCCTGAACGATCGCGAGGAGCCCGCCGAGACGCTGTGGGCGGACGCGCAGGCCCGCCTGGACCGCATGCAGGAGTCGCTCGCGACGCCCGCCGAGGCCCACCTCGCCGAGATCGACCTGGCGCGCGCGCCGGAACCGCGTCACCGCACCGAGAAGGTCGACTTCCTCGCGGCGGTCGAGCGCTCGAAGCACTACATCCACGAGGGCGACATCTTCCAGGTCGTGGTGTCGCAGCGGTTCGAGCAGGATGCCACGGCGGACCCGATCGACGTCTACCGGGTGCTGCGCAGCCTCAACCCGAGTCCGTACATGTACCTGCTGCACCTCGAGGCCCCGACCGGCGAACCGTACTGGATCGTCGGCTCGTCGCCCGAGGCGCTCGTCAAGGTCGAGGACGGCCGGGTGTACACCCACCCGATCGCCGGGTCGAAGCCGCGCGGCGGGACGCCCGAGGACGACGCCGACCTCGAGGCCGAGCTCATCGCCGATCCGAAGGAGCAGGCCGAGCACCTCATGCTCGTCGACCTCGCCCGCAACGACCTCGCCAAGGTGTGCACCGCCGGCAGCGTCGAGGTGACCGAGTTCATGCGTGTCGAGCGGTTCAGCCACATCATGCACCTCGTCTCGTCGGTCGAGGGCGACCTCCGCGACGACGCGAACGCGGTCGACGTGTTCCGCGCGACCTTCCCCGCGGGCACGCTCTCCGGCGCGCCGAAGCCGCGAGCCCTCGAGATCATCGACGAGCTCGAACCGGCCCAACGGGGCCTGTACGGGGGCGTCGTCGGCTACTTCGGCTTCGGCGGCGATGCCGACCTCGCCATCGCGATCCGCACCGCGACCATCTCGGGCGGCATCGCACGCGTGCAGGCCGGCGGCGGCCTCGTCGCCGACTCCGACCCCGAGTCGGAGTACCAGGAGTCGGTCAACAAGGCGGCGGCGCCGCTGCGCGCCGTCGCCGTCGCGAACGCGATGCGGCGGGTGGGCTGAGCGCATGCGCCCCGAGCGGATGAAGCTGCCCGCGATCCTCGGCCTGCTGGCCGGATCGGGCCTCGCCCTGCTCGCGTGGAGCCAGACCTGGTTCACCGCGCGGCTCGTCGACGGCCAGGCCACCGCCGGCGGAGCGACCGCACTCGAGGTCGGGGGAGCGGTCGCCTCGCCGGCGCTCGCCGCGCTCGCGCTGGCGGGGCTCGCACTGGCCGGAGCCCTCGCGATCGCGGGGCCCGTGATCCGGGTGGTGCTCGGCCTGCTCGCCCTCGCCCTCGGCGGAAGCGTCGTCCTCGCGTCCGCCCTCGCACTCGGCGACCCGGTCCGGGCCGTGGCCCCCGCCGTCGCCGAGGCCACGGGCGTGGCGGGCGCGGAGCCGACCGCCGAGCTCGTCGCCGGCGTCGCCGCCTCGGCGTGGCCGTTCGCCGCGATCCTCGGCGGCGTCCTCATCGCCGTGGCGGGCCTCGTGGTGATCGTCACGGGCCGCACCTGGCCGACGTCGCGCCGATACGGCGGCGGCGCGCGACTGACGCCCGACGCCCCGCGCGGCGGAGTGCCCGCCTCGGACCGGGCCGTCGACGACTGGGACGGGCTCAGCCGCGGCGACGACCCCACCGCCGGCGAGACGGAGCCGACTCCCGACGACGCCGAGGGCACGGGCGACGGCCACGAGGCACCCGGCCGCACCCGGTAGACTCTCCACGACCCCCATCGCACAGAAGGAGCACCATGAGCACTGAGCACGCTGAGCCCGGCCACGGACACTCGCCCGCGGCATGGACCGCCGTGACGATCATGCTCATCGCGTTCGCGATCGGCACCGTCGCGTTCTTCCTCGACGTGCAGTGGCTCGTGTGGGCGGCCGCCGGCCTGCTCGTGCTCGGAGCGATCGTCGGCTGGGCGCTCGCGAAGGCGGGCTACGGCGTCGACGGCGCCAAGGTCGCGCCCAAGGCGCACTGACGCGTGCTCGCCGAGCTCACTGCGAACGCGGTCGCCGACGCCGAGTCCCGGCGCGCCGAACGGCCCCTCGCCGAGGTCGAGGCGGCCGCGCTGGCCCGTCCCGCGGCAATCGACGCCCTCGCCGCGCTCCGTCCGGCGCAGCACGTGAAGGTCATCGCCGAGATCAAGCGGTCGAGCCCCTCGCGCGGTTCGCTCGCGGCCATCGACGACCCCGCCGCGCTCGCCCGCACGTACGAACTGGGCGGCGCGAGCGCGATCAGCGTGCTGACCGAGGGGCGCAAGTTCGGCGGCTCGCTCGCCGACCTCGAGTCGGTGCGGCAGGCGGTCTCGCTGCCCGTGCTGCGCAAGGACTTCATCGCCACCCCGTACCAGGTCTTCGAAGCCCGCGCGGCCGGTGCCGACCTGGTGCTGCTCATCGTCGCCGCGCTCGACGACGACACGCTGCGCGAACTGTACGCGCTGATCACCGAGCTCGGCATGACCGCGCTCGTCGAGACGCACTCCGCCGACGAACTCGACCGCGCCGCGCAGCTCGGCGCCCGGCTCATCGGCGTCAACGCGCGCGACCTGACCACCTTCGAGCTCGACCGCGACCTGTTCGGGCGACTCGCCGATCGGTTCCCCGAGGGGGCGATCCGGGTGGCCGAGTCGGCGGTGCTGACGGCGGCGGATGTCGCGCACTATCGTGCCGCGGGCGCCGATGCCGTGCTCGTGGGCGAGGCGCTCGTCACGGGCGACCCCATCTCGAACCTCTCTGCATTCATGGCGGTGTGACATGGCCCTTCGTGCCCAGACCGGGCCGTACTTCGGCGAGTTCGGCGGACGCTTCGTCCCCGAGTCGCTGGTGGCGGCACTCGACGAGCTGTCCGAGGCGTACACCCTCGCGAAGCTCGACCCGGCCTTCGGCGAGGAGCTCGCCGAGCTCGGCCGGAGCTACACCGGCCGGCCCTCGATCATCACCGAGGTGCCCCGCTTCGCGGAGCACGCGGGCGGTGCCCGGATCATCCTCAAGCGCGAGGACCTGAACCACACCGGATCCCACAAGATCAACAACGTGCTCGGCCAGGCGCTGCTCACGCGCCGCATCGGCAAGAAGCGCGTCATCGCCGAGACGGGTGCGGGCCAGCACGGCGTGGCGACCGCGACGGCGGCGGCGCTGTTCGGCCTGGAGTGCACGATCTACATGGGCGAGGTCGACACCGAGCGCCAGGCGCTGAACGTCGCGCGCATGCGCCTCCTCGGCGCCGAGGTCATCCCCGTCAAGACCGGTTCGCGCACCCTGAAGGACGCGATCAACGACGCGATGCGCGACTGGGTCACGAACGTCGAGACCACCAACTACATCTTCGGCACGGTGGCGGGTCCGCACCCGTTCCCCGAGATGGTCCGCGACTTCCAGGCGATCGTCGGCGAGGAGGCGCGCCAGCAGGTCATCGACCTGACGGGCGGCCTGCCCACCGCCGTCGCGGCCTGCGTGGGCGGCGGATCCAACGCGATCGGCATCTTCCACGCGTTCCTCGACGACGCCGACGTCGCGCTGTACGGCTTCGAGGCCGGCGGCGACGGCGTCGACACGCCCCGACACGCGGCGACCATCTCGAAGGGGCGTCCGGGCGTGCTCCACGGCGCGCGCAGCTACCTCCTGCAGGACGAGGACGGCCAGACCATCGAGTCGCACTCGATCTCCGCCGGTCTCGACTACCCGGGCGTCGGCCCCGAGCACTCCTGGCTCGCCGCACTCGGCCGGGCCACCTACCTGCCGATCACCGATGACGCGGCGATGCAGGCCCTTCGCCTCCTCTCCCGTACCGAGGGCATCATCCCGGCCATCGAGTCGGCCCACGCCCTCGCCGGCGCGCTCGACCTCGGTCGTGAGCTCGGCCGCGACGCCACGATCCTCGTGAACCTCTCCGGGCGCGGCGACAAGGACATGGAGACCGCCGCGCGCTACTTCGAGCTGCTCGACGGGAGCGCCGAATGAGGAACGTGGGCGCCGTCATCCGTCGCCGCAACGAGGAGGCCGCCGGCGCGCTCATCGGCTACCTCCCGGTCGGCTTCCCCACGCTGGACGAGAGCGTCGAGGCGGCCGTCGCCCTGGTCGAGAACGGCGTCGACGTGCTCGAGCTCGGACTCCCGTACTCCGACCCGGTCATGGACGGCACGGTCATCCAGGCCGCGACCGTGCAGGCGCTCGCGAACGGCTTCCGCCTCGCGCACGGGTTCGAGGCGGTGCGCCGGGTCACCGAGCGGGTCGACGCACCCGTCCTCGTGATGACCTACTGGAACCCCGTCGTGCAGTACGGCGTCGACCGGTTCGCCGACGACCTCGCCGCCGCCGGTGGAGCCGGGCTGATCACGCCCGACCTCATCCCCGACGAGGCCGGCGACTGGCTCGCCGCCTCCGAGCGCACCGGCCTGGACCGGGTGTTCCTCGCGGCGCCCTCGTCGACCGACGCCCGGATCCGCCAGGCGGTCGAGGCGAGCCGCGGCTTCGTGTACGCGGTCTCGACCATGGGCATCACCGGCGCCCGGACCGACGTCGACCAGGCCGCCCGCGGCCTCGTCGGGCGACTCCGCGAGGCGGGCGCCGAGGCGAGCTGCGTGGGTCTCGGCATCTCGACCGCCGAGCAGGTGGCCGAGGTGCTCGAGTACGCGGAGGGCGCGATCGTGGGATCCGCGCTCGTGAAGGCCCTCGCCGACGGCGGGGTCGAGGCGGCCGGCGCGCTCGCGGCCGAGCTCGCGCGCGGCACCGCCCGGAAGTGAAGTAGTCTCGACGGGGCCGCCGCGCGCGGCGCCCCCGCACCATCGACGAAAGGCAGACGCCGGCGTGTTCGCACCGCTCAGCATCCCGACTCCAGACCCGGAGTGGCGCACCCTCGAGATCCCGGTCCCGTGGGGCACGCTGAACATCCAGATGTACGCGCTGTTCATCCTCGCGGGCATCATCATCGCGACGATCATGACCTCGCGCCGCCTCACCAAGCGCGGCGCCGAACCGGGCATCGTGCTCGATGTCGTGCTGTGGGCCGTGCCGCTCGGCATCGTCGGCGCTCGCCTGTACCACGTCCTCACCCACCCCGACGACTACTTCGCGGGCCAGGAACTGTGGCGCATCATCGCGATCTGGGAGGGCGGCAACGCGATCTACGGTTCGCTCATCGGCGGTGCCGTCGGCGTCATCATCGCCTGCCGCCTGACCGGCCTCCGCTTCTGGTCCTTCGCCGACGCGCTCGCGCCGGGTCTCCTCGTCGCCCAGGCGATCGGCCGGCTCGGCAACTGGTTCAACGCCGAGCTCTACGGCTGGCCGACCGACCTGCCCTGGGGCCTCGAGATCCCTTCCGACAACCCGGCGTGGCCGCAGGGCCTCGCCGAGGGCACCCTGTTCCACCCGACGTTCCTCTACGAGATCGTGTGGAACCTCGTCGGCGTCGCCGTGCTCCTCGGGCTCGAGCGCTTCTTCCGCCTCCGCTGGGGCATGATGTTCGGCGCCTACCTCATCTGGTACGGCGCGGGACGCGCGGTGTTCGAGACCATCCGCGTCGACCCGAGCGAGATGTTCCTCGGCATCCGGTCGAACGTCTGGGCGTCGTTCGCGGCGATCATCATCGGCCTCGTCATCATCCTCGTGCAGCGACGCCGGCACCCCGGCATCGAGCCGAGCGTCTACCGCCCGGGCCGTGAATGGAGGCCCGCGGATGCTGAGGTAGACTCGGACGACACCGAGTCCGACTCCGACTCTCTCGACGAAGGCGTCGAGGGTGAGAACGCACCCGGCGAGCCGGCAGCCACAAGCTCGAGCCGCTCGGCCTCCGCGTAGGCCACGCCACCACACCGCGTTCTCCGACTCGGCGCCGCACCTCGCGCCGTGAACCTCCCTCCGTGGGCCGACGTCGTCCCCGCTGCCTAACGAGATACCGAGGACGGTCCAACGTGTCGCTTTCCCCTCCCCACTCCCGGTTCGGTCTGACGCCGCCCGCCCAGGGCATGTACGACCCCGCCGACGAGAAGGACGCCTGCGGGCTCGCCATGGTGGCGACGCTGCGCGGCACCGCCGGTCACGACATCATCCAGGCGGCGCTCGACAGCCTGCGCAACCTCGAGCACCGCGGTGCGGTCGGCTCCGACGCGGGTACGGGCGACGGCGCCGGCATCATCACCCAGGTGCCCGACGCGTTCCTCCGCGAGGTCGTCGACTTTCCGCTGCCCCCCGCGGGCGCGTACGCCGTGGGCAACGCGTTCCTGCCCGTCGACCCCACCGCGCGGTCGACGGTGAAGCAGCAGCTGCAGCGCATCGCGGCATCCGAGGGCCTCGAGGTGCTCGGATGGCGCGAGGTGCCGGTGCGCCCCGAGGAACTCGGCACGCTGGCCCGCGCGGCGATGCCCGTCGTGCAGCAGCTCTACGTGCGGAGCTCGGCGAACACGGCCGAGGGCGAGCACCTCGCCGGGATCGCGCTCGACCGTCTCACCTTCCGTCTGCGCAAGCGCGCCGAGCGCGAGCTCGAGCTCTACTTCGCGTCCCTCTCCAGCCGCACGCTCGTCTACAAGGGCATGGTCACCACGCTCCAGCTCGAGCCGTTCTATCCCGACCTCTCCGACGAGCGGTTCGCCTCCAAGCTTGCCCTGGTCCACTCCCGGTACTCCACGAACACGTTCCCCTCGTGGCCGCTCGCACAGCCGTTCCGGATGATCGCGCACAACGGCGAGATCAACACCATCCAGGGCAACCGCAACTGGATGCGCGCCCGGCAGTCGCAGCTGGAGTCGGAGCTGCTCGGCGAGCTCGACCCGCTCATGCCGATCGTGACGCCCGGCGCGAGCGACTCGGCCTCGTTCGACGAGGTCGTCGAGCTGCTCACCCTCGCCGGCCGCAGCCTGCCGCACGCGGTGATGATGATGGTCCCCGAGGCGTGGGAGAAGCAGGCCGAGATCGATCCGGCGCGCCGGGCGTTCTACGAGTACCACTCGATGCTCATGGAGCCGTGGGACGGCCCCGCCGCGATCGTGTTCACCGACGGCAGCCTCGTCGGCGCGACGCTCGACCGCAACGGCCTCCGGCCCGGCCGGTACGTCGTGACCGACGACGGGCTCGTCGTGCTGGCGAGCGAGATCGGCGTGCTCGACCTGCCGCAGAAGCGCATCGTGCGGAAGGGCCGCCTGCAGCCCGGCCGCATGTTCCTCGTCGACACCGAGGCCGGCCGCCTCATCGAGGACGACGAGATCAAGTCCGAGCTCGCGGCATCCGCACCCTGGGGGGAGTGGCTCGACGAGGGCCGCATCCGCCTCTCCGACCTGCCCGAGCGCGAGCACATCGTGCACCCGCCGGCATCCGTCAACCGCCGTCAGCGCACCTTCGGCTACACGGAAGAGGAGGTGAAGATCCTCCTCGCGCCGATGGCGGCGACCGGTCAGGAGCCGCTCGGCGCGATGGGATCCGACACCCCGATCGCGGTGCTCTCCGAGCGTCCGCGGCTGCTCTTCGACTACTTCACGCAGCAGTTCGCCCAGGTCACCAATCCGCCGCTCGACTCGATCCGCGAGCAGGTCGTGACCTCGCTGTCGACGTCGCTCGGACCCGAGCGGAACCTGCTCGCCGCGGGCGCCGAGCACGCGCGTCAGGTCTCGCTCGACTTCCCGGTGATCGACAACGACCAGCTGGCGAAGATCGTGCACATGACCTCGCCGTCGGGCGCGCGCGCCACCCGGACGCTGCGCGGGCTGTACCGCGTCGACGACGGACCCGACGGCCTGCGCGCGCGCCTCGAGGAGCTCGCTCGCGAGGTCGACGAGGCCATCGACGAGGGCGCCTCGTTCATCGTGCTGAGCGACCGCGACTCGACCAAGGACCTCGCGCCGATCCCGTCGCTGCTCATGCTGTCGGCGGTGCACCACCACCTCATCCGCTCCGAGACCCGCATGAAGGTCGGTCTCGTGGTCGAGGCCGGCGACGTGCGCGAGGTGCACCACGTGGCGCTCCTCGTCGGCTACGGCGCCTCCGCCGTGAACCCGTACCTCGCCATGGAGTCCTGCGAGGACCTCGTCCGCTCGGGCACGCTCGCGGGCGTCACGCCCGAGCAGGCGGTGCGGAACGTCATCACCGCGCTCGGCAAGGGCGTGCTGAAGATCATGTCGAAGATGGGCATCTCGACGATCTCGTCGTACGCGGGCGCGCAGGCGTTCGAGGCAGTCGGGCTCTCGCAGGAGTTCATCGACGAGTACTTCACCGGGACCACCTCGAAGCTCGGCGGCGTCGGCATCGAGGTCATCGCTCGGGAGAACCTCGCCCGGCACCAGGTGGCCTACCCGGCGGATGCCGCGGTCCGCGCCCACGAGCGGCTGCAGACCGGTGGCGAGTACCAGTGGCGCCGCGACGGGTCGCCGCACCTGTTCAACCCCGAGACGGTCTTCCGCCTGCAGCACTCGACGCGCAATCGCCGCTACGACATCTTCCGCGAGTACACGCACATGGTCGACTCGCAGGCCGAGCAGCTCATGACCCTGCGCGGCATGTTCGCGCTCCGCACGGGCGTCCGCCCGCCGGTGCCGATCGACGAGGTCGAGCCGGTCGAGTCGATCGTGAAGCGGTTCTCCACGGGCGCGATGAGCTACGGCTCCATCTCGAAGGAGGCGCACGAGACGCTCGCGATCGCCATGAACCGGCTCGGCGCGAAGTCGAACACCGGCGAGGGCGGCGAGGACCTGGAGCGACTCCTCGACCCGGAGCGGCGCAGCGCGATCAAGCAGGTGGCCTCCGGCCGCTTCGGCGTGACGAGCATGTACCTCACGAACGCCGACGACATCCAGATCAAGCTCGCACAGGGCGCCAAGCCCGGCGAGGGCGGGCAGCTCCCGCCGACCAAGGTCTACCCGTGGGTGGCCCGGACCCGCCACGCGACCGCGGGCGTCGGCCTCATCTCGCCGCCGCCGCACCACGACATCTACTCGATCGAAGACCTCAAGCAGCTGATCTTCGACCTGAAGCGCGCGAACCCGAAGGCCCGCATCCACGTGAAGCTGGTCAGCCAGTCGGGCATCGGCGCGGTCGCGGCGGGTACGGCGAAGGCGCTGGCGGATGTCATCCTCGTCTCCGGCCACGACGGCGGCACGGGCGCGAGCCCGCTGAACTCGCTGAAGCACGCGGGCACCCCGTGGGAGCTCGGCCTCGCCGAGACGCAGCAGACGCTCATGCTGAACGGCATGCGCGACCGCGTGGTCGTGCAGGTCGACGGGCAGCTGAAGACCGGTCGCGACGTCGTCATCGGCGCCCTGCTCGGCGCCGAGGAGTTCGGCTTCGCGACGGCTCCGCTCATCGTCGAGGGCTGCGTCATGATGCGCGTCTGCCACCTCGACACGTGCCCGGTCGGCGTCGCGACGCAGAACCCCGAGCTGCGCAAGCGGTTCACGGGCAAGCCCGAGTTCGTCGTGAACTTCTTCGAGTTCATCGCGCAGGAGGTGCGGGAGTACCTCGCGGAGCTCGGCTACCGCTCGCTCGACGAGGTCATCGGCCGGCGCGAGCTGCTCGACGTCGACCGCGCCGTCGCCCACTGGAAGGCGTCGGGACTCGACCTCACGCCCGTGCTCGTGGGTCCGGACTTCTCCGGCTCCGAGCCGCGTCGCAACTTCCGTGCGCAGGACCACGAGCTCGAGGAGCACTTCGACAACGAGCTCATCCGGCGCAGCGCCCTCGTCCTCGAGCAGGGCGGTCGCGTTGAGATCACCCTGCCGATCAAGAACACCGAGCGGGCGGTCGGCACCATGCTCGGCCACGAGGTCACCGTCCGGCACGGCGCGGAGGGCCTGCCCACCGGCTCGATCGACGTCACGCTGACCGGTTCGGCCGGGCAGTCGTTCGGCGCGTTCCTGCCGAGCGGCATCACCCTCCGACTCGAGGGCGACTCGAACGACTACGTCGGCAAGGGCCTGTCCGGCGGTCAGGTGATCGTGCGTCCGTCGCGCGAGGCCGGCTTCGTCGCCGAGCGGAACGTCATCGCCGGCAACGTCATCGGCTACGGCGCGACCCGGGGCAGCATGTTCATCCGCGGCATCGTGGGGGAGCGCTTCCTCGTCCGGAACTCCGGCGCCACGGCGGTCGTCGAGGGCGTGGGCGACCACGCGCTCGAGTACATGACCGGCGGCCTCGCGCTCATCCTCGGCGGCACCGGCCGCAACCTGGGCGCGGGCATGTCGGGCGGCACGGCGTACGTGCTCGACCTCGCCGAGGCGCGCGTGAACCGCGAAGCGCTCTCGAGCGGCGAACTCGAGCTGCACCCCCTGGGCAGCGCCGACCACGAGATCGTCCGCGACCTGCTCGAGCAGCACCTCGAGCACACCGACTCCGCAGTCGCCGCGGCGCTCCTCGCCGAGGGTGCCGTCGCGTTCGACCGCTTCACCAAGGTGCTTCCGCGCGACTACGCCGCGGTCCTCCGCACCCGCCAAGCGGCGGTCGACGAGGGGCTGGACCCCGACGGCGACGTCGTCTGGACGCGAATCCTGGAGGTGACGGGTGGCTGACCCGAAGGGCTTTCTGAAGGTCACCGAGCGCGAACTGCCCAAGCGGCGGCCCGTGCCGGTGCGGATCATGGACTGGAAAGAGGTCTACGAGCAGGGCGACCCCGCCCAGGTGCGGCGGCAGGCCGGACGCTGCATGGACTGCGGCATCCCGTTCTGCCACCAGGGCTGCCCGCTCGGCAACCTCATCCCCGAGTGGAACGACCTGATGTGGCGCGGCGAGGGCCGCGCGGCCATCGAGCGGCTGCACGCCACGAACAACTTCCCGGAGTTCACCGGACGCCTCTGCCCGGCCCCGTGCGAGTCCGCCTGCGTGCTCGGCATCAACCAGCCTGCGGTGACGATCAAGCAGGTCGAGGTCTCGATCATCGACCAGGCGTTCGGCAACGGCTGGGTGCAGCCGCAGCCGCCCGGTCGCCTCACCGGCAAGACCGTGGCTGTCGTCGGGTCGGGCCCGGCGGGACTCGCCGCCGCCCAGCAGCTCACCCGGGCCGGTCACACGGTCGCCGTGTACGAGCGCGACGACCGCATCGGCGGCCTGCTGCGCTACGGCATCCCCGACTTCAAGATGGAGAAGAAGCACCTCGACGCCCGCCTCGCGCAGATGACGGCCGAGGGCACGCGCTTCCGTGCCGGCGTCGAGATCGGCGTCGACCTCTCGTGGGACGAGCTCCGGCGCCGCTACGACGCCGTCGTGGTCGCCACGGGTGCGCTCGTGCCGCGCGACCTGCCGATCCCGGGCCGCGACCTGCCCGGCGTCCACTTCGCCATGGAGTACCTGACCCAGGCGAACCGCCGGGTCGCCGGCGAGGACGTCTTCGACCAGATCACGGCCGAGGGCAAGCACGTCGTCGTCCTCGGCGGCGGTGACACGGGCGCCGACTGCATCGGCACCGCGCACCGGCAGGGCGCCCTCTCGGTCACGAACCTCGCGATCGGCAAGCAGCCCAGCCCGACGCGGCCCGCGGAGCAGCCGTGGCCGATGCACCCGACGCTGTTCGAGGTGCAGAGCGCCCACGAGGAGGGCGGCCAGCGCCAGTACCTCGCGTCGACCGTCGAGTTCCTCGCGAACGACGCCGGCGAGGTCCGTGCGATCCGCGTGGCGGAGACCGAGTACCTCGACGGCCGCCGGGTCCCGAAGGCCGGCACCGAGCGCGAGATCCCGGCCGACCTCGTGCTGCTGGCCCTCGGCTTCACCGGCCCCGAGACGGATGCCGCGCACGACCAGCTCGGCCTGCAGGCCTCCGACCGAGGCAACTTCGCGCGCGACGCCGACTACGCCACGGCCGAGCCGGGCGTGTTCGTCGCGGGCGATGCCGGTCGCGGCCAGTCGCTGATCGTCTGGGCGATCGCCGAGGGACGCGCTGCGGCGGCATCCGTCGACCGGTACCTTGAAGGTGAGACGCAGCTGCCGAGTCCCATTCCCGCGACGGCGCGAGCCTTCGCCGTCTGACCGGCGCCGCGGGCGCCTGACGAGTCCGTATCCAGCGCTACGGCGCGCGAACCCCCTGGAGCACACACCACATGAGAAGAGCGAAGATCGTCGCCACGCTCGGGCCGGCAACGTCCAGCTACGAGCAGATCCGCGCGATCATCGACGCCGGCATCGACGTCGCCCGGATGAACCTCAGCCACGGCAGCTACGACGTGCACGAGGGCGTCTACCAGAACGTCCGGAAGGCGGCGAACGACTCGGGGCGCGCCGTGGCCGTGCTGGTCGACCTCCAGGGGCCGAAGATCCGCCTGGGCAAGTTCGCCGACGGCCCGCACGAGCTCGCCGAGGGCGACATCTTCAAGATCACGACCGAGGAGATCCTCGGCACGAAGGAGATCGTCGGCACCACCTTCAAGGGCCTGCCGCACGACGTCGAGGCGGGCGACCACCTGCTGATCGACGACGGCAAGGTGCGGGTCGAGGTGCTCGAGACCGACGGCACGGTCGTCACCACGAAGGTCGTCGTCGCGGGTCCGGTGTCGAACAACAAGGGCATCAACCTCCCCGGCGTGGCCGTGAACGTGCCGGCGCTGTCCGAGAAGGACGAGGCCGACCTGCGCTGGGCCCTGAAGCTCGGCGCCGACCTCATCGCGCTGTCGTTCGTGCGCAACGCCGCCGACATCGACCGGGTGCACGAGATCATGTCCGAGGAGGGCCGCCGCCTCCCGGTCATCGCCAAGATCGAGAAGCCGCAGGCCGTCGACGCCCTCGAGGGCATCGTCGAGGCGTTCGACGGCGTGATGGTGGCCCGTGGCGACCTCGGCGTCGAACTGCCCCTCGAGGCGGTGCCGATCGTGCAGAAGCGCGCCATCGAGATCGCCCGCCGGCTCGCGAAGCCGGTGATCGTGGCCACGCAGATGCTCGAGTCGATGACCCACTCGCCGGTCCCCACGCGCGCCGAGACCTCGGACGTCGCGAACGCCATCCTCGACGGCGCCGACGCGGTCATGCTCTCGGGCGAGACGAGCGTGGGCGAGTACCCGGTGCAGACCGTCAAGACCATGGCCCGCATCATCGAGTCCACCGAGAAGCACGGACTCGAGCGCATCCCGCCGCTCGGCACGAAGCCGCGCACCCAGGCCGGCGCGATCACGCTGGCCGCGGTCGAGGTCGCCGACTTCGTCGAGGCGAAGTACCTGTGCGTGTTCACCGAGTCGGGCGAGTCGGTGCGACGGATGACGCGACTCCGGTCGAACATCCCGATCCTCGCGTTCACGCCCTATCCCGCCATCCGTCGCCGCATGGCCCTCAACTGGGGCGTCGAGTCGTTCGTGGTCGAGCGCGTCACCCACACGGACCAGATGGTCGGCCAGGTCGACGAGGTGCTCGCGAAGACCGGCAAGGCCGAGGCGGGCGAGAAGGTCGTCATCATCTCGGGTTCGCCTCCCGGAATCCCCGGCACCACGAACGACGTGCGCGTGCACGTCGTCGGCGAGGTGCT